>CAYTDP010000004.1:0-61140 GCA_964436625.1 uncultured Halanaerobiaceae bacterium | reverse complement strand
TGCTCTAGATGAAGTGTTCTTAAACAAAATCCAACAACTGATGTGGAGAAGAACCAAAAATTCAAACTTTCTGTATACCAAAATTTGAGGAGGAATTATCATGATATCAACAGAGAAGGTCGTGGCAGCAGGTTTGTTTGCGGCGCTGGGTACAGTGCTGGGTGGGATATCTTTTCCACTTGGCCCGACCCGGGTTATGCCTCTGCAGCATACTCTCAACGCCATCATGGGCATATTTCTGGGGCCCTGGCTGGCAGCTGCAGCTGCCATGATCACCGGATTTTTGCGGTTATCACTGGGTTTTGGCACTATATTTGCTCTGCCGGGCGGTCTTTTCGGCGGTATAGTTGTGGGATATGTCTATCGGCTGACCGATAAAAAAATCGCCGCCCTGACCGAGCCTCTGGGCACTTCGCTGATCGGTGGCACGGTCAGCGGCATGATGGTAGCTCCGGCCACAGGCAGCGCTCAAACTTCGATTTATTTTATGGGCATTTTTGCAGCCAGCGCCATCCCCGGAGCTATTATCGGATATGTGCTCATCAAAGCCCTGAACTTAATCGATATACCACTGCTGGAGGAATTCAGCCATTGAATCGGCCTGTTTTCGTTCTTAACTGAGTCGATCAAAACTTTAAAGGAGGGATTGAGATGTCCTTTACTGAAAGTTTAAGAGAACATGCGGACTCTATCTGGTCGGCCTGGCATGAGCATCCTTTTATTCGGGGAATAGGTGACGGCAGTCTGGATGAAGTCAAATTTAAGTACTGGATCAGGCAGGATTATCTGTACCTCATCGATTACTCGCGGGTTTTTGCTTACGGCGGAGCCCGGGCGCAGAAGCTGGAAGTTATGCAGAAATTTGCCGGCCTGATGGATGGAATACTGAATACGGAGATGGAACTGCACCGCCGGTATGCAAAAGAGTTTGGTATCGAGCTGGAGGATCTTGAGCGGGAGGAAAAATCTCCTTCCTGCCAGGCCTATACGGACTTTTTGGTCAGGACGGCGTCAGAAGGCACAGTTCCCGAAATTCTGGCCGTGCTGCTCCCCTGTCTCTGGGGCTTTTTGGAGATAGGCGAAAGACTGGCTGAGACGGGAGATACTTCAGAGAAAAATCCCTATCGAGACTGGATAGATATGTATAGTTCCGATGATTTCCGTCAGCTCACCGATTGGGCCCGGGAGCTTATGGAAGATTATGCGGAAGATATATCAGACCGACGCCGTCAGCGCCTGAAAGAACTTTTTGTCATCAGCAGCCGCTTTGAATACAAATTCTGGGACATGGCTGAAAATTTAGAGGAATGGGAAGTTTGAGCTATTGCTAAAATAATGGATCTTCCTGTCTTCAGCTGGCAAACAGGTGCGTCGAAAATACTTATTTAGTTATACTGGAAGATATAAAGCTACGTTCACAATGAAGCTTTTTCTGCTTTGAGTGATCTTATACGATATCTATCAACCGATAACAATAAGCATATCACTCCAAATTGAAAATGCCGGCGCAGCCAGAGCGGTAGGATCGGCTCTGAGCAGCTATCCCCTGCTGCTGGTTATACCCTGCCACAGAGTCATCCGGGCTGACGGCAGTCCCGGGAATTATAAAGCTGTTGACATCCTCCCCGCGATTCACTTCGTTCATCAACGAGGATTCCTGGAACTGGAAGCAACCATTGATTAAAAAAGTTATAAGACTATTGTAATGATCGATGAAATATGTTACACTTTTGGCAAGTGGCAGAGTAAATAACTGTGCGTGTTAGTGCTTCGGGATGGGACGTTGCCTGAAGACGAAAGCCTCAAGGCTGCGGTGCAGTTATTGCGTCCGCTGTCGCCAAAGAGCCTTTCTCTTTGGTGCCAGGGTACCTGCCATGGACCAGAGAGAAAGGGGGTGTATGGAGCAGTGAAAATCTCCACCCACCGCCTGGTATATGCTGCGCTTCTGATAGCGCTGAGCATAATTTTTACCAGGATATTTAGTTTAAGAATCGCTTTAGGTGGGGCAGAGGGAATCAGAATCGGCCTGGGCGGTCTGCCGATAGTTTTCGCCGGAATCGCCTTTGGACCACTGGTTGGTGGTATTGTCGGAGCTGTTTCGGACCTGATCGGGTTTTTTATTAATCCTATGGGCCCTTATATGCCGCATTTTACTCTGACTTCATTCCTGACCGGTTTTATGCCGGGTATATTCATCTGTTATTTCTTTGCCGGCAGAAAGAGCTTTCGCAATATACTTATCACCATTGCGATCACCCAGGTGATAACCGCCGTCCTGATGGTCCCCTATTTTCAGAACTCTTTGTTCGGCATTCCCTATATAGCTACCGTACCGTCCCGGGTAATATCTCAAGCCGGAATGATTCCACTCTACGCCTATCTGAGCAGAATGCTGCTTCGTTATAATCTGATCAAAATTCCGGAACACTGCCGACCTGCCAGCGGTTAGAAAATTCAGCTGGCCGGGCGGACATCGGAAAATAAAAAGCCAGTCTGGAAAATAAAAATCCCCGTCCGCCGGCAAAGTCTGCTGCCGGCGGCGGGGATTAATCTATTGTTTTTCATAATAGCTTTTATATCGGTTTATGCTGTTGGTTTCACGCTGTTGGTTTTAAAGCTCTTCCGGCTGATTGGTTAATTCGACCGGGATGAGGTCAGGCTCGCCGTCGCGCATCACTCTGAGCAATATTTCATCTCCGACCTCCCGCTCTCTGATTTTGTCGGCGAACTGCTCGGTTGTCTCGATTTCTTCCCGGTCCAGCTCGGTGATCACGTCGTAGGGCTGCAGGCCGGCTTCATCGGCGGGACTGTCCTCGAAGACATCGACCACAATTATTCCGGTATCGTCTTCAAGATTGAAGTGATCCTGTAATTCAGGGGTGACCTCCCGATAATATATACCCAGCCAGGGGATACGAACCTCACCGTATTCGCGAATATCCTCCAGGGCGAATTTGACTTCGTTGATGGGGATGGCGAATCCTATTCCCTGAGCTCTGGTCGCCACTGCTGTGTTGATTCCTATTACTTCACCGTCGATATTTACGAGCGGGCCGCCGCTGTTTCCCGGATTTATGGCGGCATCGGTCTGAATCAGATTGCGATAACGCCGGACCTGCCCTTCGGGAGTGGGGATTTCGATCGGCCGCTCTAAAGCGCTGACAACCCCCAGGGTTACGGTGTACTCAAAACCGACAGGATTGCCGATAGCCACAGCCCAGTCTCCCTGTCGAATATCTTCTGAATCTCCCAGCGGTATGGGAGCCAGTTCGGCATCTGTTTCAACCTTGAGGATGGCCAGATCGAGTCCGTAATCAGACCAGACAACCTCGGCATCTTTTTGTTCTTCGTAACCCTTGATGGTAACTTTTATCTCGTCGGCATCGGCAACTACATGCTGATTGGTGATGATGTGGCCTTCCTCGGTAGCGATAAAGCCGCTGCCGATACCTTCCCGTGTTCGGGGTTCATCATCGGGCTCGGGCATTTCATCGTAACGATCCGGGAAGAAAAAACGAAAGATTTCTTCTTCAAAAGGATGACGTTCGGCGATTTCTATCTGGCGTTCGGTGTCGATCATGACCACCCCTTCTTCCACTTCGTCGGCTATATCGGCCACAAAGTTTTGCTCTATTTGAGCGGGGTTTTCTTCTCCGGCAGCGGGAACAGCGGTGAATAACATCATCGATATAGCTGCAAAAATAAAAAACAAGGATATTTTATTTAGCCTTTTTATCATAATGGGAATTCCTCCTTCAACATTTTATGGTTGCTTTACAGTTAAAATTATATTATAATAGTCTGGGCAAGTCAAAATAAAGCCTGGTTTTTCTTTTTGAGATATCGTATAAGATCGCTATCATGATAATAATGGTAGAAAACTAAACTTAAAGCAGAAAAAATTTTATTTTGAACGAAGTTTTATATCTTCCAGTAAAACTAAATAAGTATTTTCGACGCACCTGTTTACCAGCTGAAGACAGGAAGATCCTAAAGCCTATATCTGGTTCACCAAAAAGAAGATTTGGAAAATTACTTCAAAAAGGTGAGTGCAGTATGAAAAAATCTCTTTTTAATGATCAGATTCTGGAGAGTTTGTATGATGACCTTAAAACAATCTGGCCTGAGTTGCAGGTAATATACAAATCCGAGGTGGAATCGACTAATTTGCTGATAAAAAAGAAGGCTAAGTCAGGGGATTATGCCCCTCCTCTCCTTCTGCTGGCCGGAGAACAGACCGCAGGCCGGGGCCGCCGGCAGCGAAGCTGGTATTCGCCGGCTGGAGGTGGACTGTATTTTTCTCTCCTGCTCGAGCCCGAAGTTGCTCCCGAAGATCTCTATATTTATACTGTTCTGGCCTCGCTCTCTATTCAGCATGCTCTGCAGTATTTCGGTTACGATGCCGATATAAAGTGGCCTAACGATATTTTGCTGTCAGATTCAAAGCTGGCCGGCATACTGAGCGAACTTCTGGACTGTAATGATCGGGATAATCTTGTGATTATCGGCTCGGGTATAAACACCCATATAGAAGAGTTTCCCCGGGAAATAGCTGACCGGGCAACCTCCCTCGTTCGGGAAGAGGGAATGGCTCCGCCTGTCGAAGCTTTAATGAGCAGAATAATCACCGAATTCAGAACCAACCTGGGAGAGTTAACCCGTCAGGAAGCGAGAGAAGATCTGCACAATACCTGGGTCGATGCCCTGGGTCTTGAAGGCTGCAAAATCAAGATCAGAACCGAGCAGGGGCTTTTTTCCGGCACAGTGCAGGGGATATCCGAAAGGGGAGAGTTGATAATCGATCGGGAAGGGAGCCGTCTGCACCTGGATACCGGGGATATAATGAATTTCTATAACTCGGGTGAAAAATAATGATCACGCTGGGAGATCTTGAGCTTTCCACCCCTGTAATTCCGGCTCCTATGGCCGGTGTGACCGATCTGCCTTTTCGCCAGATTTTAAGGGAGTACGGTGCTGAGCTGGTCTTTACCGAGATGGTCAGCAGTCATGGACTGGTCCAGTGTAACAGCCGGACAGAATCTCTGCTCGACATCAGGCCGCGGGATGGTTATACCGGCGTTCAGATATTTGGGGCAGATCCTGAAATTATGGCCCGGGCGGCGGAGCGGGTGGAACAGGAATATACTTCTGATCTGATAGACATCAATATGGGCTGCCCGGCTCCCAAGGTTACGGGAGGAGGAGCAGGAGCAGCTCTGCTCAGGACTCCGGAACTTGCCTGTGATATTGTTAAGGCGGTGAAAAAAAGTGTCGACCTGCCGGTGACGGCCAAGTTGAGGAAGGGCTGGGATATAGACGACAGCAGCAGTCTTGGCCTGGCCGAAAAACTGGTTGATGCTGGTGTCGATGCTCTGGCTTTACACGGGCGTACCCGCGAACAGTTTTATCAGGGAGAGGCTGACCGGGAAGTTATCGTTGAACTCGTTAACAGGGTGGAGGTTCCTGTGATCGGCAACGGCGATATTTTTTCAGCCGAAGATGCCGAACGAATGCTGGAGACGACGGGATGTCAGGCGGTTATGCTGGCCAGAGGCATCAGAGGGAATCCCTGGCTTTTAAGACAGGGGCGCCGGCTTATCGAGAAAGGCAGGCCGGCTTCTGAGCCTGATTATGAGGAGATAATCGACCAGGCCTGCAACCATCTGCGCAGGGCAGTGGATTATTATGGTCCGGAGCGGGGAGTGCGGATTATGCGCAAGCATATATCCTGGTACCTGAAAGGACTGCCCTACTGCAGCCCGGTAAAGGACAGGGTTAACCGGATAGATTCTCGGGAGGAGGTCGAGAAAGAACTTTACAGTTATCTTGAAAGGCTGCAAAAAAAGGAAAAATCCGGTCAGAACTCTTGACAAGTTTGAGCACTTAACCTATAATTAAAACAATTGTTGAGCTGGGGCATGATAATTTGCTTTTCTATTTTTTTTGAGGAAATGTCAGGGATTGAAAAGAATTTAAAAAATCAAATGAAAAAACCAGAAAGTCAAAAAGGAGTTTACCGCTATGTCAGATAATGAAGTTCTTTTAACCGAAGAAGGCTATGAAAAACTCGAAGAGGAGCTGAAGCATTTAAAGGAAGTTAAAAGAAAGGAAGTAGCTGAGAAGATCAAGGTTGCTCGTGATTTCGGGGATATCAGCGAAAATGCTGAGTACGATGAAGCAAAAAATGAACAGGCTTTTATCGAAGGACGCATAAAGAAGCTGGAAAATATGCTCGATAATGCTGAGGTTGTCAAGCAGGATGAGATTAATGATCATACGGTCAATGTTGGAAATTCTGTCGAGCTCGAGGAATTGGACAACGGCGAGGTATATGAGTACACCCTGGTTGGCAGCGCTGAAGCTGACCCGCTCAATCATAAAATTTCCAATGAATCACCTATCGGACAGGCAGTTATTGGCAAATCGATAGGCGATGAGGTAGAAGTAGAAACGCCCGAAGATACGGTCAGCTACAGAATTATTTCCATAAGAACCTGAAAAAATCAGAAAATAAACCGATAAAAAATTATTCCCGGACTGCTGGTAAAAATATGACAGGAAAAGAGGTGGCAAATTTATGACCGAAATGGAAAATAACGAAGATCTGCATAAACTTCGTGCCGAGAAACACCGGCATCTGGAGGAGCTTCTGGAAGCAGGAGAGGAGCCCTATGCCGAAAACTATGATCGCAGTCATAAATCGACTCAGGTGAAGGAAAATTTTGCTGAATACAAAGGAAAAGAGGTATCGCTGGCCGGCAGACTCATGGCTCTGCGCAGCCACGGCAAGGCCAGCTTTGCTGATATCCAGGATTTTGAAGGCACCATCCAGCTTTATCTCAAATATGATGTGCTCGGTGAGGAAGATTACGAGTTTTTTGGCGATCTGGATATCGGCGATCTTGTGGGAGTTGAAGGAGAGGTATTTAAAACCAACAGGGGAGAGGTGACAGTTAAGGTCACCGATTATGAACTGCTGACCAAATCACTGCGCCCGCTGCCCGAAAAATTTCACGGACTTAAAGACAAAGAGCTTCGCTACCGGCGCCGCTATCTGGATTTGATAATGAATAGAGATGTTAAAGATACTTTTGTCCGGCGCAGCGAGATCATCAGAGCTATGCGGGAATATCTTGAGGAAAAGGGCTTTCTGGAAGTTGAGACTCCCATGATGCATCCGGTGGCCGGGGGAGCCAATGCCCGTCCTTTCATCACCCATCACAATGCTCTTGATATGGAGATGTATCTGCGGATAGCTCCCGAGCTTTACCTGAAGCGTCTTATCGTGGGAGGAATGGAAAAGGTCTTCGAAATCAACCGCAATTTTCGCAACGAAGGCATGTCCTACAAACACAACCCGGAATTTACCATGATGGAGCTATATCAGGCCTATGCTGATTACCACGATATGATGGAGCTTACAGAAAATATGATAGAACATATCTCACGGGAAGTTCTGGGGACTGCGGTTATCGAATATGAGGATACTGAAATCGATCTCTCTGCCCCCTGGAAACGTCTCACCATGGTTGAGGCAATCGACAATTATGCCGACCTGGATTTTACTCAGATCGATACCGTCGAAAAAGCCTATAAGGCAGCTGAAAGTGTAGGTCTGGAGCTGGAGAATGGCTTGAGCCGGGGAGAGATCATTCATGAGGTTTTCGAAGAACGGGTCGAAGAAAAACTCATTCAGCCCGTCTTCATCAAGGATTATCCCATCGAAGTTTCACCTCTGGCCCGCCGACACGATGACAATCCGAATTTCACCTATCGTTTCGAACCCTTTATTTACGGTCGGGAGGTGGGCAACGCTTTCACCGAGCTGAATGATCCCCGCGAACAAAAACGGCGGTTTGAGAAACAGGTTGAGCGCCGCGAGGAGGGGGATGAGGAGGCTCAAATGATGGACGAAGATTTTATTCGGGCTCTGGAATACGGTATGCCTCCCACCGGCGGCCTGGGTATTGGCGTTGATCGGATAGTTATGTTATTGACCAATTCCAGCTCGATCAGAGATGTTATTCTCTTCCCTACCATGAGGCCGGAAGACGGCGATCAATAGGGGGGTGAACCGTCATGAAAGAAATCAGTCTGGATACGGGCAGCAAATGCGAGTTTTTGGAGATTTCTGATCGCGTCAGGACCGCGCTGAATGAGGAGGGGCTCGAGCAGGGTGCTGTGCTCGTGGTCGTTCCTCATACCACGGCTGGTGTCACCATCAATGAGTCCTATGATAGTTCCGTCAGGCGCGATATAATCAAACAGCTCAATGATATCGTGCCCTTTGAAGGAGATTATTCCCACAGAGAGGGCAATTCGCCGGCCCACATTAAGAGTTCGCTGGTCGGCTGTGACCAGCTGGTGCCAGTGGAAAATGGCGGCCTGAGCCTGGGGACCTGGCAGGGTTTATTTTTTTGCGAATTCGATGGTCCCCGCACCCGCAAGGTAAGACTGCAGTTTTTACAGTCCTGCTGACCGGAAGATTATTTCAGGCTTTCACCCCCCTTCACCGGGGGGTTTTACTGATATATTTCGGGAGGTAGAAGACAATATTTGAGCAATTTCTTTTCTGACTGTTTTAATTGGTGCGGAGAACAAAAAAATACTGTTAAAAATGCCCTTTAAAATTTGCAATTTTTGCTGTAAACGTTTATCATTAAATTAAGGTCAAGAAAAGTCAAAGACAGCTCAACAGGATAAGGAGGGAGATTATGGCCAGTCTATCTGATCAAATAGAGGAGTACCTGAACGAGCTGATCGGTCATGATGAAGGTCAGATTGAGATAAAAAGAAATCAGCTGGCTGATAAATTCGATTGTGCTCCTTCCCAGATAAATTATGTTCTCAATACCCGATTCACACCGGAAAAGGGCTATGTGGTCGAAAGTCAGCGCGGCGGCGGAGGTTTTATCCGAATTATCAAAGTATCGATTGATTCTGTTGATGAGTCGCTGCGCAAACTTATCACCAGACTTAATCAGCCCATAAGCCAGCAGGATGCTCAGGATATTATTCACCGCCTGCATGAAAATGATCTGATCGATAAGCGAGAAAAATATATTATGGACATGGTAACGCATCGTCAGGTGCTCGGTATAGAACTGCCGGAAAGGGATTATCTCCGCAGCAGGATCATGCAGAGTATACTGGAGGTCATATTAAAAACGGAAAAGGGAGAGGAGTGACTAACTTGCAGTGTGAAAAGTGCGGCGAGCGGGAAGCAAATGTTCATATGACCAAAATAGTAAACAACAACAAAAAAGAGATTCATCTCTGCTCTCAATGCGCTGAAAAAAGCGGCCAGATAAGCATAAGCGGTGATCCTTTCTCCTTTCAGAAGATGTTTTCAGGATTTATGCAGCCGAAGAGAAGCCGATCTCCATCTCCCCGGGAAAAACTCGAGTGTGACAACTGCGGTTTAACCTATCGGGAGTTTACCGAACAGGGCCTTTTTGGCTGCGCTGAATGTTATGATAGCTTTGCCGAAGGAGTAGACTATGTCGTGGGCAGGGTTCAGGGCGGAAGCGAACATCGTGGCAAGGTTCCCCGCCGGGGGGACAGCAAAACACGCCTGGAAGAAAAGATAAGCAGTCTGCGTCAGGATATGGAAGAAGCAGTCGACCGGGAAGATTTTGAGAGAGCTGCTGAACTGCGAGATAAAATCAAAGAACTGGAGAGCCGAATGGAGGCTGAAGATGAAAAGTGATACAGGGATTCCGGATAATTTAGGAGAATGGCTTAAGGGTCAGCCCAGCGATGATATAGTCATAAGCAGCAGAATCAGGCTGGCGCGCAATCTTTCGGAATTCAATTTTCCCAATAGATCTTCAGGCCCCGAGCTTGAAGAAGTGAAAAATATCGTCTTTTCAGCTTTAAATGACTGGCAGAAGCAGGATGGAGGAAAAAATCTGTTCCACTTTGATATGGAAAAATTGGATGAGCTGGAGAGAGAAGTGCTGATTGAAAGGCATCTTATAAGCCGGGCCCAGGCCGAAAACCCCGCCGGCAGCTCAACTCATATCGATAAAGCCCAGTCATTAAGCCTTATGGTCAATGAAGAGGATCACCTGCGGATGCAGTTTATCAAAACCGGAGATGGACTGGAAAAAGCCTGGGAAGAGGCCGATGACTTTGACGATTTTCTGGAGGAGAAGCTCGATTATGCTTTTTCCAGCAGGCTGGGTTATCTGACCGCCTGCCCGACCAATCTGGGTACCGGGCTGAGAGCTTCGGTAATGCTGCATCTGCCCGGCCTAAACATGACCGATGAGATCGGAAGTCTTTTGGGTGGTGTCGGCAAATTTGGCTTCACTGTCAGAGGAATCTTCGGGGAGGGTACCGACTCCGAAGGTAGTATCTATCAGCTTTCCAACCAGGTGACTCTGGGATACAGAGAAGAGGATATAATAGATAATCTTTACGGTATTTTGCACAGAATCAGGGAGAAGGAAATAAAAGCCCGAAAAATGCTGGAAGAGGAGCGCTCCGGAGATATAAAAAATAAGATAATGCGAGCATTTGGCATTCTCCGGCACAGCTATAAAGTCAATTATCTGGAGTCGATCCACTTTACTTCTCTGCTGCTGCTCGGTGATTATTATCAACTTTTTAGCGAATTTGATCGCGATAAATTGATGGAGCTTATGATATTAACCCGTCCCGCACATCTTCAGCTTTATTCAGGAGACAGGAACAGTACAGATAGCGGAGAGGTTCGCAGAGCTGAATTAATTAAGGAGAGTCTCAGTTCATTTAAAATTTAATTTTTAATTCTGGAGGTGGATGAGATGTTCGAACGCTTTACGGAAAGAGCTAGAAAAGTTCTTGGGTATGCTGAGGAGGCAGCCCGGGAACTCGGTCATAACTACGTAGGTACAGAACACATCCTTTTAGGACTTATCAGAGAGGATGAAGGGGTTGCCGGCAGCGTGCTGCACGAATATGACGTAACCTATGACAAAGTTAAAAAGAAAATAGGGGAGATCATCGGCGAAGGGAAAAGCGATCAGGCCAGTTCCAAGGCCATCGGTCTTACTCCCAGAACCAAAAAGGTGCTGAATCTATCCATGGATGAGGCCCGCCGGCTGGGCCATAATTATATCGGCACCGAGCATCTGCTGCTGGGGCTCATGAGAGAGGGTGAAGGAGTTGGAGCCAGTATAATCTCACAGCTTGGCGGCGATACCGGTGAGATCCGTGAGAAGATCGTCAAGATGCTGGGGGGACGGCAGAAAGGTTCCGGCCAGCAGACTCACGAAAAGAGCGACACACCGAATCTGGATGAATACAGCCGTGACCTCACCGCCATGGAGGCCGAAGGCAAACTCGATCCTGTTATCGGTCGCGAAACCGAGATAGAAAGACTCATCCAGGTGCTGAGCAGGAGGACGAAGAATAATCCTGTTTTAATAGGTGAACCTGGTGTAGGTAAGACTGCTATAGTCGAAGGTCTGGCCGAACAAATAAATAAGGAGAATGTTCCTGATCTTCTGCTGGATAAGCGGGTAGTGGCGCTGGACTTAAGCTCACTCGTTGCCGGGTCCAAATACCGGGGTGAATTTGAGAAAAGAATGAAAGGCGTCATGGAGGATATCCGCAACAGCGGCAATATCATCCTCTTTATAGATGAGCTGCATACTCTCGTAGGAGCGGGAGCGGCAGAAGGTGCCATCGATGCCGCCAATATACTCAAGCCCGCCCTGGCCCGAGGGGAGCTGCAGGCTATTGGAGCCACGACGCTGGATGAATACCGCAAGCATATAGAGGAAGATGCAGCCCTGGAGAGAAGATTTCAGTCGATACTGGTCGAGGAGAACACTCCTGAAGAGACTGTGGATATCTTGAAGGGCCTCAGGGATGCATATGAGGCTCACCACAAAGTCAAGATTACCGATGAAGCTATCGATTCAGCGGTAAAACTCTCCCATAGATATATACAGGATAGATTTCTGCCCGATAAAGCTATCGACCTGATGGATGAAGCTGCCTCGAGGGTGCGTCTTAACAACAACACCCGTCCTGATGAATTTAAAGAGATGAGTCAGAAGCTGGAGGAAGTTCGCAAAGAAAAGGAAGCTGCCGTCAAGAATCAGGAATTCGAAAAAGCTGCTGATCTGCGCGACCGCGAAAAAGAGCTGGAACAGGAGCTTGAGGAGATGAAAAATTCCTGGCAGAAGGAAAAGGGGACTAACGGTGCTTCAGTCGAGGCTGAAAATATTGCCGAAATAGTTTCCAGCTGGACGGGAATTCCCGTTACCAGACTGGAAGAGGAAGAGATGGAGAGGCTGCTCAGGCTGGAAGATGAGCTGCACGAGCGTGTGATCGGTCAGGATGAAGCTATCACAGCAGTCTCTGAAGCGGTCAGGCGGGCAAGAGCCGGTCTCAAGGACCCGCAGCGTCCAATCGGATCTTTCATGTTCTTGGGCCCGACAGGAGTCGGCAAAACAGAGCTGGCGCGCACGCTGGCTGAAGCGATGTTTGATGAAGAGGAAGCCATGATCAGGATAGATATGTCCGAGTATATGGAAAAACACTCGGTCTCCCGCCTGGTAGGTTCGCCTCCGGGTTATGTAGGACATGATGAAGGCGGTCAGCTCACCGAGCCCGTTCGACGTCGACCCTATTCTGTTATTCTCTTCGATGAGGTAGAAAAAGCTCATCCTGAGGTATTCAATATACTGCTGCAGATACTGGAGGATGGCCTTTTGACCGATACCCACGGCCGACAGGTCGATTTTAAAAATACTATAGTCATTATGACTTCGAATGTCGGGGCTGATTTCATTGAGAAGCAGTCCAGCCTGGGTTTTCAGCCGGATGATGATACGGAGAATAAAGAATACGAACGGATGAAAGACAAGGTTATGGACGAGTTGAGAAACCAGTTCCGCCCCGAGTTTCTCAATCGGCTGGATGAAACTATCGTCTTCCACTCCCTCAACCGTGATCATATCAAGCAAATAGCCGATCTGATGATAGGTGAGCTCGAGGAAAGACTCGAGGAGAAAGAACTGGAGATAGAAGTGACAGAAGACGCCAAAGAGAAGCTGGCCGAGGAAGGTTACAATCCTGAATTCGGCGCACGACCGCTGCGCAGAACTATTCAGAGATTGATCGAGAATCCGCTGAGCGAAAAGATTTTGGCCGGCGAAATTTCCGAAGGAGATCTTGTAAGTGTTGGCCTGGAAGATGATGAGTTAACCTTCAGCAGAGTTGAAGGCGAGAGCGAAGAATCCGAAGACAGCGAAGATAACGAGAAAGCTGAAACGAAGAGTTAAAGATAAGCTGCGCGATTAAAATACAGTAATTAGGAGCTAAAATAAAATAGTTCTGCCCGGGGAGAGTATCTTGTAAATAAGCGGCTAAAATGGTATAATTAAGTCACTCGAGATAATATTTAACCATTTTTAAAGTTGCTCTGGATAAATTACCGAGAGGAGTAATATCTTTGCCCCGGGCAGATTCTGTTTATAAGTGTAAAGAATGTGGTTTTCAAACCACAAATTGGATGGGAAGGTGTTCCAGCTGTGGAAACTGGAACACCTTTATTAAATATGATAAAAATTCTGAAAAGGTTTCCGCTGAAGGCGCTTCTGATTCTGATCCCGGTGCTTCGGCGGAGGCTGGCGTCGAACTGAGGCCGGAATTGAGGGATAATTCCGGCAGAAGATCTCGCCTTATTACTGGAATTGCCGAGTTTGACAGGGTTTTGGGCGGGGGAATGGTGCCCGGCTCTCTGGCTTTGCTGGGAGGAGCTCCCGGAGTGGGGAAATCAACTCTGGTTTTACAGATTGCTCACAGACTGGCTTTAAATGGTTGTCGATGTCTATACATAGCAGGAGAAGAATCAGAAGAACAGCTGGCTTTGAGGGCTGAACGGCTGGGAACTTTCCATGATAATATCAAAATTCTTACCGCTGCCGCCTGGCAGAAGATTTTCTCACACTGTCAGGAGTATAAATATGACCTGATCATAGTCGATTCGATTCAGACTGTCTATGACAGCTCCTATGATTCCTCACCTGGAAGCGTGAGACAGGTGAGAGAGATGACCTCTTCCTTCCAGCAGCTGGCTAAGGGTTATCAGGTGCCAATTTTTCTGGTCGGTCATGTTACCAAACAGGGACAGCTGGCCGGACCGAAAACGATGGAACATATCGTCGATACTGTCCTTTATTTTCAGGACAGCAGCGATCGTTATCGACTCCTCAAAGCTCATAAAAACAGATACGGTGCTATCGATGAGGTCGGAGTATTTACGATGAGAGACAGCGGTCTTGAGGAAGTGAGCAATCCTTCCTCCGCTTTTTTGCAGGGCAGGCCGGGTAATTGTTCGGGGTCGGTGGTAGTTCCGGTGAAAGAGGGCAGCCGAACGCTGCTTATAGAACTGCAGGCTTTAGTAAGCACCGGCGGCCGGGGGAATCCCCGCCGTATAACTTCCGGTTTGAATCGTGAACGTGCTGAACTGCTTCTGGCGGTTCTCGATAAGAGGCTGGGATTGGATCTGGCTGAGAGAGATGTTCATTTTAATATCGTCGGCGGAATTGAGGTTAAAGAACCGGCCCTTGATCTGGCTCTGGCTGCTGCAGTTATCTCCAGCTATTATGACATTGCTTTTCCTGCTGATCTGTCCGTATTCGGTGAGGTCGGCCTGGCGGGGGAGATAAGAGCTGTTTCCAGCCATGAAAAAAGGACTGCTGAAGCAGCCAAAATGGGTTTTGACAGGTTGATCCTGCCGGCCAGTGAAGAGAGAGAAATCAGTAATTTTCCTGATGATATAGAGCTTGTAGAAGTTAATAATATTAAGGATCTGTTGAGCTTTTTGAAATCAATAAAATGACCGGGCCTGAATTTGGCTGCCGGACCGGGGGTGTAATAGTTGGTAAATTATGAAGAAGAGATGATGGACATGCTGAAAATGCTGGCGCCGGGCACTTCTTTTAGAGAAGGGCTGGACAATGTTCTCAGAGCTCAGACCGGCGCTTTGATCGTTGTCGGGGACAGCGATGAGATACTCGAGCTGGTCGATGGGGGATTTCAGTTAGAGGCCGAGCTAACACCGGCCCGGCTTTATGAGCTGGCTAAAATGGACGGTGCTATAATATTAAGTTATGATATCGAGAAGGTTTTGATAGCCAATGCTCATATAATTCCTGATTCGTCAATCCCCTCTCGTGAGACAGGAACCCGCCACCGCACCGCAGAGAGGGTGGCCAGACAGACCGGAGAACTGGTTATAGCTATTTCTCAGCGTCGGGATATTATAACTCTTTATAAGGGCGATATCAAACATGTTCTGGAGGATATCCGGGTAGTATTATCAAAGGCCAATCAGGCTGTGCAGACACTCGACAAATATCGCTCGGTTCTGGATCAATCACTGACCAATCTCAGCGCGCTCGAATTTGAGGACCTGGTTACTATAGCCGATGTTGTCACAGTGCTGCAGAGAGCAGAAATGGTCCTGAAAATTCAAAAAGAGATCGAAAGGTATATCACAGAGCTCGGGGATGAAGGGCGACTGATCAAAATGCAGCTTGATGAACTAATTACCGATGTCAGGCAGGAATGCATACTGCTGATCCGGGATTATGTGAACTATGATGAGGAGACAGAAGAAGAACCGGAGGCGGAAAAGATTTTGAACGAGCTGACGGATTGGTCCTCGGACGAAATGCTCTCGACAAGTACCATCAGCAAGGCTTTAGGGCTGGGGGGAAGCGTAAATTCGATGGATTTATCGATCACTCCCCGGGGTTATCGTCTGCTGCGCAAAATACCGAGGCTGCCTATGCCGGTAATAGAAAATCTTATAGAACATTTCCGTGATTTTTCCTCGATTGTTGATGCCAGCACAGATGAGCTGGATGAGGTTGACGGCATCGGGGAGGTCCGGGCTAACTCCATCAAGGATGGTCTGAGAAGGCTGCGTGATCAGGTGCTTTTGGATCGTCACATATAGGTTTTCGGCAAATTGACAGTAATTTGACTGAGTGGTATAATATAATTTAGGAATAAAATGGCTGTATCTAAAGAGGAGCTGATATCAGTATAATGTTTGACATCGGTGATAAAGTAGTCTACCCCAATCACGGGGCCGGCACTATTGTCGATATCGAGTCCCGGGAAATACTGGGCGAGGAGAAAAAATATTATATTATGAAGCTGCCTATCGGCGAAATGAAAGTTATGATCCCCGTCGATAAAGTTGATGAAATCGGCGTTCGCGATATCATAGATGAGGAGGAAGCGGACGAGATTATTGCTCTGCTCAAAGGCGATCAAAGCAAGATGTCGCAAAACTGGAATCGGCGCTATCGGGCCAATATGGAGAAATTGAAGACCGGTGATATATACGAAGTGGGCGGTGTCGTCAGAGATCTTACCATTCGCGATGAAGAAAAGGGGCTTTCTACTGGTGAAAAGAAAATGCTCAATAACGCCCGCAAAATATTGATCAGCGAACTGGTTCTGGCCAAGGATGCCGGAGAAGATGAAATTAAATCTATCATTGATAATGCTTTTGACAGCAATCCTCATATAGAGGAGGAGGATTAAAGATAATTAGATCCTTCTTTTATTTTTTCTGCCACTGTTATTAAATTCATTGACGACGGAGAGGGGGGAGGTGAACCTGGTTGTTAAAGCGGGGTATGAGACTGGTTCTAGCCCTTATTGGAGGGGCTATCGGATATAATTTGATCGTCATTCTGGGTTTTGCCAGCGAGCTGGAATTATCTCTTACTAATATCGATGATATTTTTACCAGCACTCAATTTTTTGGCGCGGTTAGCGGAGCTCTGGTCGGTTTTTTTATTTTATCTGCTCTGATCGAGAAACTTTTGAGTTTTGTACTAAAACTGGATTTTGATTATTCCAGTATACCTGTGAAGAAGGTTTTGGCCGGATTTTTTGGTCTGATTTTGGGGCTTATTGTAGCGGGAATAGTCAATTTTGCCTTTCCGCTCGACAGAATACCCCGGCTGGGATTGCCGCTGCAGATATTGATCAGCTTGATTCTTGCTTATCTCGGCCTCTATATGGGTGTCTATAAGCTGGAAGATTTTATATCAGTTTTTTCCTTCGATCTTTTTAGCGAGGAAAAGATCGAGGAGACTGAAAAGGAAGCCATGCTTAAAATTCTCGATACCAGCGTAATAATAGACGGGAGAATTTCTGATATTTGCAAAACCGGATTTCTGGAAGGTTCATTTGTCATTCCAGAATTCGTACTGGAAGAGCTGCAGCATATAGCTGATTCAGCAGACGAGCTCAAGCGAAACCGGGGCCGCCGCGGTCTGGATATTTTAAAGGAGATGCAGAACGATTCCGATATCGACGTCGAGATAGTGAATAAGGATTTTGAAGATATTCCAGAAGTGGACAGCAAGCTTGTGAAGCTGGCCAAGGTCATGGGCGGCAGTATTATCACAAATGATTATAATTTGAACAAAGTTTCGGAACTTCAGGGTGTGGAAGTATTAAACATCAATGAGCTGGCCAATGCTGTTAAGCCTGTGGTCCTGCCAGGAGAAGAGATGACGGTGGAGATCATCAAAGAAGGCAAGGAAGAAGGCCAGGGCGTGGGTTATCTCGATGATGGTACCATGATAGTCGTCGACAGCGGCATAAATTATATGGGTGAAACTATAGATGTTATGGTTACCAGCATTTTGCAGACGGCAGCAGGTAGAATGATTTTTGCCCGTCCTAAATCACATTCCCGTTCTTGAGACCGGAGAAATTGAGGGGTCAATGATGTCATCAGCTTTAATAGTAGCCGCCGCCGGTGAGGGCAGGCGTATGAAAAAGGAGATCCGCAAACAATATCTGCCGCTGCGCGGGAAACCGCTTTTAGCACGCACGCTTTCCGGATTTGCCGGCTGGTGCGATAAATTTTCCAGAATAATTGTGGTCATTCCGCCCGGAGATGAAGATTACTTTGAGGAGGAAATTCTTACTCAAATATCCGCCGGGCTGGAAAAGAGAATCGAACTGGCTGCAGGCGGCGCAAGCCGACAGGAATCCGTTAATCGGGGTCTCAAACGGCTGGATGGGGATAGTGATGATATAGATTATGTTTTTATACACGATGGAGCCCGCCCTTTTTTTTCCGAAGAACTAATAGAAGGATTATTCAAAGCTGTCCGCCGCTGGGGAGCAGCTACGGCGGCGACGCCGGTTAAGGACACCATCAAACAGAAGAATAATAAGGGCCTGGTGGAGAATACTCTGGACAGGGATAAGCTGGTTGCTGTTCAGACCCCCCAGGCCTTTTCCTGTGATGTGATCAAAAAAGCCCATAAGCGGGCCGCCGGAAAAAAATTCCCTGACGATGCTTCTCTGGTCGAAGATATGGGCCGGGAAGTCAGGATTGTTCGGGGGAATTTTGACAATATCAAACTGACCACTCCTCTGGATTTAAAACTGGCCGAAGCGATTCTGGCCGGCAGGCAGGGAGAGGATTTTGAACGGGGGGCGGATTTTTAATGAGGGTAGGTTCTGGACTGGACATCCACAGGCTTGTTGAGGGGGAAAAATTAATTCTGGCAGGTCTGGAAATTCCCGCTGAGAAAGGCGCTGTCGGCCATTCTGATGCCGATGTGCTCTCCCATGCTGTTATCGATGCTCTTCTGGGAGCAGTTGGAGCTGGTGATATTGGAGAACATTTCCCCCCCGATGAAGAGGAATATCGAGACATTTCCAGCCTGAAATTGCTGGAGAGGGCGGCCGAAATTCTGGCCTGCAAGGGATTTAAGGTGATCAATATAGATATCACACTGGTCCTGAAATCACCCAGAATCAATCAGCATAAAGAGACTATGAAAAGCAATCTGGCTGGAAAGCTGTCCATAAATAAAAATAGAATAAATATCAAAGCCACCACCAGCGAGGATCTGGGTTTTGTCGGCAGGAAAGCGGGGATCATAGCTCAGGCCCAGGTTCTGGTCGAGCAGCTGGAAGAGAGCAGCGGGGGTGGCAATTAAAATTGGTTCTTCTCCGACAGCTGATGTGGAGAAGATCCTAAAAATTTATTTTTGGAGAGGTGAAGAAATTCATGAAAGTTAAAGATATTATGACCCAGGACCCCATTACCATCAAGGAAAGTGCTTCCTTGATCGAAGCGGAAAGACTTCTGGCTATCAATAAGATCGGCAGGTTGATTGTAACCGACGATGAGGAAGAAGTGGTCGGGATTATAACCGATGGAGATTTTATGGAGAAAGATGATCTTGATGAGAGTATAGAAGGAATTGTTTCAAGAGATTTGATCTACGTTACCGAAGAAGCCTCCGTTCAGGAAGTTTCTCAGATTATTTCTGAGCATCAGATCGGAGGAGTGCCGGTTTTCGATGAGAAAGATAATTTGACCGGTATAATTACTGCAGAAGATATTGTCGATGGATATGTGCGGAAGGATCAAAAGGACGATAGACGGAACGACATAGAACTGGACAGCGAGAACATAACTCCTGAAAGTGCTGCTATTTATCTCTCGATGACTCGAAGCAGGGAGTATGAAGAGTACTGGCTGGATAAAATAGAGGGTTATGGTTATAAAGGTGCGATTACTCAAACAGGGGCCAGCGCTGAAAAGCTTCCCATCAAGTTAAGAGAAAGCACCACAGTGGCTGCTATCGCCCGGGGGGTAATAGAGGAGAATTCCCGGGAAAAGATGGCCATATCGAACGCTGTCAAAGATGCTTACAGCCAGCTGGCTCTGATCAATCCCGGTTTAGGCGGCGGCTTCAAAATAGCCGTGGTCCGGGGAGAGAAAAACATATCCGTATCTATATTTGGTAAATTCGGCCATGCCCTGGTAGATGGGCCCGAACAGCTGACCATCGGGACCAGCGTCATATAAAACAGAAGCAAAACATCTGTAATATGGAAACCTATAACATGGAAATCTAAGGAGAGCAAATAAAGTTAAAAAAGAGGAAAGGAGATATAAAATGGCTGATATGAGGCTGCGTTTTCCGCCTTCTCCGACCGGTAAAATACACGTGGGAAATATTCGTACCGCTCTCTTCAACTGGCTCTGGAAGGAAAAGAATGAAGGGGAGCTGGTACTCAGGATAGAAGATACCGATACAGAAAGGTCGACGCAGGAATTTGAGGAGATAATCATTCAGGAGCTGGACTGGCTCGGGATAGAGGCTGATGAGGGAGTTGAATTGGGGGGAGACTATGGCCCCTATCGTCAGTCCGAGCGCGGTGAAATCTACCAGAAATATATTGATAGGCTTTTGGAAGAAGACAAAGCCTACAGGTGCTACTGCAGCGAAGAAGAGCTAAAAGAGATGAGAGAAGCTCAAAAAGCCCGGGGTGAGATTCCACATTACGACGGACGATGTCGTGAAAAAAACCTCTCACCGGAAGAGCGTCCCGATGAATATGCAGTCCGTTTTAAAATGCCGGAAAAAGAAGAGGAAATCATTGTAGAGGATCAGATTCGCGGTCGAGTTAGCTTTGACAGCGGTGAATTTGATGATTTTGTTATTCAAAAATCAAATGGGATTCCCACCTATAATTTTGCAGTCGTTATAGATGATGCCCTGATGGAGATTACCGATGTGATCAGAGGAGAAGACCATCTTTCCAATACTCCCAAGCAGATAATGCTTTATGAAGCCCTGGATTTTTCGCTGCCGGGGTTTGCTCATCTTCCGCTGATACTTTCCGAAGATGGCAGCAAGCTGAAAAAGCGATCTGATAGCGATGCTGTTTATGTGGGCGAATTCCGCGAACAGGGCTATTTGCCCGAGGCACTGGTCAACTTTTTGGCCCTGCTGGGCTGGTCTCCCGGAGCCGAACGGGAGATAATGGATCGCGAAGAACTCATCGAGGAATTTGAAATCGGCGAGGTGAAAAAGGGCGGAGCAATTTTTGACAGAGAAAAACTAAACTGGATGAACAACCATTATATCAAAGAGGCTGATCTCGATAGAATTATGGATCTGGGCCTGCCATTTTTGCAGGAAGCTGACCTGGTCGATGACGATGTCGATGAAGAATGGCTTAAAAAGTTGCTGGACATTGTCCGGGATGGTCTGGACAATCTGGCTCAGCTGCCTGATGAAGCGGAGCTTTTTCTGAGTGAGCTCACATATGAGGATGAAGATAAAGCACGTGAGCTTTTTGATGATGAAGAGGTGCAGGAAGTTTTGAACTCACTGCGAACCAGAGTTGAAAATTGTGAGGAACTGGATGAAGAGACCGTGAGCAGAATATTTTCTGAGGTTCAGGAGGAAACCGGGGTGGGAGGCCGCAAATTTTATCATCCTCTGCGCTATGCCCTTACCGGCAAGGATTCCGGGCCCAGCCTGGGAGATTTCCTGGCGTTACTGGGCCGTTCTGAGGCGCTCTCCCGCCTGGAAAGGGCCATAAAACCAGTCGATTAACCTCCAGACGGCGGCCTGCAGACCTCAGTTCTGACTGTATCGTAATCCTCACGGTCATAAAAAAATTACTGGTAATACCGGGAGGTAAAATCGTGAGAATTTATAATTCCCTGACCGGCGAGAAAGAAGAATTTGAACCTCATGATCCAGGCGAAGCAAAAATGTACGTCTGCGGGCTGACCGTTCAGGATTATTCCCATATAGGTCACGTCCGCGGTGCTATAAATTATGATGTGATCAGAAGATATCTGGAGTATCGCGATTATAAGGTCAGGTACATCCAAAATTTTACCGATATCAATGAAAAAATAGTCGACCGGGCTGAAGAAGAAGGGCTGACGCCTATGGAGCTGGCCAATAAATATGCTGAAGCCTACCGGGAGGAACTGCGCCAGTTAAATGTGGAGATGCCGGATCGCTTCTGCCGGGTTTCTGATAATATATCCGAGATAATCGAGATGATCGAAGTGCTGATAGAGAAAGGGTATGCCTATGAAGTAGACGGTGATGTCTATTTCAGCGTGGAAGAATTTGAAAATTACGGCAAACTCTCCGGCCGGGAACTGGAAGAGATGGAGGCTGGAGCCCGGGTGGAAGTTGACGAAAAAAAGCGCCACCCCGGAGATTTTGCCCTCTGGAAGCAGGTGGACCAAAAGCCCCGCTGGGACAGCCCCTGGGGAGAGGGATGGCCGGGCTGGCATATAGAATGCTCGGTTATGTCTTTGAAGTACCTGGATGGGGCTGTTGACATTCACGGCGGCGGTACCGATCTGGTATTTCCTCATCACGAAAACGAGATAGCTCAGGCCGAAGCCTATACAGGTAAAGAACCATTCGTTAAATACTGGGTGCATAATGGTACGGTCGATCTCGGCGGCGAGAAGATGTCCAAATCGATAGGAAATGTATACCAGACCAGGGAACTTCTCGATAGATATTCTGCCGACGAGCTCCGCTATTTTATTCTCGCCAAGCATTATCGCAGCCCGATCAACTTTTCTCTGGAGGAAATCGATGAGGCTTCCCGCAGCCTGGAAAACCTGATTAATACCTCCGCGCACCTGGAGAGATTGCTGGAAAAGCTGGAGATCGGAGAAGAAGGTGATTCTCTGGCCGGAGAAGGCCTCGAGAAGCGCCTGGAGGAGCTGCAGGAAGAATTCATAAATGTTATGGATGATGATTTTAATACGGCTCGAGGTATAGCAGTCCTGCACGAGATGGCTGGAGAGATAAACAGCGCCACCGATTATCTGGGCCTGACAGTCGATGCGGAAACCAGAAGAATAGTCGAAAAAGCGGACCGTATTTTTGGAGAGCTGGCCGAGATTTTTGGTTTCGAGCTGCAGCCAGGTGATTCTGCTGGTGCCGGTGATGAGAAGTTTCAGCAGCTGGTGGAATATCTGCTGGAGTTGAGAGAGGAAGCCCGGCAGGAAGAGGATTATCAGCTGGCTGATAGGATCAGAGATGATCTGTCTGAGATGGGCATCGAGGTCGACGACACCCCCAGAGGCCCGGAATGGAGGCTGGCTGAACATGAATGAGAAGATAGAGGATAACGACCAATCAGACCAGAACCGGGAAGTAAAGCCGCGGGCGGAGCTGCTGGATTACACCGAGGATGCGGAGAAAAATGTGGCTGCAGCTGCCCGACTCTGTTATTCCCGGCAGGGAGCTGAGAAGCTGAGAGATGAGATGGGAGAAGAAGAGAAAAAAAAGTTGATCGAAAAGGTTTTGGACCTCGGTCATTATTCGACGCTGGAGCACAGCTTTTACTCCTTTCATATCGTCTGCAGCCGGGTTGCCAGCCATCAGCTGGTGCGTCAGCGTATAGGTGTGGCTTACAGCCAGAGATCACAGCGGTATGTAAGTGAAGATAATTTTTCCTATATAACCCCTCCCACTATCGAGGAAAATGAAAGAGCGGCTGAAAAATTTCACCAACACATGGATGAGAGCCGCAGGATTTATGGAGAGATTCAGGAACAGGATATACCCAATGAGGATGCCAGATTTGTGCTGCCCGCGGTGAAAACCAATCTGATGGCTTCTTACAATGCCAGATCCTTATATCATTTCTTTCGCCTGCGCTGCTGCCGCAGGGCCCAGTGGGAGATAAGAACCCTGGCCGAGCAGATGCTTGCTCAGGTCAAGAACGCAGCCCCGACTCTTTTTTCCCGGGCCGGTCCTGATTGTCAGGTACGGGGTGAATGTCCCGAAGGCGAGATGAGCTGCGGGCGGCTCGCGGAAGAAAGCGAGGAGGATTAGAAAATGGCCAAAGTTGCTGGCCGAAATCCTGTCTATGAACTGCTTAACGGACCTCGCAGGGTCCATCGACTTATGATTCATTATGAAGCAGAGGGAGAGATTATTGAAAAGATCATCAGCAGAGCTAAAAAAGATGATATTCCTGTGGAGAGAGCTACGGCCAGGGAAATCGATGATCTGGCCGAGCTCGATAACCATCAGGGGGTGCTGGCTTTAGCGGAAGATATCGATAACAAAAATCCTGAGACAGTTCTTCAGGCTGTAAGAGCCGGCGGTGATACTCCGCGCTTTTTATTGCTCGATCAGATACAGGACCCGCAAAATTTTGGAGCCCTGATCAGGACCGCCCGGGCTGCCGGTTTTCAGGCTGTGATATATCCCGGGGACAGAAGCTGCCCCATCACTCCAGCAGTGGTCAAAGCCAGCGCCGGTGCCATCGAATACACGGCCATGTGTCAGGTTACAAATCTCAATCGAACCATGGAGATGCTGAAAGAAGAGGCCGTCTGGTTATTCGGCACCGAACCTGAGGGCGAAACCCTTTATTATGAAGCGGATTTGACCGGGGCTTTAGGAATCGTGATAGGAAGCGAAGGCTCGGGTCTGCGCCGGCTCGTCCGCGAAAACTGTGACTTTCTGCTCGGGATCCCCGTCAGCAAATATCCCGGTTCCCTTAATGCCTCTGCCGCCGCTGCTGTCGTTTTATATGAAGCCGTCAGACAGTCCCGGCTTAACCTTGACTAAAATTACGTCAGCAAGTATAATGTAAATTGGAACTGTAATAGGGAGGGGATGACGGTTGGAAGGCAAAGCTCTTGAGGAGATTTCCTACGAGGATTTTACCGAGATGTCCGATGATGAGCTCATCGAACATGTCCGCAATGGAAGCAGCCAGGCGGAAGAGGTTCTCATCAAGCGTTATAAGAATTTCGTGCTGGCTAAATCTCGTTCTTATTTTCTGGTTGGGGCCGATAGAGAGGACATAGTACAGGAGGGCATGATCGGACTTTATAAGGCTGTACGGGATTACAAGATCGACAGACTGGCATCTTTTAGAGCCTTTGCTGAGCTCTGCATAACGAGACAGATTATCACTGCTATCAAGGCAGCCACCCGGCAAAAACACCAGCCTCTGAACTCATACGTATCCCTGAACAAACCAGTTTATGACGAGGATTCCGAGCGAACCCTGCTGGATATCCTCAACCGTGGCAATAAAAACGCCAATCCGGAGCGGAGATTTATAAGCAGAGAAACTTATTTTTTGATAGAGGATAACCTCTACGAAATGCTCAGCGACCTGGAGTTTGATACTCTGAAAGAATACCTCAAGGGCAAATCTTATAAGGAGATAGCTGATTCTCTCGATCGCCATGTCAAGTCTGTGGATAATGCGCTGCAGCGGGTCAAGCGCAAACTGGAGGATTTTCTGGAAAAGCATGATATCGACCATTGAGTTTTAAAATAAATGCCGTCCTGTCGATCTGCTGCTGGCGGTCGACAGGGCGGCATATTAATGAATGATATAAATAATTATATACATATTTTTCGGGATTACAGTGGTTCTGGCACACAACAATAATTATCCAAAGGAGGATGATGAGGATGGCAAACAAGGAGAAGTTTGAACGGACGAAGGAGCATTTAAATTTAGGTACGATAGGGCATGTAGACCATGGGAAGACGACACTGACAGCAGCGATCACGAGGGTACTGGCAAATTACGGAGAAGCAGAGGTAATGGATTTTGACAATATAGATAATGCGCCGGAGGAGCAGGAGCGGGGAATAACGATAGCGACCTCGCATGTGGAATACGAGACAGAAAACCGGCATTATGCTCACGTGGATTGTCCAGGACATGCTGATTATGTGAAGAACATGATCACGGGAGCAGCGCAGATGGACGGAGCGATACTTGTAGTATCGGCAGCAGACGGTCCGATGCCCCAGACCAGAGAGCATATACTATTGGCTCGTCAGGTAGGGGTACCGGCAATGGTAGTGTATTTGAACAAGGCGGACATGGTGGATGATGAAGAGCTTATAGAGTTAGTGGAGATGGAAGTAAGAGAGCTATTGGACGAGTACGATTTTGATGGAGCGGAGACACCGATAGTGGTAGGATCGGCGCTGGAAGCACTGGAGAATCCGGAGATAGAAGAGAACGAGCATGCAGCCAGCGTGCTTGAGCTTATGGAAGCGGTAGACGAGCATATACCGACACCGGAGAGAGATGAGGACAAGCCGTTTTTGATGCCGGTTGAGGATGTATTCAGCATAACAGGAAGAGGTACGGTAGCGACCGGTCGAGTGGAAAGAGGCCGGATAGAGCCGGGAGACGAGACAGAGATAGTAGGGATAAAGGAGACGCAGGAAACGGTAATAACAGGAATAGAGATGTTCAGGAAGTTATTGGACGAAGCGGTAGCAGGAGACAATATAGGAGCCCTGCTTAGAGGGATAGACAGAGAAGAGGTAGAGAGAGGGCAGGTGCTGGCAGAGCCGGGCAGCATAGAGCCGTATACGAAGTTCAGCGCGGAGGTATATGTGCTTTCCCAGGATGAGGGAGGCAGACATACGCCGTTTTTTGACGGGTATCGGCCGCAGTTTTATTTCCGGACGACGGATGTGACAGGAACGATAAGGCTGCCGGAAGGAGTAGAGATGGTAATGCCCGGAGACAATATAGAGATGCAGGGAGAGCTGATCACTCCGATAGCGATGGAAGAAGGATTGAGGTTTGCTATCAGAGAAGGCGGCAATACAGTCGGCGCCGGTGTCATTACCGAAATTATCGAGTAAATCACCGGTTCGAGAGACAGGCCGGGAAATCAGATCTGATTTCAGCCTTCTGCATGTGCGGCTCTGCTGCACATGCTTTTTATGTGTGCTCGTTCTCCTGCTTCTGTTTTTGACTTTTTATTTAGAATATGATAATGTTGTTAAAGTCAGCAGGTGCCTGAACAGCAGTGACGAAGTTTATGGGTGGAAAAAATTGATTTATGATCAAACCACGGGAGGTGGCTTGCTGTGAGAGAGGTTATCACTCTGGAATGTGAAGAATGCAGGAGCAGGAATTATACCAGCAAAAAGAACAGCGATAATGATAGGGACAGGCTCGAACTGAAAAAACACTGTCCTGAGTGCATGGCCCATACAGTTCATAAGGAGACCAAGTAATTTTATTAAAAGTCAAATAGACTGGTGCTGGAGAAAATACAGGGGTGAAATTAAGTGCTGTTAAATAAACTGGGATTTGTCAGCCGGGTTACCGGTTTTTTGAAGAAGGTAAAAAGCGAAATGAAGAAGACCACATGGCCCAATCGAGATGAATTAACTTCCTATACGATGGTCGTGCTGCTCACCTGTCTGGCGTTGATAGCTTTTCTGGGTGTAGCCGACGTCTTGATCAGCAATATAGTAACTCCTTTCTTTATGTAAGTCGGCAAAAAGATATATCTGCGGCTACGGCCTGCGGTGAGGAGGATTTTATAGTATGGTTGAAATTGAAGGGAGCAGCCGTGAGGAAGCCAACTGGTATGTTATTCATACTTATTCAGGACATGAAAAAAAGGTCAAGGCCAACCTGGAAAAAAGAATTGACAGCACCGGGGTTGATGACAAAGTTCATCGAGTTCTGGTGCCTACCGAGGAGAAAATTGAGAGGGAAGATGGCGAGGATAAAGTTGTAGAAAACAAGCTGTTTCCCGGTTATGTTTTAATTCAAATGGAGATGAGCGATGATGCCTGGTATGTGGTACGCAACACGCCGGGGGTAACAGGGTTTGTCAGCAGCGGCACCAAGCCTTTGCCTCTCAGCGCAGATGAGGTTGAACATGTACTGGCCGAAGTCGAATCGAAAGCTCAAAAGATTGAAATAGATCTGGATCCCGGTGATCCTGTTGAGATCAGAGATGGAGCATTTAAGGACAATACCGGTGTGGTCGACGAAGTTTATCCGGAACAGAGAAAAGCCAGAATTTTGGTCGATATTTTTGGTCGCGAAACTCCTGTCGAGCTCGAACTCGACCAGTTTGAGAAAACCTAAAGGAAAGGAGGGATACGATGGCTAAAAAAGTGATAGCTGAAATCAGCCTGCAGATACCGGGTGGACAGGCCAATCCGGCGCCTCCTGTGGGTCCGGCTCTGGGCCAGCATGGGGTAAATATCATGGAGTTCTGCAAAGAATTCAATGCAAGAACCTCTGATAACGAGGGAACACTTATCCCCGTCGAGATCAAGGTGTATGCGGATAGATCCTTTGATTTTATTACCAAATCTCCACCGGCTTCTGTTCTGCTCAAGCAGCATGCTGATATTGAAAAAGGTTCTGGTGAACCGGCAAGCGACAAGGTGGCCTCTGTCTCCGAAAAAGCTCTTGAGGAGATAGCTAATTATAAATGGGAAGATCTAAATGCTGCTGATATGGAGGCTGCCAAGAGCATGGTTGCCGGTACTGCAAGAAGTATGGGCATCACAGTAGAGTGGGAAGATGGCCGTCATCTCGAGGAGGAAGAGGAAAACGAGGACGAAGATGAAGTGGAAGAAGTAGAAGCTTAATCATCCGGTCCTATCATTCGGGCTGGATATCAGGGAAAACCTGGATAAAATATGTGGGAGGAGAGCTCTCCGCTATTACCACTGAGGAGGAAATTATTATGAGCAATAGAAGCAAAACCTATCAGGATCAGGCAGAAAAGATCGATCCGGAAAAGTCATATGAGCCGGAAGAAGCCCTGGATACGGTAAAAGAACTGGCCAGCGCTAATTTTGATGAATCCGTCGAACTGGCTGTTAACCTGGGAGTCGAACCCAAACATGCTGATCAAAATATCAGAGGTACCGTGGTTCTTCCCAACGGAACCGGCCAGGAAATGACGGTGGTTGTTCTGGCCAAAGGTGAAAAGATCACCGAGGCCGAAGATGCCGGTGCTGATTTTGTTGGAGGCGAAGATCTTGTCGAGGATATAGAGGACGGCTGGCTTGATTTTGATATAGTCATAGCCACTCCCGATATGATGGATGTGGCCGGCCGCCTGGGTCCAATTCTGGGTCCAAAAGGCCTTATGCCTAACCCCAAGGCTGGCACAGTTACTTTTGAAATAGAAGACGCTGTCGAGGAGTTCAAAGCTGGCAAACTCGAATACAGGGTCGATAAGAACGGAATTATTCAGCTGCCTATCGGTAAGGTTTCCTTTCCTACCGAAGATCTTCTGGAAAATTTTCAGGAAATAATGGATATTTTGATCAGAGAGAGGCCGGCAGCTGCCAAAGGAAAATATATTCGCAGCATCCATACTTCATCCACTATGGGACCTTCTCTGGAGATCGACCCGGGTTCGGTAATGTCCATGCTGGGGAGATAATCCAATCGAGACCGGGTCAGGAATTCATTATTTTACAAAACTGGATAACAGCCGCCGAAGACAGCAGGGATCCCGCATTAAAGGGATTTAAACGTCCTGCCGAGGTCGGCCGAAGGCCTGGATATAAGGAGATTAATCCTTTTTCAGAGCCCGAACGCCCGCCTCCTGCTGTCAGGAGGTTTTTTCATTTGCTCTATAATTTTACGGGCTGCTCAATTATTTTGGCTGGTTTTTCTTAAAGGAGGTGAAGGCTGAAGATGGTTAAACCGGAAAAAAAGGCTGCAGTAGAAGAGCTTAAAGAAAAGTTTGATGAGAGTCAATCTATGGTTTTTACGGATTTTGTCGGTATCGATGTGGAAACTATGACTGAATTGAGAGAAGAGCTGCGTGAGGCTGGCGTGGAGTACAAGGTGGTTAAAAACACCCTGGCTTCGATCGCTGCTGATGAATGCGAGATCGAAGAGATAAAGGAGTATTTTGTCGGGCCAACTGCCATAGCTTTCGGGATGGAGGATGCTGTTTCTCCGGCCCGGGTTATAGTTGATTTCGCTGAAGATCTCGAAGATCTTGAGATAAAAGGGGGATTTTTGAACAATCAGCTGATCGATCAGGATCGGCTCGAATCTCTGGCTGAAGTGCCCTCGCGTGAAGCCCTTCTGGGTCAGGTGCTGGCCGGGATGCAGTCGCCCCTGACCGGGCTGGTTAGAGTTCTCAATGGAAATGTCAGAGGTCTTGTTCAGGCTCTTGATAAAATCAAAGAACAAAAAGAAGATTAATGAAACCAAAGGAGGATATAAATTATGACTAAAGAAGAAATTATCGAAGCTATCGAAGAGATGAGTGTTCTGGAGCTTGCTGAACTGGTCGAGGAACTGGAGGATAAGTTTGGAGTTAGCGCTGCTGCTCCCGTTGCAGCTGCCGGTGCTGCCGGTGGAGACGGCGGCGGAGATGGCGAAGAAGAAGCTCAATCCGAATTTGACGTGCATCTGGAAAGCGTCGGTGACAAGAAAGTTAAGGTCATCAAGGCGGTCAGAGAAATCACCGGCATGGGTCTGAAAGATGCTAAATCTGCCGTGGATGAAGGCGGCGCCATTCAGGAAGGCATGAGTGAAGAGGATGCTGAAGAGATGAAAGAGAAGTTAGAAGAAGCGGGTGCTACTGTAGAACTCCGCTAAATTTCCCGGGTTTTTTAGCCGCGGTCCTCTTCTAAAAATCGGTTTAATAATAATGATCCATCCGTCTCTGTTCAGCAGATCTGCCAGCGGGCGGATGGGTCTTTTGAATTTTTGAACCGCTTTTCTTGACATTGATGAAGAGGTGTGGTAAGATGATATATCGTGGATTGTAAAATAAAAATAGGCGTTAACTGTGGCCAGTTTAATACGTTTTTCAGGAAATGTAATAATAAATGAGCTGAAAATCCCTTTATTATTACATTTTTTTATATTTTATTGGATGATTTTCATAAATACGTCTCTGCTGCAGCAGCTTGCCATTTTCTAAATTAAATCTTTTATGCCGGCAGGATAAATCCGGGCTGATCTGGACGCTGGCGGCCCTCCTCTGTCGGATAGAGGGAAGAGATTAAGCTTAAGTTCACCGGGGGTGCAAAAATGCCAACTACAGAGAGAAAAAGTTTTTCCAAGATCGGCAGCGCACAGGAACTGCCCTATCTCCTTCACATTCAGAAAGATTCCTACAACTGGTTCTGGGATCAGGGACTGAAAGAAGTTTTCAATGAGATATCACCCATCGAGGATTTTTCGGAGAACCTGGTTCTGGAATTCGTAGATTACAATCTGGGGGAGCCTGAGCATGGAGTCGAGGAGTGTCGCTATCGGGATGATTCTTATTCCGCTCCCCTCCAGGTCAAAGTAAGGCTCATCAACAAGGAGACGGGCGAAGTTAAAGAACAGGATGTTTTTATGGGAGATTTTCCATTGATGACTGATAAAGGCACCTTCATCATAAATGGTGCCGAAAGAGTGGTAGTTAACCAGCTTGTTCGTTCTTCGGGGGTATATTTTGACGACGAAATAGTAAAGGACGGAAGGCGGTTAATCAATGGCAGCATTATTCCCAATCGCGGGGCATGGATAGAATTCGAATACGATAAGAAGAGAATTATTTCTGTCCGGGTGGATAGAGCCCGCAAGATGCCTTCCACCGTTTTATTCAGGGCGCTGGGTTATTCCAGCGATTCCGATCTGATAGAACTTCTGGGTGATTATGAGGTCATTCATGACACTCTGGAAAGAGATAATACTGATTCGAAAGAGGAAGCTTTGATCGAGCTTTATAAGAAGCTCAGGCCGGGCGAACCTCCCACCGTCGAAAGCGCCAGTAATCTGATTAATTCAATGTTTTTTGATCCCAAGCGTTACGATCTGGCCCGGGTGGGAAGATATAAAATAAACAAAAAACTGGGCCTCGATATTGATCCTGATTATCGACAGCTGGACGAGAAGGATATTATAGAGACAGTTCGCTATCTCATAGATCTCGTTCGGGGAGAAGGCGAAGCTTATATCGATGATATAGATCACCTGAGCAACCGTCGAGTCAAGACCGTGGGCGAACTGCTGCAGAACCAGTTCCGAATCGGCCTCTCGCGGATGGAACGGGTTGTCAGAGAGAGAATGACCATTCAGGATGTGGACGTAGTTACACCTCAGGCTCTGGTCAATACCCGTCCGGTTGTGGCGGCCATTCAGGAATTTTTCGGCAGCAGTCAGCTCTCGCAGTTCATGGATCAGACCAATCCCCTGTCCGAACTCACTCATAAGCGTCGTTACAGCGCGCTCGGTCCCGGTGGATTGAGCCGGGAGAGGGCTGGTTTTGATGTCAGGGATGTTCACCATTCTCATTACGGTAGAATTTGCCCGATAGAAACTCCTGAGGGTCCCAACATCGGTTTGATCGGTTCGATAGGAACTTATTCCAAACCCAATGAGTTCGGTTTTTTGATGACGCCCTACCGCCGGGTGGAAGATGGTCAGGTTCTGGACGAAACCGATTATCTTACAGCTGATGATGAGGATCAGGCTACTATAGCACAGGCTAACGCCAGGCTGGATGAGGATAACTGTTTTGTTGAGGAGAAAATAGCTGCTCGTGAGCGGGGAGAAATAATAGAAACCTCTCCTGAAAATATCGATTATATGGATGTCTCTCCGATGCAGATAGTTGGAGTTTCTGCTTCGCTTATTCCATTTCTGGAAAATGATGATGCCAACCGGGCTCTTATGGGAGCGAACATGCAGAGGCAGGCTATGCCTCTTTTGAAAACCGACTCTCCCACTGTCGCTACCGGGGTCGAGCATAAGGCTGCCAAGGACTCTGGAGCCGTCGTGGTGGCTAAAAATTCTGGCACAGTCAGCCGGGTCACCGGTGAAAGGATCGTTGTCGAAACTGAAAATGGCGAGGTCGACAAATACGACCTGATGAAGTTTAAACGCTCCAATCAGGGCAGCTGCATGAATCAGAAGCCGATAGTTTCTCACGGTGAAGAAATCGAAGAAGGCCAGATTATAGCTGACGGACCGGCCACTGATGGAGGTGAGCTGGCTCTGGGTCAGAATGCTCTGGTGGCTTTTATGCCCTGGGAGGGGTACAATTTTGAGGATGCGATTTTGATCAGCGAAAGACTCGTCAAAGATGATGTTTATACTTCAATTCATATAGAGGAATATGAAGCAGAAGCCCGGGATACCAAACTGGGCCCCGAGGAGATCACCCGTGATATTCCCAATGTCAGCGAGGACGCCCTAAAGGATCTCGATGAAAGAGGAATTGTGAGAGAAGGAGCCGAGGTCGAAGAGGGCGATATTCTCGTCGGAAAGGTTACTCCCAAAGGAGAAACCGAACTTTCAGCTGAGGAAAGACTTTTGAGAGCTATTTTTGGCGAAAAAGCGCGCGAAGTGAGAGATACCTCGCTGAAAGTGCCTCACGGAGAAAAAGGTATCGTTATGGATGTCAAGGAATTTTCTCGCGAAGATGGAGACGAGCTCAATCCGGGTGTAAATAGACTTGTCAGAGTTTACGTGGCTACCAAAAGCAAGATCGAGGTGGGAGACAAGATGGCCGGACGCCATGGCAACAAGGGTGTTATCTCCCGCATTCTCCCCGAGGAGGACATGCCTTTCACAGAGGAAGGCAGGCCGGTCGATATAGTTCTCAACCCGCTGGGTGTTCCTTCTCGAATGAACATCGGTCAGGTGCTGGAAACTCATCTCGGGCTGGCTGCAGAAGCGCTGGGAATCAAAGTCGAGTCCCCTGTTTTTGACGGCGCCGAGGAGGAAGAAGTCAAAGAACTGCTCGAAGAAGCGGGCTTTTCTAGAGACGGCAAGATGACACTTTATGACGGACGGACCGGCAAACCTTTTGATCAGCGTGTTACAGTCGGCCATATGTATATGCTCAAACTTCATCACCTCGTGGATGATAAAATTCATGCCCGCTCAACAGGCCCCTATTCACTGGTCACGCAGCAGCCGCTGGGCGGCAAGGCACAGTTCGGCGGTCAGCGATTTGGCGAGATGGAAGTCTGGGCTCTGGAAGCTTATGGTTCTGCTCATACCCTGCAGGAGATGCTGACTGTAAAATCTGATGATGTTGTCGGCAGGGTAAACACCTATGAATCGATAGTCAAAGGTGAGAATATACCTGAACCCGGCATTCCCGAATCTTTCAAAGTGCTGATTAAGGAGATGCAGAGCCTGGGACTTGACGCTAGAATCTTCACAGAGGATGAAGAGGAGCTGGAGATAGCTGAGAGCGATGAATTGAGCGAAACCAATAAACATCTGGGCCTGGATTCTGAGGTTGAGCAGGACGATTCCAGCGAAGAGGACGGCGAATAATTAAAACTTCCTTTCAGGAAAGGGGAGAGATTCTTGCTGAACGTAAATAATTTTGATTCTATTATGATCGGGATAGCCTCTCCGGATAAGATTCTCGACTGGTCACGCGGAGAGGTTACCAAACCGGAGACCATAAACTACAGAACTCTCAAACCGGAAAAAGACGGGCTTTTCTGCGAGAGAATTTTCGGTCCGACCAAAGATTTTGAATGCCACTGCGGAAAATATAAACGTGCTAGATATAAAGGTGTCGTGTGTGATCGCTGCGGGGTTGAGGTCACCAGATCGAAAGTCCGCCGGGAGCGTATGGGACATATAGATCTGGCCGCACCCTGCACTCATATCTGGTTCTTCAAAGGAATTCCCAGCAGACTGGGACTTATCATGGATATGTCGCCGAGAAACTTAGAAAAGGTAATCTATTTCGTTTCCTACATCGTGCTCGAACCCGGTGATACTCCTCTGGAATACAAGCAGCTGCTATCAGAGAGCGAATACCGGGAAGCCCGGAAAAAGTATGGTGGAGAATTTGAAGCCATGATGGGAGCTGAAGCTGTCAAAAAGCTTCTGGGCGATATAGATGTTGAGGCTGAAGTTGACGAATTGAAAAAGACAATCAGGGAAAATTCCGGTCAGCGGCGCAAGAGAGCTGTGAGAAGACTCGATGTGATGAGTGGACTCAAGAAATCAGGCTTAAACCCTGAATGGCTGGTTCTGGAAAGAATGCCGGTTATTCCACCTGATCTGCGGCCGATGGTTCAGCTCGATGGAGGTCGCTTTGCCACTTCCGATCTCAATGATCTTTACAGGCGGGTCATTAACAGGAATAACAGGCTCAAGCGCCTCAATGAACTCGGCGCTCCTGAGATCATAATCCGCAATGAGAAGAGAATGCTGCAGGAAGCTGTCGATGCCTTAATAGATAACGGACGTCGGGGCAGACCGGTTACCGGAGCCGGCAATCGACCTCTGAAGTCTTTGAGTGACATGCTCAAGGGTAAGCAGGGCAGATTCAGACAGAATCTCCTGGGTAAACGCGTTGATTATTCGGGCCGTTCGGTGATTGTTGTCGGCCCTGAGCTGAAAATGCATCAGTGCGGTCTTCCCAAAAAGATGGCTCTTGAGCTATTCAAGCCTTTCGTTATGAAAGAACTGGTAGATAGAGAGATGGCCCATAACATCAAAAATGCCAAAAAGATGGTGGAAAATGAAGCCGAAGAAGTCTGGGGTATCCTGGAAGAAGTCATAGAGGATCATCCTGTTCTTTTAAATAGAGCTCCAACCCTGCACAGACTGGGCATTCAGGCTTTCGAGCCTGTTCTGGTCGAGGGTAAAGCCATAAAACTTCATCCGCTTGTCTGTCCACCCTATAATGCTGACTTTGATGGCGATCAGATGGCTGTTCATGTGCCTTTATCTGTCGAGGCGCAGGCTGAATCGAGGATTTTGATGCTCTCCACAACCAATCTGCTCTCGCCGGCCGATGGCAGTCCGATAACTGTTCCCTCTCAGGATATGATCATAGGTATATTCTACCTTACTCAGGCTCCTGATGAGGATGTCGAGGAGAGCGAGTACAAGATCTTCTCATCTCGGGCAGAGGTAATTAAGGCCTATGAGACGGACAGTACTTCTTTGCATCAGCCGATTAAAATCAGGGTGGATGATGGCGAGCTGATCGAAACCACTACCGGCAGAGTTATTTTAAATGATGCTTTACCGGATGATATGGAATTCGTCAATGATAAGCTCGATAAGGACAGCCTTATAGATCTTATCTCTACTCTCAGCGATCGCTACAATAATGATGTGACTTCGACAGTTCTGGATCGCATCAAAGAACTCGGCTTTGAGTATTCGACTGTTTCTGGTCTATCGATCGGCATAGATGATGCGGCAATACCGCCTGAAAAGAAGGAAATTATAGAAGAAGCTGAAAATACCGTCGATGAGATCGAGCAGCATTATAGACGCGGGGCCATAACTGAAGACGAAAAGTACCAGAAAGTTGTCGATATATGGGGTGAGGCTAAAGATGAGGTTACCGAAAAGCTGATGGAACACCTCACCGAAGAGAATGACATCTATTCTATGGCCACCTCGGGAGCAAGAGGCAGCGTGGCTCAGATTACTCAGCTGGCTGGAATGAGAGGATTAATGGCTGACCCCTCCGGTGAAATTATCGATGTCCCCATTCGCTCTTCTTTCCGCGAGGGACTGGATGTGCTCGAATATTTCCTCTCCTCTCACGGAGCCCGTAAAGGCCTGGCTGATACCGCGTTAAGAACTGCTGATTCGGGTTATCTTACCAGAAGATTGGTCGATGTATCTCAGGATGTCATAGTCAGAGAAGATGATTGTGGCACCGATAAGGGCATTGTCGTCGGGGACCTTGGAGCTGAAGACGGCACCCCAATCGAGGAGTTTGAAGAGCGCTGCATCGGTCGGCTGGCTGCCGAAGATATTGTCGATCCAGAGACAGGCGAAGTTCTGGTAGAAGAAGATGAAATAATCCGGAAAGATGTCGCTGATGGCTTCAGAGAACGGGGCATCGAAGAGGTTAAAATACGTTCGAATCTGACCTGTAAGACCGAACACGGTGTCTGCAAAAAATGTTATGGCAAAAACCTGGCCGACGATCGCATGGTTGAAATTGGAGAGTCGGTCGGAATAATAGCTGCTCAGGCCATCGGTGAGCCCGGGACTCAGCTTACCATGAGAACATTTCATACAGGTGGAGTTGCCGGTGATGATATAACCCAGGGTCTGCCGCGAGCCGAAGAGCTATTTGAGGGACGTTCTCCCAAAGGCCAGTCAGTTATGACCGCTAAAGGCGGAGAAGTCAAAATAAATGAAAAAGGCAGCTCCATAAGAGTGGTTATTGAAGATGAAGATGGTAAGAAGTCCTATCAAATACCATATGGCTCCAAACTGCTGGTGGAAGAGGGCGATGTAGTTGAGCCCGGCGATAAATTGACAACCGGCCCCATGGATCCCAACAAATTACTTGAGGTCGAAGGCGAAAGGGAAACCAATGAATATCTGCTGAAGGAGATTCAGACTGTCTATAGATCACAGGGTGTGGAAATAAATGATAAGCACATCGAAATTGTCATCCGTCAGATGCTCAAAAAGGTCAAGATAAAAGAAGCAGGCGATACCGATCTGCTCCCTGGCAGCCTGGTCAATAAGTTTGAATTTGAAAAAGCCAATCAGGAAGCGATCGAAGAAGGCCTTGAACCGGCAACCTGCGAGCCAGTTCTGCTCGGCATAACCAAGGCTTCGCTCAATACTGAGAGCTTTCTATCGGCTGCATCCTTCCAGGAAACTACCCGGGTGTTGACCGAGGCTTCGCTTGAAGGTAAAAAAGATGATCTGCGTGGCCTCAAGGAGAATGTCATAATCGGTCAGCTGATTCCTTCCGGAACCGGCATGAAAAAATATAGATCCGTAGAGATTGCTACTGAAGATGGTGAAGAACTGGAAGATATGCTGGAGGTAGAAGAACTGGAAGAAGCCGGAGTTGAATAACAGTTGACAACGTCAGGCAAAGGTGTTAAAATGTCTTAGTGTGTGTGAATAGGGTTATTTAACCTGCTTTGAATATTTGGCAGGATAAAAGCTCTGTTTTTCAGGAACTCAAAACAGTCAGGGCATAAAATCTTCGGCCTTGATTTTTTGCCGGGTTTTTATGCCCGCTGTTCCTATCTTTTTAGCCATGCTATATATTCTATTTAAAAATTTTAATTCCGGGGAAGGAGGTGGAGTCAGGTATGCCAACTATCAATCAGCTGATTCGCAAAGGAAGAGAGGACGTAAAAAAGAAGACGACTGCTCCGGCCCTCGAAGGCTGTCCTCAGAAAAGAGGAGTTTGCACCAGAGTTTACACTGCTACGCCTAAAAAGCCTAATTCTGCTCTGCGCAAGGTTGCCAGAGTCAGATTGACCAACGGTAAAGAAGTGACAGCTTATATTCCCGGCATAGGTCATAATCTTCAGGAACACTCGGTTGTGCTGGTCAGAGGCGGCAGAGTCAAAGACCTGCCTGGAGTGCGGTATCATATTGTCAGAGGCGCACTCGACACAGCTGGGGTTGAAGATAGAAAACAGGCCCGTTCAAAGTATGGTGTTAAAAAACCCGATGATGAGTAATTAATATATATTTGTTTTTAGGATATTTAAATCCGGACTGATTTTGCAGTCAGCCGAATAAATTTAGTTAAGAGGGGGGACACTTATGCGCAAAGATCGAGCGGAAAGAAGGGAGATCAAGCCCGATCCTGTTTATGATGAAGTAGTGGTTAATAGATTGATCAATAAAATAATGCTCGATGGAAAAAAATCTCTGGCCGAACAGAAAGTTTATATGGCCATGGATGAAGCGGCAGATAAGGTCGACGATGATCCAGTCGAAGTTATCAAGCAGGCTCTGGAGAATATTATGCCTGCTCTGGAAGTAAGATCACGCAGAGTCGGTGGATCGAGTTATCAGGTACCAATAGAAGTTGATGAGAATCGCAAGCTCAGTCTGGCACTCCGCTGGTTTGTTGAAGCGGTTCGTTCGCGGGGAGAAAGAAACCTGGAGGAAAGAATTGCAGGTGAACTTCTCGACGCGTATAATAATTCCGGTGGAGCCGTTAGAACCAAAGAGGAAGTGCATCGCCAGGCAGAGGCAAATAGAGCTTTTGCCCATTATAGATGGTGATAAAATACAGATGATGGTTGCAATAAACCGTCCTGTCAGTTTAGTCAGTAAGGAGGGAGTATTATGGCCCGACAATTCCCATTGAAAAAAACAAGGAATATAGGAATTATATCGCACATAGATGCCGGTAAGACCACCACCACCGAGCGCATTCTCTACTATACTGGTAGAGTTCATAAAATGGGAGAAACTCATGATGGGGCCGCCGTAATGGATTTCATGGAACAGGAGCAGGAAAGAGGAATTACTATTACCTCTGCTGCTACTACCTGTCAATGGCGTGAACATCGAGTAAATATTATAGACACGCCCGGCCACGTTGATTTTACCGTCGAGGTCGAAAGATCTCTGCGGGTGCTTGATGGAGCAATAGCACTGTTTTGCTCAGTAGGTGGAGTTGAACCACAGTCAGAAACTGTCTGGCGGCAGGCCGATAAGTATGGCGTGCCGCGCATCGGGTTCGTGAACAAAATGGACCGAATGGGCGCTGATTTTTTTCGAGTTATAGATATGATGAAGGAGAGGCTGGGAGCCAATGCTGTTCCTATACAGCTTCCTGTAGGCACCGAAGACGAGTTTAAAGGTGTTATCGATTTAATAGAAATGGATGCTATTATATATCATGATGATCTCGGAGTAAATTACGAGCGCTGTGAGATCCCTGATGAATACAAGGAACAGGCAGCCGAAAAACGGGAAGAGCTTCTGGAGAAGCTTTCAGAAGAAGATGATGAGCTGATGATGATGTATCTTGAAGATGAAGAGATCAGCGCGGAAAAAATAACTGAAGTTCTGCGCAAGGCGGTTCTGGATGTCAGCATAGTTCCGGTTATGTGTGGATCTGCTTTTAAAAATAAAGGAGTGCAGATGCTGCTTGATGCTGTTGTAGACTATCTGCCTTCTCCTACCGATGTTCCGCCCGTGGAAGGTTTCCATCCGGAAACTGAGGAAGAGCTCACCCGGGAAGCCGATGACGATGCTCCGTTTTCAGCTCTGGCTTTTAAAATAATGTCAGATCCCTATGTGGGCAAGCTGGCATTCTTTAGAGCCTATTCAGGCGTGCTGGAATCGGGCTCTTATATATATAATTCGACTTCTGAAGAGCGGGAAAGAATCGGTAGAATTCTTCAGATGCATGCCAATCATAGAGAAGAACGCGAGAAAGTTTATGCCGGTGACCTGGCAGCTGCTGTGGGTTTAAAGCATACCACGACCGGCGACACCCTTTGCGATGACGAAAATCCGATTATACTAGAGTCCATGGACTTTCCCGAGCCTGTCATATCGGTGGCTATCGAACCCAAAACCCAGGCCGAGCAGGATAAATTGAGCGAGGCTTTACAGAAGCTGGCGGAAGAAGATCCCACTTTTAGGGTCAAATCCGATGAAGAAACCGGCCAGACACTGATTATGGGGATGGGCGAGCTGCATCTGGAAGTTATTGTTAACAGACTTTTGCGAGATTTCAATGTCGATGCCAATGTCGGCCAGCCGCGCGTCTCCTATCGAGAGACAATAACCGAAACGATCGAAGACGTCGAGGGCAAATTTGTCCGTCAGAGCGGCGGTCGAGGTCAGTACGGTCATGTGATTATGGATGTAGAACCTCTTGATGAAGGTGAAGGTTTCGAATTTGAAAATGATATTTTCGGGGGCGCCATCCCCAAAGAATACATTCCTTCGGTAGAGGACGGCATCAAGGAAGCTATGGAAAATGGTATCACAGCCGGTTATCCGGTCGTCGACATCAAAGTAACACTAAAAGATGGCAGCTACCATGAAGTTGACTCTTCTGAGATGGCCTTTAAAATCGCCGGCTCTATGGGCTTCAAAAAGGCGGCAGAAAAGGCCAATCCTGTTATTCTCGAACCCATGATGGAAGTTGAAGTCGTCACACCCGAGGAATACATGGGAGAGGTTATTGGAGATCTTAACGGGCGCAGAGGGGAAGTTCAGGGTATGGATCAGCGCAACAACGCACAGGTTGTTACCGCCCTTGTACCTCTGGCAGAGATGTTCGGATATGCTACAGATTTGAGATCCAAAACTCAGGGCAGAGCAACCCATACCATGCAGTTTTCTCATTATGCTCAAGCTCCTAAGAGCATCGCCGAGGAGATCAGGGAAAAATAAAGAAATGAGTTTACCTGTCTAATATCCGATAGGATATCTTGATAATACGAATTATACGATTATATTAATCTCACAAAGGAGGATGATGAGGATGGCAAACAAGGAGAAGTTTGAACGGACGAAGGAGCATTTAAATTTAGGTACGATAGGGCATGTAGACCATGGGAAGACGACACTGACAGCAGCGATCACGAGGGTACTGGCAAATTACGGAGAAGCAGAGGTAATGGATTTTGACAATATAGATAATGCGCCGGAGGAGCAGGAGCGGGGAATAACGATAGCGACCTCGCATGTGGAATACGAGACAGAAAACCGGCATTATGCTCACGTGGATTGTCCAGGACATGCTGATTATGTGAAGAACATGATCACGGGAGCAGCGCAGATGGACGGAGCGATACTTGTAGTATCGGCAGCAGACGGTCCGATGCCCCAGACCAGAGAGCATATACTATTGGCTCGTCAGGTAGGGGTACCGGCAATGGTAGTGTATTTGAACAAGGCGGACATGGTGGATGATGAAGAGCTTATAGAGTTAGTGGAGATGGAAGTAAGAGAGCTATTGGACGAGTACGATTTTGATGGAGCGGAGACACCGATAGTGGTAGGATCGGCGCTGGAAGCACTGGAGAATCCGGAGATAGAAGAGAACGAGCATGCAGCCAGCGTGCTTGAGCTTATGGAAGCGGTAGACGAGCATATACCGACACCGGAGAGAGATGAGGACAAGCCGTTTTTGATGCCGGTTGAGGATGTATTCAGCATAACAGGAAGAGGTACGGTAGCGACCGGTCGAGTGGAAAGAGGCCGGATAGAGCCGGGAGACGAGACAGAGATAGTAGGGATAAAGGAGACGCAGGAAACGGTAATAACAGGAATAGAGATGTTCAGGAAGTTATTGGACGAAGCGGTAGCAGGAGACAATATAGGAGCCCTGCTTAGAGGGATAGACAGAGAAGAGGTAGAGAGAGGGCAGGTGCTGGCAGAGCCGGGCAGCATAGAGCCGTATACGAAGTTCAGCGCGGAGGTATATGTGCTTTCCCAGGATGAGGGAGGCAGACATACGCCGTTTTTTGACGGGTATCGGCCGCAGTTTTATTTCCGGACGACGGATGTGACAGGAACGATAAGGCTGCCGGAAGGAGTAGAGATGGTAATGCCCGGAGACAATATAGAGATGCAGGGAGAGCTGATCACTCCGATAGCGATGGAAGAAGGATTGAGGTTTGCTATCAGAGAAGGCGGCAATACAGTCGGCGCCGGTGTCATTACCGAAATTATCGAGTAAGAGAAAAGCGGGGAAATTTCTTCCTCGCTTTTCTTTGGGCTCGATTGCGCATAAAGATTGAGCATAAAATGAAACATTGAATCAGGAGCTGTCAGGAAAAGGAGGGAAGAGAATGCCTCAACAGGAAAAAATAAGAATTAAGCTCAAGGCTTATGAGCACGAATTGCTGGATAAATCGGCCAAAAAGATCGTCAATACGGCTGAAAGAACCGGTGCTCAGATATCCGGCCCGGTGCCTTTGCCGACAGATAAAGAAGTTTTTACCGTTTTGAGATCGCCTCACATTCACAAAGATGCACGCGAACAATTTGAAATGAGAACTCACAAAAGATTGATCGACATCAAAGAGCCCAGTTCTAAAACTGTGGATGCTCTTATGAGGCTGGATCTGCCTGCAGGCGTAAATATAGAAATCAAACTCTAAGATAAAGGGTTTGAGATTGGAGGTGAGAACTATGGCTATAGGTTTGATCGGCAGGAAAAAGGGTATGACACAGATTTTTTCTGAAAAGGGAGAGCTGGTGCCGGTAACAGCTATAGAAGCCGGACCTTGTGTTGTTACCCAGATAAAGACAGAAGAAAATGATGGCTATGAAGCTGTAAAGCTCGGATTTGAAAAGGTTAAGGCGAAAAGTTTGAACAAACCGGAGCTCGGGCTTTTTGATAAACATGATCTGGAACCAAGAAAGCATCTGCGAGAATTTAAAGCTGATATAGATGAATACGAGGTCGGAGATGAAATCGACATAAATTTATTTTCTCCGGGTGATAAAGTCGATGTGAGCGGAATAACCCGCGGCAAAGGATTTAGTGGAAACATCAAAAGACATGGACACAGTACAGGTCCTGCCACTCATGGCTTCGGACTTGATAGAGCCCCTGGTTCAGTGGGCGCGCTCGGCCCGGAAAGGGTATTTAAAGATCAAAAGATGCCGGGGCGTATGGGTCATAATCGTACCACTATCAAAAACCTTAAAGTTATGAGGATTATACCCGAGCGCGATGTACTGCTTGTGAAAGGTTCTATTCCGGGGCCGGAAAAAGGAATTGTTGAGATCAGAAGAACTAATTAATTTATCTCCGGCAGGGAAGGAGGAGTCTGATAATGCCTGAAGTTAATATGATAAACACAGCAGGCGAAGATATTGACACTGTAGATCTGAGTGATGATATTTTTGCTGAAGAAATAAATGAACACGTAGTTCATAAAGTCGTCACAGCTCAACTGGCGGCCCGCCGTCAGGGAACGGCTTCGACCAAAGAACGGCATGAAGTGGCCGGTGGAGGCAGAAAGCCCTGGCGACAGAAAGGGACAGGAAGAGCCCGCCATGGTAGTATTAGGTCCCCCATCTGGGTGGGCGGAGGAGTAACATTTGGTCCCAAACCGCGTTCATTTGAAAAAAAGGTAAACAAAAAGACCAAAAAACTCGCTCTCCGCAGCGTCCTTTCGGCAAAACTGCAGGAAGATGAACTTATAATTCTGGATGAGCTTGAGTTTGAAAAACCTCGAACACGAGATGCCAAAAGTCTGCTCGAAGATCTGGGGATGGATGAAAAGAAAGTTTTATTCATTCTGCCTGAGAAAGATGAAAACACCTATCTTTCCTTCCGCAACATTCCCAACGCCAGAACTCTGGTTCTGGATGCTTTGAACACTTATGATCTGCTCGATAATGAAATGATAGTCATGCCTGAAGCCGCCCTTTCCCGGTTAGAGGAGGTGGTTTTCTGTGGATGATCTCAGAGATGTCGTTGTAGCACCGATAGTTACCGAGAAAAGCATGCAGCAAATGGAAGAAAATAATGCCTACACTTTTCAGGTGGATCCCGGAGCTAATAAAATAGAAATTCGCCAGGCCATAGAGGAAGCCTTTAAAGTGAAGGTGGAAAATGTTAATACTATGAACTATAGAGGTAAAACCAGACGTCTGGGTTACAATGAAGGTAAGCGACCTGACTGGAAAAAAGCAGTAGTTAAACTTTCCGACGGAGATTCGATCGAACTCTTTGAAGGAGTATAAAGAGGCTGTAAAAGGAACTTTTTAGCCTGCGAAAATAAGTTCAGCAAGGAGGTTTTGTCATGGGCATCAAGACATTTAAACCGACCACCCCTTCCCGGCGTTATATGACTGTTCCCGATTTCGAAGAGATCACCAAATCGGAACCGGAACCCAGCTTAACCAAGCCTATCAAGAAAACTGGCGGACGGAATTCTAACGGTCGCATTACTTCGCGTCGAAGGGGCGGCGGCCACAAAAGAAAATATAGAATTATTGATTTTAAGCGGGACAAAGAAAACGTTCCTGCCACTGTTGCCAGCATCGAATATGACCCCAATCGCTCAGCCCGCATAGCTCTGCTTCACTATCATGATGGAGAGAAAAGGTATATTCTGGCTCCGGATGGGGTCGAGACAGGAGACGAACTTGAAGCTGGCGATAACGTTGATATCAAACCTGGCAATGCGGTTCCGTTGAAAAATGTACCGGTTGGCACCATAGTCCACAACGTCGAACTTCAGCCCGGCAAGGGCGGACAGCTGGCCAGAGCAGCTGGTGCGATAGCTCAGGTATTGGCCAGAGAGGAAAAGCACGTTCATGTTAAACTCCCCTCAGGCGAAGTTCGCCTGATCAATAAAAACTGTCGGGCGACAGTAGGACAGGTTGGCAATATCGAACACGAAAACGTAGTTTCCGGTAAAGCGGGACGTACGCGCTGGCAGGGCAAGCGGCCTGAAGTGCGCGGTATGGTTATGAACCCAGTGGACCATCCTCACGGTGGTGGAGAAGGTAAATCACCTCCAGGTAGACATCCCGTTACGCCCTGGGGTAAAAAGACCATGGGTAAGCAGACCCGCAAGCGCAAAAAGTCAGACGAAAGCATCGTAAAATCCCGTCATGATAAAAAGGACAAGTAATCGAAAGGAGGGGAGTAATATTGGCTGAAGCGGCATTTAAAAACGGTCCTTTTGTAGAAAAGAAGCTCATGGAGAGAATAGAAGAGATGAATGAGAGCGGGGAAAAAGAGGTTGTCAGAACATGGTCCCGCAGTTCCACAATTTATCCGGAAATGGTGGGACATACCATTGCTGTTCATGATGGAAGAAAGCACGTCCCAATTTACATCACTGAAGAGATGGTTGGTCATAAACTTGGTGAATTTGCTCCCACCAGAATATTCCGGGGACACGGGCGACATACTGAGAGGTCTACAGCCCTCAAATAATAAGCGTCCGTAAATAAGATTCAATCCGAAAGAGGAGGGTTATGATGGAGACGCGAGCTGTTGCCAAGCACCAGAGGATCTCTCCACGCAAGGCCAGACAGGTTATCGACCTTGTACGGGGAAAAGATGTTGATGAAGCTATAGGCATTTTGAGGAATACTCCGAGAAAAGCCTCGGATATGATCGAGGATGTAATTAATTCGGCTGCAGCCAATGCTGAACACAATCATGAAATGATCAGAGATGAGCTATATATTTCGGAAGCTTTTGTTGATCAGGGCCCGACCATGAAACGCTATAAGCCTAGAGCTATGGGCCAGGCTTCCACTATACGCAAACGTACAAGCCACATAACAATTGTGGTCAGTGATGAAAAGGAGGAGGGATAAGTTTGGGTAACAAAGTCCATCCACATGGAATGAGAGTTGGGGTTATTAAAGACTGGGATGCAAAATGGTATGCTGATCGCAACAATTATTCCGAAATGCTTCATGAAGATCTGGATATCAGAACCCATATTAAAGACAAAATGTTTGAGGCTGGTATATCCCGGGTGGTCATCAAAAGAGCGGCCAAAAGGCTTAAAATAGATATCCACGCCGCCCGACCCGGAATGGTCATCGGCCGTGGAGGCTCCGAGGTCGATGCACTCAGAGAAGAAATCGAGAATATGACCGGCAGAAATGTTCAGATAAACGTGGTGGAAGTTGAAGATCCAGAACTGGATGCTCAACTGGTGGCTGAAAATATCGCCGGTCAGCTGCTGCAGCGCGTTTCTTTCCGCCGGGCCATGAAACAGGCTCTAAATCGAGCGATGAGAATGGGAGCTGAAGGTTTTAGAGTCAAGTCCAGCGGCAGACTTGGCGGCGCCGAGATGGCCAGGACGGAAGGCTATCATGAAGGTGCTGTACCGCTTCACACTGTCCGTGCGGATATCGATTACGGCTTTGCTGAAGCGAATACCAAGTACGGCAGCATCGGAGTCAAAGTTTGGATTAATCACGGTGAAATTCTGCCCGACGTAGAAGACGAAGAGGGGCAGAAATCGACAGCCGATAAGTAAGATAGCTGATAGAAAGGAGGCAGCAGAGAATGTTAGTACCGAAAAGAGTCAAACACAGAAAACACCAGCGCGGTAGAATGAAAGGAAAGGCAGTCCGCGGGACCAAAGTAACATTTGGCGAATATGGCCTGCAGGCTTTAGAACCCGCCTGGATTACCAATAGACAGATTGAGTCAGCACGTATAGCTCTGACAAGATTCATCAAAAAAGGTGGTAAAGTTTGGGTCAAGATATTTCCGGATAAGCCTGTTACCGCCAAGCCCGCTGAAACCAGAATGGGCAGCGGTAAAGGCGAAGTTGAAAAATGGGTGGCTGTAGTAAAGCCTGGCCGCATAATGTTCGAAATTGCCGGTATAGAAGAAGAAGATGCCAGAGAAGCTATGAGACTTGCTTCTCACAAGCTTCCAATCCAAACTCAGTTTGTTGCCAGAGATGGTGGTGAGTCTAATGAGGGCTGAAGAATTAAGAGATCTTACAGATCTTGAGCTGGATCAAAAGCTGGACGAATTTAAGGAAGAACTTTTTAACCTTAGGTTTCAGAATGCCACCGCTCAGCTGGATAATCCTATGAGGATCAAACAGGTGCGCAGGACGATAGCCCGCATTAAGACCATTAAGAGAGAACGAGAATTGGGCATCAGACAGAGATGAGTGAGATAAAAGGAGGTGTATCATGGCTCAAAACAGCCACGGACGAAAAGTAGAAATAGGTGAAGTTGTGAGCGATAAAATGGACAAAACTGTCACCGTTAAAGTTATCAGGCGCAAGCAGCATGATCTATACAAGAAAACCATAAGACGCGGCAAAAGGTTTAAAGCACACGATGAAGAGAATCGCTGCCGGGAAGGTGATACCGTGGAGATAACTGAAACCCGGCCAATCAGCAAAACGAAAAACTGGCGAGTTACCAAAATACTGGAGAAAGCGAAATAATTATCAGTCTGCAAAGGAGTGGTTAAGATGATTCAGGCTGAAAGCAGCCTCAAAGTTGCTGACAACTCTGGGGCTAGAGAACTGGTCTGCATCAGGGTGCCGGGTAGCAGCGGCAAGCAATATGCCGGCATAGGAGAAAAGATTATCTGTTCTGTTAAAGAGGCTATCCCCGACGGGATGGTCGAAAAAGGTGAGATTGTAACTGCTCTCATAGTGCGGACCAAAAAAGAAACCAAACGACCGGATGGTTCTTACATTAAATTTGACGAAAATGCAGCAGTTATTGTAGACGAGTTGGATAACCCCAAAGGAACCCGGATTTTCGGGCCGGTGACCAGGGAACTTCGCGATAAAAATCATATGAAGATAATCTCTCTGGCTCCGGAGGTATTATAGCTGTAAAGGAGGGGTGTAAAGTGAAAGTTAAACAGGGAGATATGGTTGAAGTAATATACGGTAAAGACATAGGCAAAAGAGGCAAAATCTTGAATGTTGACCGCGATGAAGAACGAGTTCTCGTCGAAGGTGTTAATATTGTTCACCGGCACATGCGTCCCACTCAGGACATGTCCCAGGGAGGCATCATTGAGAACGAAGCTCCTGTGCATGTTTCCAATGTCATGCTTGTATGTCCAGGTTGTGACAAAAAAAGCAGAGTTGGATATCAGTTTACCGATAGCGGTGAAAAGGTCCGATACTGCAAAAAGTGCGACGAGATCGTCGATCAATAACGGGAGGAAACGCAGAAAGAAGGGAGGGTCTTAGATGTCAGTTTTAGCCAGGCAGTACAAAGAAGAAATTAGGCCAGCTTTGAAAGAAGAGTTGAATTATGATAATGTCATGGAGACGCCCGAACTCGATAAAGTAGTTATAAATGTGGGCCTGGGAGATGCTAAAGAGGACCCCAAACTGCTGGAATCTGTCATGGAAGATATAACCATGATCACCGGCCAGCGGCCTACAGTAACCCGGGCCAAAAAGGCTATTGCCAATTTTAAGATTCGCGAGGGAATGCCCGTTGGCATGAAGGTCACCCTCAGGGATAAAAATATGTATGAATTTATTTACCGGCTTATTAATATTGCCCTGCCCAGAATCAGAGACTTTCGGGGAGTTTCTCGTGATTCATTTGATGGCAGAGGTAATTACAGCATCGGGATAAGAGATCACACCATATTCCCCGAGGTAGATGTAGAAGAAGTTGATCAGATTACCGGTCTGCAGATTACCATTGTAACTTCTGCTGAAGATGACGAAGAAGGCTACCAGCTTCTCAAAAAAATGGGTATGCCTTTTAACGATTAACAAAAATTAAGATTGAGGAGGGATTATCCTTGCCTCGAAAAGCTTTGGTTGAAAAGGCAAATAAAGAACAGAAATATTCGACCCGGGGGGTTAACCGCTGCGGACGCTGCGGCAGAGCCCGGGGATATATGAGAAAATTTGATCTCTGTCGGGTCTGCTTTAGAGAGCTGGCTCACAAAGGCGAAATACCGGGAGTAAAGAAAGCCAGCTGGTAAAAGATTGTCGAAAGTTGAAAGGAGGGTTTTATAATGCACAGCGATCCTATCGCCGATATGCTGACCAGAATTCGCAATGCCAATCAGGCTGATAAAGATGTGGTTAATATACCTGCCTCCAATCTAAAAAAGGGTATAGCAGAAATTCTCGATGAAGAAGGTTTTGTTGATGATGTTAAGATGATTGAAAGACATCCTCAAAATGATATAAGACTATATCTCAAGTACGGCAAGAATGGCGAAAAAGTTATAACTGGCTTAAAGAGGATCAGCAAACCGGGTCTGAGGGTTTATGTAAACAAAAATGAAATACCTGAAGTGCTCGGTGGACTCGGCATTGCCGTTATCTCCACTTCACAGGGGGTAATGTCGAATAAAGAGGCCCGCCGACAGGGTATAGGAGGAGAAGTTCTCTGTTACGTCTGGTAACAAAACTCCGCAATCTCGAGGGAGGTGAGCGATGTGTCCAGGATAGGTAAACAGCCGGTTGAACTGCCGGATAAAGTGGATGTAAATTTTGATGAAAAAGAGATAACTGTCTCCGGACCGATGGGGGATATGTGCAAAGAAATTCATAAATCTTTGACTCTGGAGACCGAGGAAGATCAGCTAATGGTTAAAATGAAAGAGGATAACAAGGAAACCAGGGCCCTTCAGGGCATGATGAGAAGCATTATAGACAGTATGATAGAAGGTGTTACCGAGGGTTTTACCCGCGAACTGGAAATGAAGGGAGTGGGTTATAATGCCTCGCTTCAGGGGAATTCTCTCAAACTCGAGGTGGGATACTCACATCCTGTTTTCATAGATGCACCGGGCAACATCGAATTCGAAGTTGAAAATGGAACAGATATAAAAGTTAAGGGCACCGATAAACAGCTTGTAGGAGATGTAGCTGCCCGTGTAAGATCAGTAAGGGAGCCTGAACCTTACAAGGGCAAAGGTATCAGATATAAAGGTGAAAATATTCGTCGCAAAGAAGGCAAGACTGCTGCGGCTACGACTGAATAGGAATAATCTCGTAGAATGGAGGGATTCATATGAGTCAGCTGGATAAACGGGAAGCCCGCGAGAGACGTCATAAGCGAATAAGAAAAGATATCATGGGCACTCCCAGCAGACCGCGGATGTGCGTGAATAGAAGCCTGAAAAATATCCATGTTCAGGTTATAGACGATCTGCGCAGAGAGACGCTGGTTTCGGCATCAACCGATGAACCTGAGATAGCTCAGGAAGTTGAATATGGCGGCAATGAAGAGGCTGCCCGGGTAGTCGGGGAATTTGTGGCCAATAGAGCACTGGAAGAAGGGATAGAAGAAGTTGTTTTTGATAGAGCAGGTTATCAATATCACGGCCGGGTTAAAGCGCTGGCAGAAGCAGCGCGGGAAGCCGGTCTCGAGTTTTAAGAAAAGGAGGCGATTAAATGAGATATCCCGGAATCAACCCTGAAAAACTCGATCTCGATGAAAGGGTTGTCGATATAAATCGAGTTTCAAAAGTTGTAAAAGGGGGAAGGAAATTTAGTTTTAGCGCCCTGGTGGTAGTCGGTGATGAAAACGGCTACGTGGGAGCAGGTTACGGTAAAGCTAATGAGGTTCCTGAAGCGATCAGAAAAGGTATCGAGGATGGCAAGAAAAATCTTATCGAGGTTCCGATGGTAGAAGAAACTATTCCTCACGAGATAAATGGTGTTTTTGGAGCCGGCAAGGTTCTTCTTAAGCCTGCAGCTCCCGGTACAGGAGTTATCGCCGGAGGTCCTGTCAGAGCAGTACTCGAGCTGGCCGGTATCAGAGACATTCTCACCAAATCCATCGGCAGCTCCAACCCTATAAATATGGTCAAAGCTACCGTCGATGGACTTGAAAGACTCAAAGATGTGGAAGAAGTTGCCCGTCTGCGAGGAAAATCAGTAGAAGAAATAAAAGGATAATCACATGTAATTCAGAGGGAGGTGCCGGAATGAAACTCCACAATCTCAGCCCGAAAGAAGGTTCTAAAAGAAAAAAGCAGCGGGTTGGTCGAGGAACCAGCTCCGGCCGCGGTGCCTTTTGCGGCAGAGGAGTCAAAGGTCAAAATGCCCGTTCGGGTGGCAATGTACATCCCATATTTGAGGGAGGACAGACCCGACTGTTTCGCAGGCTTCCCAAGGTTGGTTTCACCAATCAATTCAAGCGTGATGTGAGCATCGTCAATGTTGGGCAGCTGAACAGACTTTCATCTGAAACTGAAGTTACACCGGAGCTGCTTAAAGAAGAAGGGTTTATTTCCAAAATAGGTAAAGACGGGGTCAAGATACTGGGCGATGGAGAGCTGGAAGTGGACCTCGAGGTTAAGGCCCACGACTTCAGCGAGTCAGCCCGCGAGAAAATCGAGGCCGCCGGTGGGAAGACCGAGGTGATTTAGTGTGTTAAGCTCTCTCAAAAATGTTTTTAAAGTAAGAGAGCTCCGCAATAGAGTGCTGTTCGTTCTGGGTGTTATGGTTATTTATCGTATCGGAGCTCACATCCCCGTTCCCGGTGTGGATATAGGGATTGTTCAGGATATGATGTTTGGTGCCAACGGCGAAGGAGCCGGAGGGGCTCTTGAATTTTTCGATATGTTTGCCGGAGGGGCTTTGAGCAATTTTTCCGTCTTTGCCATGAGCATAACACCTTATATCACAGCATCAATTATTCTTCAGCTTTTGCAGGTAGTTATTCCTCAGCTTGAAGAGCTGGCCAGACAGGGCCGGGAAGGCAAGAAAAAGATAGCCAAATATACACGCTATCTTACAGTTGTTCTGGCTATCATCCAGAGCATAGGCATCACCACCTATATCGCTCAATTCGGGGCTGTTCCTGATGCCACTATGTTCGACTGGATTTCTATAATTATCAGCTTGACTGCCGGTACTGCCATTTTGATGTGGCTGGGTGAGCAGATAAACGAGCACGGAATCGGCAATGGTATTTCTATATTGATTTTTACCTCTATCATAGCCCGATTTCCCATGGAGCTTGCTGAAACCTGGACACTTTTCCGGGCCGGCACCATCACTGTATTTAATCTGGTGCTGTTCGCCATTCTAGCAGTCCTGATAGTTGCCGGTATAGTATTTGTTCAGCAGGGTGAAAGAAGAATACCGGTGCAGTATTCCAAACGAATTGTCGGCCGCAAAGTTTATGGCGGGCGCAGCACCCATATTCCCATGAAGGTCAATCAGGCCGGTGTGCTTCCAGTAATATTTGCCTCGTCGGTGCTGTTATTTCCCGGAGTTCTCTCACAGATACTGCCCTTTGAATGGGCGGAAGGTCTGGCAACATTGATTCAGCCGGGATCAACGCTTTATATGGTGCTTTACGGTACGCTCACATTCTTCTTTACTTACTTTTATACTGCTATTACTTTCAATCCAGAAGAGGTCGCCGAAAACATGAAAGAACAGGGAGGCTTCATACCGGGCATAAGACCGGGTAGAGCTACTATAGATTATCTCGATAAGATCCTGGTAAGGGTTACACTGGTGGGAGCTGTATTTCTGACAGTTGTGGCTCTGCTTCCCTTTGCCATGAGGCCGCTTACTGGCGTGGATATTGCTTTCGGCGGAACATCTCTGCTGATCATGGTTGGTGTGGCGCTGCAGACTATGCAGGAAATTGAATCTCATCTACTCATGCGTCACTATGAAGGCTTTATGGAATGATGTAAAGGAGGTAGCTCAATGAATCTGGTTTTGATGGGTCTTCCCGGGGCTGGTAAGGGCACCCAGGCCGGACTTCTCGAAGAAAAATACGAAATACCTCACGTCTCTACCGGAGATATGTTCCGGGCTGCTATTAAAAATGAGACGGAGCTGGGCAAAGAGGCTAAAAGTTATATGGACGAGGGTGAATTGGTCCCCGATGAGGTAACTATAGGCATCGTCAGGGAGAGGCTTAAAAAGCCGGACTGTCAGGGGGGCTTTATACTCGATGGATTTCCCAGGACCGTCGAACAGGCCGAAGCACTGGATGAAATTCTTGAAAACCAGGAAAGAGCACTTGACCTGGTCATAAATATGGTGCTGCCCGAGGATGAACTGATAAAAAGGCTCACCGGCCGGAGGGTCTGTCCTGAATGCGGTGAAAATTACCATATTGAGTACAGCCCTCCAGAAGAAGATGGTATCTGTGACAGGTGTGGCGCTGAGCTGATACAGCGCAGTGATGACAGGGAAGAGACGGTGAAAAGACGGCTGGAAGTTAATCGAGAAAAAATAGAAAATCTGCAGGATTATTATCAGGATCGTGATCTGCTGGTTGAATTTGATGCCGGCGGGGATGTGGAAGAAGTACACGGGCGCTTTGTAGAACTTTTAGAGGACAGTCTGGAATGATAGTCAGGAAATCGTCCCGAGAGATAGAAAAAATGAAGAAAGCCAATAAAATTGTTGCTGAGGCTCATAAAATGCTGCGGGATAAAGCTGCTCCCGGAGTCAGCACCGCCGAACTTGATGAAGCCGCCGAGGAGTTCATCAAAGGTCGTGGCGGAGAGCCCTCATTTAAAGGTTACAAGGGGTATCCTGCTTCTGTATGTCTATCCATTGATAACGAAGTGGTTCATGGGATTCCCGACCAGAATAGGATCTTAAAAGAGGGTAATATACTGAGTATAGATATCGGTGTTTATTATCAGGGTTTTCACGGAGATGCTGCCCGGACCATACCCATAGGTCAGGTGGATGACGAGAAAAAGAAGTTGATAGACACTGTAAAAAGAGCTCTCGATAACGGCATCGAACAGGCCAGGCCTGGCAACAGATTGACCGATATCTCCTCAGCGGTTCAGAAAACCGCCGAGGAGGCAGGATTTTCCGTGGTTCGTCAATACGTAGGACACGGCATCGGCCGGGAGATGCACGAGGAGCCTCAGATTCCTAATTTTGGCCCGCCCGGAGAAGGGCCTAAACTGAAAGAGGGAATGACACTGGCTATCGAACCTATGATCAATGTGGGAGAATATGAGGTTGAGACTCTCGAAGATGATTGGACGGTTGTCACTTCTGACGGAAGTCTATCAGCTCACTGGGAAGACTCTATTGCTCTGACGGATTCCGATCCCCTGATTATGAGCAGGCCCTGACTTTCTTTCACTGTTAAGATAGATGTGCTATAATGAAGGACAGGCTTGAGATGGACCGGGGAATATTTCAAACCCCGCACTTTTTAATGAGGGGGAATCAAGCTAATTATGACTGATAAAGAAGAACCTATCGAAGTAGAAGGCGAGGTTATTGAACCTCTGCCCAACGCCATGTTTAAAGTGGAGCTCGACAACGGTCATGAGGTTTTAGCTCATGTATCCGGCAAGATGAGGATGAATTATATCCGTATTCTGCCCGGAGATAGGGTTACCGTGGAGCTTTCACCCTATGATCTAAGCCGCGGCAGGATAACCTATCGACACAAAGCAGACTGATTGAAAAAACGTTATAAATTTTTAGAATAAGCTGGAGGTGTCAGCTTTATGAAAGTAAGGCCCTCAGTAAAACCGATATGCGATAAATGCAAGGTCATAAGACGCAATGGTAGAGTTATGGTTATCTGTGAAAATCCCAAGCACAAGCAGCGGCAGGGTTAAACCAGGAGGTGAAAAAAGATGGCAAGAATAGAAGGTGTCGATCTTCCTAAAAACAAAAGAGTCGAGATTGGTTTGACCTATATATATGGTATTGGTCGTTCGCGTTCGAATGAAATTCTGGAAGCTGCTGGAGTCGATCCGGACACCAGGGTTAAGGATCTCACCGAGGCGGAGATAGCCCGTCTGCGCAGCGAAATAGATCAATTCCAGGTCGAAGGTGAGCTGCGGCGCGAGATCAAATCGGATATTCAGAGGCTGAAAGATATTGGCTGTTATCGTGGAATCAGACATAAAAAAGGTCTGCCTGTCCGGGGTCAGCGTACCAGGACAAACGCCAGAACCAGAAAAGGTCCTAAAGACATAGTCACCGGTTGATGCCGTCAGATCACTAAAGGGAAGGCCGGTACCAGCTTGATGAAAGCACGACTACAATTTAGTGAAGGAGGTTTGTAGATAGATGGCTGCAGCTAGGAAGAAATCAGGCAAAAGAGAACAGCGCAGGGTGGAAAAAGGTCAGGCGCATATTAAATCAACTTTTAACAACACCCTTATCACTATAACTGACATGGAGGGCAATGTACTTTCCTGGTCCAGTGCCGGAAAGGCTGGATATGAGGGATCCCGCAAAAGCACTCCTTTTGCCGCTCAGGTGGCCGCCGAAAATGCGGCTGAGAAGGCTCAGGAGAGCGGGCTGAAAGAGATACAGATATTTGTAAAGGGGCCTGGCTCCGGAAGGGAGTCGGCTATCAGAGCATTGCAATCGGCTGGACTTGAGGTTACTTTGATTAAAGACATCACGCCAATTCCTCATAATGGGTGCCGTCCTCCCAAAAGGCGGCGAGTCTGAATATATTATTGTTTAGGAGGTGTAAGCAAAAAAAATGGCCAGATATACAGAAGCGAAATGTAAGCACTGCAGGCGCGAAAGTGAGAAACTTTATCTGAAGGGAGATAGATGCTTCAGCGATAAATGTGCTTTTGAAAGAAGACCATATGCTCCGGGAGAACAGGGTGAAAGCCGCCGGGGAGATTCGGAATATGCAAATCAGCTGCGGGAGAAACAGAAGGTAAGGAAGATGTACAGACTGATGGAAAATCAGTTTCACAATTATTTTAAGAAAGCTGAGCGCCAGCGCGGCGTGACCGGAACCAATTTTCTCAGGCTGCTTGAAACCCGGCTTGACAATGTGGTTTTGAGGGCAGGTTTTGCTCTCTCCCGTGATCAGGCCAGGCAATTTGTCAATCACGGACACGTGCTGGTAAATGGCAGAAAAGCTGATATTCCTTCCCGCGAGATGAAAGAAGGCGATGAGTTCAGCATCAAGGATTCTTCCCGCAAGAAGGAGTTTTTTAAGCAGATCAAAGATAAAAACTCCGAGTATACACCCCCGGAATGGTTGAGTGCAGATTTGGAAAAGGCGGAAGGAACCGTCATAAGGATGCCTGAACGCGAAGACATCGAGCATCCTATCAACGAGCAGCTCATTGTCGAGTATTATTCACTTTAATACCTCTGTCAGGAGAATTTGTTTTATATGCTCGCTGATAATCAGGGAATTATGGCAAATGAGGGGGTTTTAGTACAGGAATGATTGAAATTGAAAAGCCTCAAATTGAAAGGATAGAAGTGGATGAAAACTATGGTGAATATCGAATAAGTCCTCTGGAAAGAGGGTTTGGAACCACGCTGGGCAATTCTATGAGAAGAATTCTGCTTTCCTCTCTTCCCGGGGCTGCCATTACTTCGGTTAAAATAGAAGGAGTCAGGCACGAATTTACCTCTATTCCCGGGGTGGTAGAGGATGTTACCGATATTATACTGAACTTAAAAGATGTGATAGTAAGATACGACGGTGAAGAAAGACAGACTATGAATCTCGAAGTTTCGGAAAAAGAGGTGGCCAAAGCCGGTGATTTTACTCTTTCCGGAGATCTGGAAATAATTAATAAAGATCACAAAATTGCCACCCTGGCTTCAGATGGTGAGCTGAATATGGAGGTCACTGTCGATAAAGGACGCGGCTACATCACTTCCGAACAAAATAAGGAAGAGTTCGAAGATGTCATAGGGTTGATACCTATAGATGCTTCTTTCAGTCCTATAGAAAAAGCTAATTTTCGGGTTGAGGATATCAGAGTTGGTCAGATTACTGATTATGACGCATTATTCCTCGAGGTTTATACGGATGGAAGCATCAATCCCGATGATGCTGTCAGCCTCGCCGGCCGAATTATGGTGGAACATCTCGAGCTATTCACCGGCCTGACAGAAGAGATGGATGATATGGAAATCATGGTGGAGACTGAAGAAGAAGAACAGAACGAGATTTTTGAAACCTCGATAGAAGAACTCGAGCTTTCTGTCCGGTCATCCAACTGCCTTAAACGGGCCGGCATAAATACAGTGGGAGAGCTCGTTGAAAAAACCGAGGATGATCTCATGAAGGTTAGAAATCTGGGCAAGAAATCGCTCAAGGAGATCAAGGAAAAATTATCAGAATACAACCTGGAGCTTAAGCAAAACGAAGAGTGAAGGAGGTTTTTATGATGGTCAGGCGCAAACTGAATAAAAAGAGCAAACACAGGCGGGCCATGTTTAGAAACATGCTGACTGAATTTTTTCGGCATGAAAGAATAGAAACAAGCCTGCCTAAAGCCAAAGAACTACAGCCACTGGCTGAAAAAATGATAACCACGGCCGAGACCAGTAACCTGAAAAATCGACGGACAGTGCATGAAGAACTGAAGGATAAAGATGTAGTCAAAAAACTCTTTGACGAAATAACTCCTCGCTTTAGCGATCGCCCTGGAGGTTATACTCGTATACTAAAAATGTATCCCCGGCGTGGTGATGGTTCGGAAAGAGCCATTCTTGAGCTGGTTGAGTAAATCTCAGCTGATCATGGTAATTCCAGATTAAGTAGGTGTGAGAATGAGCTTGATAGAGATAAATAGCGCAGAATTTTCATATGATGAGCAGGAATCGCCGGCCCTTTCCGGGATCAATCTGAAGGTAGATAAAGGCGAATTTATAGGTGTGGTCGGTGCCAACGGTTCCGGCAAATCCACCCTGGCCAAACTTCTGAATGTCCTGCTGATACCTGATAAAGGTGAGGTTTATGTGGATGGTCTTTTGACTTCTGATTCAGAAAATGCCTGGCCGATCAGGCAGAAGGTGGGTCTGGTTTTTCAAAATCCTGATAATCAGCTGGTTGCTACCATGGTGGAGGAGGATGTAGCCTTCGGGCCGGAGAACCTGGCAATTCCCTCCGAGGAAATTCGCAGTCGTGTTGATGAAGCCCTGGAGATGGTAGGCATGCAGGGTTATCAAACTCATCCCCCGCATAATCTATCAGGCGGTCAGAAACAGAGAGTGGCTATCGCCGGCATTATAGCTATGCTGCCGGACTGCCTGGTTCTGGATGAGCCAACAGCTATGCTCGATCCCCGGGGAAGAAAAGAAGTTTTAAACACGGTCAAAAAACTCAATGAGGAAGAAGATATTACGGTAGTATATATAACCCACTTCATGGAAGAAGTTGTGGAAGCTGATAGTGTGGCCGTTATGAAGGCGGGAGAGTTGATAGCAAAAAACCCTCCCGAAGAAATATTCAACAATAGAGGGTTAATAGAGGAAGCCGGCCTGGAGGTGCCACCTGCGGTTGAACTGGCAGCTGAGCTGAGAAATAGAGGGATAGATATCCCCCGGGTGCTCACCGACGAAGGCCTGGTGAATGCACTATGCTCTTAGAAGTCAGCGATCTGCGGCATGTATATCAGCTGGAAGATCCTGTCGTGGCCCTGGACGGCATAAATGCAGAAATAGAAAGCGGTGAATTCATCGGTTTAGTGGGCCACACTGGTTCAGGCAAATCCACCCTGGCTCAGACTCTCAATGGGTTGATTGAACCGACTGAGGGAACTGTTTATTATCGAGAACAGGATATCTTTGGTGATGAGATAAGCCTGAGAGAGATCAGAAAAAAGGTGGGACTGGTATTTCAATATCCCGAGCATCAGTTATTTGAGGAGACTGTTGCTGAAGATATTTCCTTTGGGCCCAAAAATTTGGGGCTGGAGGGGGAGACGATTGAAGAAAGAGTGCGTCAATCCCTTGATCTGGTTGGTCTCGATTATGATGAATTTCGAGATCGCTCTCCCTTCAATCTCAGCGGCGGACAGCAGCGCCGGGTAGCTATAGCAGGAGTTTTGGCCTTAAAGCCTGAGGTGCTGATTCTCGATGAGCCGTCAGCTGCTCTCGATCCAGAAGGCAGAAAGAAACTTCTGGATTTGCTGGCCGATCTGCATGGAAATATGGGACTTACGATAATTTTGATAACTCATAGAATGGAACAGGTGGCCAGACTGGCTGACAGAGTTCTGGTGATGAAAAATGGTGGTCTGGTTCTTGATGGTACTCCGGAAGAGGTTTTTACCAGACAGGAATATCTGCGGGAGATGGCACTGGATCTCCCCCCTTTGACCAGAATTTTACAGCAGCTTAACGACAGGGGACTTCCTGTCAGGACCGATATTTTTGAAACAGAAGAGGCAGCCCGAGAGATAGAATCGGCTCTTGATGGTGAATCTTTGAGCAGGGAGAGAGGCTTATGCTGAAGGATATCACTATAGGTCAGCATATACCGGGAGATTCGCTGATACACAAACTAGATCCCAGGATCAAAATTATCATCACCATCATAATGATCGCTGTACTTTTTTTGATCGACACTTTTCCCGGTTTTGGTCTGTTTTTACTCATGCTGGCTGCTGTAACATTTTTGGCCCGGCTGCCTGTTAGGAGGGTTCTTCGAGGACTCAAGCCGGTATTTTTTCTTGTCCTTATAACCCTTTTTCTGCATCTGTTTTTAACCCGGGGAGGAGAAGTGATCTGGCAGTGGCGATTTATTAGGATCGAGGAGGCAGGAGTCGAAACCGGGTTTTTTATGGTTAGTCGCATATTGCTTTTGATTATGTTCACTTCTCTTTTAACTTTGACGACTTCACCGCTTCAGCTGACTGACGGTATTGAATACCTTTTAAAGCCTCTTGCCCGTTTTGGAGTTCCGGCCGGTGAACTGGCGATGATGATGACCATAGCTCTTCGATTTATTCCAACTTTGATGGAAGAAGCTGATAAAATCATGAAAGCACAAAAAGCCCGCGGGGCTGATTTTGAAAGTGGAAATATAATTCAGAGAGCCAAAAGTTTAATACCTCTTCTGGTGCCGCTTTTTATCAGCGCTTTTCGCCGGGCTGATGAACTGGCGCTGGCCATGGAATCGAGATGCTATCGGGGAGGAACGGATAGAACCCGGTTAAATGAGCTCGAATTTGGACGCCGGGACTTGCTGGCATTAATAATTTCTCTGGTCATAGCTGTTTTCGTCAGTCTATTTTAGGAGGAAATTTGGAGACATGCAGCGAGTAAAACTTCATCTGGCCTATGACGGCACCGAATACAGCGGCTGGCAGATTCAAAAGAACACGGATCACACGATTCAGGAACATCTTGAAAGAGTTATCAGCCGTTATGACCCCGAATTCAACAGAGTTTATGGTGCCTGTCGCACGGATGCTGGAGTTCATGCTTTAAATCAGGTTGCCCATTTTGATATGTCTGTTGATATACCTGAGGAAAATATAGCCACTGCTTTAAATGGTGATCTGCCCGAAGACATTGTCTGCTGGGATGCCGAAAAAGCTGCGGACGATTTTCACAGCCGTTATGATGCTGCCGGCAAGATTTACCGTTATCGAATAGACAATGGAAGTTTTCCGCATATTTATCACCACAGGTATTCCACCTTTTTTTACGAAGATCTTGATCTTTCTTCCATGCAGAAAGCGGTCAGATATCTTACAGGAGAAAAGGATTTCAGCTCATTTAGAGCCAAAGGATGTTCCAGTTCAACGCCGATCAGAGAAATTTTTTCCGCTGAAGTTTATCCTCAGAAAGATGAAGAAATATGGATAGAAATCTCGGGTTCAGGTTTCTTATACAATATGGTCAGAATTATTGCCGGCACTCTGATAGAGATAGGCAGAGGGAAAATCTCCCCGGCTGAAATGGAGGATATAATTGCGTCTAAGTCACGCGAAGCGGCTGGTTTTACTGCTCCTGCAGCCGGGCTTACCCTGGCAGAAATCTTTTACTAATCTGGATTAAGAATATAAATTTTAGAATTTCGCACAAAGGAGGTTACACCTATGTCAACTTACATGGCCAAACCGGATGAAGTTGAGCAGGACTGGTATATCGTTGATGCCGAGGGAAAAACTCTGGGCCGAATGGCTTCCAAAATTGCCCGGGTTCTAAAGGGCAAGCATAAACCCGAATATACTCCTCATGTAGATACGGGCGATTATGTGATAGTAGTTAATGCCGGCAAAGTAGAGCTGACCGGCGATAAATGGGAGCAGAAGAAGTTGATTCGTCATTCTCATCATCCCGGAGGAATGAAAAAAATACCTTATGAACAGCTCAGGGAGAGCAATCCGGAGATAATCATCGAAGAAGCAGTCGATGGTATGCTCCCTAATAATTCACTCGGCCGCAGGATGATGAAAAAGCTTAAGGTATATACTGGTTCTGATCATCCTCACCAAGCGCAAAAACCTGAAAAACTCGAACTTTGACATGTTCAATATTAAGAACGAAATCTGAACAGCTGATGATCAGTTAAAACTATATCGGAGCTTCTTCATGACCGCTGGTGAAATTTACGACATATTCTTTTAAAGCGATAACTGCTCACCTCTTATTATA
>CAYTDP010000003.1:0-64911 GCA_964436625.1 uncultured Halanaerobiaceae bacterium | reverse complement strand
AAAACTTATTTAGTTATACTGGAAGATATAAAGCTTCGTTCACAATGAAATTTTTATTATTTTAAGTGATCCTATACAATATTTATCGATTGATAACAAGAAGAACCTAAAATTACCTGGAGGAATCGGATTAATGAAAAGCACTGGCATCATACCGGCCCGATACGGCTCAAACCGGTTTCCCGGCAAGCCGCTGGCCGAAATAGCAGGCAGGAGTATGATAGAGCGTGTTTATCAGCGGACAGCAGAAACGGAAAGTTTGCAGGAAGTGATCGTGGCTACCGATGATAGTAGAATTAAAAAAGAGGTGGAAAGTTTTGGAGGCCGGGCGGTTATGACCGACCCCGATCACAAAAGCGGCACAGACCGGATAGCCGAGGTTGCAGCCGGGATCGACTGCGAGCTGGTAGTTAACGTGCAGGGCGATGAACCTCTCATCCGCTCTGAGATGATAGAAAAAGCTCTGCAGCTTTTGCGCGAAGACGATAAAGCGGTCATGTCGACCCTGGCTTCGCCGCTTTCCCAGGAAAAAATAGAAGATAAAAACCTGGTCAAAGTGGTGAGAGATAGAGAGGGTTATGCCCTTTATTTTTCTCGCGCTCCCATACCCTCACATCCGGAAGGGGAGGTTAGTCCGATTGAAGAGACCGGACTGGTTTCTGAAGGAGGGCCGCTTTTACATATCGGTATGTACGTTTACCGTCGCGATTTTCTGCTCGAATTTACCGAACTCGATCCTACTCCCTTAGAAAAGCGCGAATCGCTGGAACAGCTCAGAGCTTTAGAAAACGGCTACAGGATCAGGGTGGGAGTCTGTGAGCATCACGGTCCGGGAGTCGATAAACCCGGCGACATTCAGACAGTGGAAAAAATGCTGGTACAGGAGGGAAAAGCTGATGACAAAAAGGATTAAGTTGAATGATGAGATAGTTTTTGGAGATCCAGAACGACCGCCGGTACTGCTGGCCGGACCCTGTTCTCTGGAAAGCCGGGAGCTGGCCATGACTGTGGCCGGCCGCTTGAAAGAGATAACCGCAGAACTTGGCTTCCCCTATGTCTTTAAATCCTCTTATGATAAAGCCAACAGATCGTCGATAGATTCTTTCCGGGGGCCGGGTCTGGATAGAGGCCTGCGAATACTGGAAGATATCAAGAAAAAACTTTCTCTGCCGGTGCTGTCGGATGTTCACAGTCCGGAACAGGCAGAGATAGCCGGTGAAGTTCTGGATATAGTTCAAATCCCGGCTTTTCTCTCGCGCCAGACAGATATAGTTCTGGCTGCAGGGAAGACTCAGAAAATAGTAAACGTCAAAAAAGGGCAGTTTCTGGCCCCCTGGGATATAGATCAGGTGGTCGAGAAGATAGAGAGCACAGGAAATCACAAGATTATTCTCACCGAGCGAGGAGCCATCTTCGGCTACAACAATCTGGTGGTCGACATGAGATCGCTGGTTCGAATGAGTGAGACCGGTTATCCGGTCGTCTTCGACGCCACTCACAGCGTACAGCTTCCCGGCGGCCAGGGAGATCGTTCCGGCGGAGAAAGAAAATACGTTAGGCCGCTGGCCCGGGCGGCAGCAGGAGCTGGTATTCAATCGCTTTTTGTAGAGACCCATCCTGAGCCATCCAAAGCGCTCTGTGATGGCCCCAATATGGTACCGCTCGACGAGATGGAAGAACTGCTGAAAGAGGTCAAAGAACTGGACAGGATAAGCAGAAGAGGTGGTGAATGAGAGGATGGACGAAGGATTTAGCAGGCTGGACGAGATTTCCCTGGAAGGGGCTCTGGAGAGAAGCAGACAGGTATTGTTCGATGAAGCTCAGGCTGTCCGGAAGCTGTCGGAAGCCATCGATGGCAGCTTCCGCAGGGCGCTGGAAAAAATAATCAGCAGCGAGGGCAGAATGCAGCTGACCGGAGTGGGTAAATCCGGACTTATCGCCCAAAAGATTGCCGCCACCATGTCCAGCACCGGAACACCTGCTTATTTTATTCATGCCGGCGAGGCTCTGCATGGAGATCTGGGCATGGTCACCGAGGACGATATCGTGCTGGCCATATCCTACAGCGGTGAGACCGAGGAACTGCTCAAGCTTGTGCCGGCTGTCAAGAGGATCGGAGCAGAGCTTTTCGTGCTCACCTCCAATCCCGCTTCGACGCTGGCTGAGAGAGCCGATCTGGTATTAGAAAATACCGTGGAAGAAGAAGCCTGTCATCTGGATTTAGCTCCCACCTCCAGCACCACCGCCGCTCTGGCTCTGGGAGATGCCCTGGCCATGGGCCTGGCCTATCTGCGGGGGCTGGATTCCTCCGACTTTGCGCTTTATCATCCCGGCGGCAGTCTGGGGCGCAAATTGCTGACCACAGTGGAAGATGTCCTCGAGATCAGGCAGCAGAACCCTCAGGTAGAAGATGAAGCCACAGTGCAGCGGGCTTTATTCGTCATGACTGACAGCAGGATGGGTTCTACCTCGGTGATCGACGATAGCGGTAAGCTGATAGGTATCATCACCGATGGTGATGTGCGCCGCGCCGTCAGGAATAAAAGCCAGGATCTGCTGCAGGAAAATGTAAAGAGGGTTATGACCCCCTCACCTATATCCGCTGAACCCGATATGCTGGCCGCTGAAGCCCTAAAGCTGATGGAAAATCGGGAGATAAATCATCTGCCGGTACTGGATGGAGAAGGCTATCCGGTGGGTATGTTGAACTTTCAGGATCTGCTTCGGGCCCGAGTCTGGTAGTTAGCGGCTCATCTATCGACTGGTGGACGTTATAAAATTAACTAAAAGAAAGAGGAAAAGCTATTGAAATTGGATGGATTATATGACAGATGATAAATACAATGATAAATCGATAATGAAAGATTTTAAAAGTCGAACGGCAGGAGCTGTTTTCGATGCTGTCTGCGCTGCCGTCAATCTTCTTCCGGAAAAGCTGGCGGCAGTAGTCGGCAGCCTTCTGGGCAAGATCTGCTATCTGCTGGGAGTTCGCCGTGAGATAGCCAGAGATAACATGGAAAAAGCCCTGTCTGATTTGAGTGCGAAAGAGATAGATGCGAAACTCGAAGCCTGTTATAAACATCTGGGACAGGCGGCCGTCGAATTTTTGCTGCTGAAGAGCAGAAAAGGTCAGCTTCGACGGCATTTCGATATCTCCGGTTTAGAACATATTGAGACTGCCCGAAAGATGAGCGACAGCGGAGGAGCCATAATATACACTGCTCATCTGGGTAACTGGGAATGGATGGGCTGTTTGATCTCCGAGCTGGGATATCCCGTTACCGCTATAGCCAAAACCCATAAACGGGCTGCTTTAAATCAACGCATTAATAGTTTGAGGGAAAAACATGGTGTTAATCTTGTCGATCGCAAGCGCGGCATCAAAAATTCAATTAAGGCTCTCAAAAAAGGCGACTTTTTGGTCATAATTGGGGATCAGCATGCTACCAAAGGGCTGCCTCTGAATTTTTTTGGGCGGCAGGCGAGCGTGCACAGGGGAGCGGTCAAAATGTCCGCTCGCTATGAAGTTACCATTGTTCCTGCTTTTTCAGTCAGGACGGGTTTTGCCGAATATAGACTCGAGATAAAATCACCGCGGCAGGTGCCAGCCGATCTCGACCTGGATACCGAAAAAGAGTGGCTAAGCAGGTTATTGAGAATCACAGAGGATCAGATAACCGAAAATCCCGAGCAGTGGCTATGGCTTCACCGCCGCTGGAAGGTATAAAGCGAAGTGATACTGGAAATTTTTCAAATTCAGGGAAGAGCTTTCGCGAAGGAAGCACTATTTTTTAACCTGGATGCCAGGGGGATGTTTGGACGCCAATGAAAAGAGCAGTTATTTATACTATTTACAGTTTAATCACTCTGACCGCGGTTTTGATATTGAGCCCTTATTTTATTTATCTGCTGGTCAGGAGGAGAAAAGATGAAGTAGTTGAGCGGCTGGGGCTGGCTGGCTTTGCCGATCAGCAAAAATTAAAGAAAAGGCAGGTGATCTGGCTGCACGGGGCTTCTGTGGGAGAATTGAAGGCTGCCGGCGAGGTTATGAGAAAGCTCGGTGAAACCGCCTCAGACGATTATTACTTTTTGGTCACTGCCATGACGCCTCAGGGCCGTAAGCTGGCCCGGGAGCAGCTGACTGATGCTGACCACATCTGTTTTGTTCCGGCTGATTTCCCCCTTCTGGTTTATCTTTTTCTGCGCCGTCTCCAGCCCGATATCCTGCTTCTGCTGGAAACCGAACTGTGGCCGGGGCTTATTCGTGAATCGATCAGGCGGGGAGCCAGGGTTGCGGTTTTCAACGGCAGAATAAGCAATGACAGCTTTTCCAGTTACCGCAAGATTAAATTTTTGCTGTCTCCCTTTGTAAAAATGATCTCTCGATTTTACATGCAGTCCAGACGCGACTGTGATAGGATCGAGGAACTGGGGGCGCCGGGGGAAAAAGTAGAGCGCAGCGGTGATATAAAGTATTCCGGGGCCCTGGAGGAGGCGGCCAGCACTGAACCTGACTTCAAGCTGGAAGGCGATCGCGATGTCATTGTCGCCGGCAGCACCCATGAACCGGAAGAAGATATTTTGCTTCAGGTTTATAAAAAATTGAAAAATGAAAAAAACTGCAGCTCTCCTCTGCTGGTCCTGGCTCCCCGGCATGTAGACAGGCGGAAGGAGATTTTGAAGTTGATCAAGGCCGAGGAGCTGAACTGGCAGCAGCGCAGTTCAGGTGTCGACAGGGTTGATGAAGAAACGGAAGTGTTTTTGCTGGACACCATAGGTGAGCTGATGGGAGCTTATCTACAGGCTGATATTGCGTTTATAGGAGGCACCCTGGCCGATGTTGGGGGCCATAATTTTCTCGAACCGCTGGCCTGTGATATTCCTGTACTCCTGGGCCCTAATATATATGAGATCGAAGGAGACCTCGAAAAATTTCAAAGCCTGGAAAATGGGAGCTCTATAAACCTGATCTCCGGGAAAAACGAACTGAAAAGCTGTCTTCTGCAAATTTTCGAGCGGGATGACGATTTTTCTTCCTCTGCCCTTTCAGTCATGCGGCGGGAAAGCTGTCGGGTTGGGAAGCAGATCGAGGATATATTTTCTCTGCTTCCCTTTCGCCGGGATAACAGAAAACTTCTTTTTATACGTCTGAGTGCGCTGGGGGATGTAATACATACTTTACCTGCATTTTCTCTGCTGGGACAGAAGCGCCCCGATTATGAGCTGCACTGGCTTGTGGAACCACTGGCTGCGCCGCTGGTTCGGAACAACAGATATGTCGATGAGACAATAATTCTTCCCCGGCAGAAGCTGCGTGGAAAAAAGAGGCTGCGGGGAGTTGACAGATTGAAAAAGCTGAGAAATTTTTTGGGCGGGCTGGATGAACCTGATTACGATTTAACCGTCGACATGCATGGTATTCTAAAAAGCGCAGTGCCATTGTTATTTGCCGGCGGCGATGTAAGCTTTGGTCGCTGTGATGGAGGTGAGGGCAGCAGATTTTTTTATAAACGTCTGCTCCGTTATTTTTCAAAAAATGATATGAGACATAAAATTGAAGAAAATCTTGAGTTGATGGCCTCGGCGATAGGCTGTGAGGTTCCCGGGCACAGCGAGATAGATTATGGCCTGGAACTGCCGCCCGAATGGCATGAGGGGCTGCCGGGGGAACTGCAGGAATTGCTCGGTTTCTCTTCCAGACAGGCCAACGAGAATAATGATAGGGAACGGGCTTTGATCGGAGTGGTTCACCCTCTTTCCTCCTGGCCCAGCAAGAACTGGCTGATGGAAAGATATCGGCTTCTAACCAGAAGAATGCTAAAAGCTGGCTGTAAAATAATTTTCAGCGGGAGCCCTGATCAGAGGGGGAGATTACAGGGAATAGTTGATGCACTGAAGCAGGAAAATTACTGCGGCCGGGTTTATAATGCTGCCGGCAGGATAGATCTGATCGAGCTCTACGGGGTATTTAAAAGAGCAGATTTTTTCCTGGGAGCTGATACCGGCCCCATGCATCTGGCCGCCGCGGCGGAAACCGAAGTGGCTGCAATTATGGGGCCAACCGAGCCGGAGGTTTATGGTCCTTACAGCAGCACCGGCAGGGTGATCCGCAATGAAGATCTCGACTGCCTGGCCTGCGGTAAAGAGAAATGTCCTAAAGGGCATCACCGCTGCATGCAGGACCTCAGTGTTGAGAGAGTATTTCAGGAGATCCAGAAAATTCTGCCGGAGAAAGCAGCTGGTAAAAATGAATTTTCCTGAAGAGTTTGAAGCCGCCGATCAGGTTCTGGTGATAAATCTCCTTTATCTGGGAGATCTGGTCTTTTCTCTGCCGCTTATTCAGGAACTAAAGCGACAATGCCCGCAAAAAGAACTTCATCTTCTGGCTCTTGATCCCTTTATAAATCTGCTGGAGGGGGCAGATTTTATCGATCATCTGATACCTTATAACAAAAGGTCCGGCTGGCAGGAAGCGGCGACTGCCGCAGGTGAGCTGCGCAAAATAAAATACGACTTTAGTCTTAATGTTCACGGAAGCTGGCGAAGTCTGCTTTTTCAGCGGGCGGCTTCTACCGGAGTCAGGATCGGATATACCCGTGAGAGCAGCACTTTCCAGGGTCTGTTTCTGGATTATGCCAGAACCTGGAACCCGCAAAAGAAACATATTGTCGAATATCAGCTGCGCTGGCTGAATGAATTGGGTTTGGAACTGCCTGAAAACGCTGGCCTCCCCGGGATAAAACCGCCAGACTCAGCCCGGGAAAGCATTAAAAAGATGCTGGATGACAGTTTTTCCTCTGAGTGGAGAGGCAATCTGCTGGTTTTGAATCCCGGCGGCAGCTGGCCGAGCAAACGCTGGCCGGTTGAGAAATTTATCGGTCTGGGCAGGCAGGTATTGACCCGTTTGGACGCGAAAATAGTAATTACCGGGGGAGAAAGCGACATAAAAAGAAACGAGGAAATTGCTCGCGGTATATTGAATAAAGCAGAAAACTTCGGTTCTGATTCAATTTTCCAGGCCGCCGGCAAAACTTCGATTCCTGAACTTCTGGCTTTGATGACCCGGGCTGATGCTGCTGTCAGCGGTGATACTGGACCAGCTCATGTGGCGGCACTGGCCGGTACTCCTCAGGTGACACTTTTTGGACCTAGCGATGAAAAAAAATATCGCCCCTATGCTTCCGGGAATAGAGCGCAAATTTTAAATAATGATGTTGATTGTCGTCCCTGCGGTGAGCACAACTGTCCGCTCGATCATCATCGCTGCCTGGAAGAAATCCAGCCGGAAGAAGTGCTCAATCAGATTGAAAATATATTAAGATAGAAATTTTGATCATTAACTTTATAATTTTAAGTGGATGGTACTTATGAGTGTTTTTAAATGGACATATACTTCCTCTCAAGTTAAAAAGATAAAAAGATCTAGACTGGTCAATAACCTCCAGGAGATTATAGATGTTGGCTTTTCGGAGAACGAGAATAATGCCAGGAATGTCTTCGAAGGCTGTTTAGAAAAAATTAAAGCCGATAAAGGGCATGAAGTTTACAGATGGGACTTGAATAAAAAAACTTATTTTATCAAAAAGTATGCGGACAAAAACTGGAAAAGAAGATTGAGAAATATTTTTAGACAGGCTGAGGCCAGAAGAGTTGTCGGGGTCATGAAAAACTTAGATGAAATCGGAGTCGACGCCCTTCCAGTTATTTTTGCCGGTGAATTTTCTGAGAACATTTTTCTGAAAAAGAGCTTGACTGTTTCAGCTTCGGTTTCAGGTACAGATCTTGAATTCTTTTTTAACAACGTCGAAGATTTTGAAAGGAGAGGTAAAGTCATAGATTTATTGGCGGAAAATTACGCGCGCATGCTGGATAATAAATTTGTCAATGGAGACCCGTCTTTATCAAATTTTTTTCTTACAGATAATTCAGAGAGCCGGGATTTAGTGCTGATAGATCTGGATAATGTTAAAAAATATCCTGTTTTGCCTGCTTATTTTATGAAGAAGAATTTATCCAAATTGATTGCTATAATTTATGCTCGCGAAACCAAAATGGAATATGAAGAGAAATTGAAGCTGCTGAAAAAAATTCTGAATAGATTGTATGACGATCCTTACTGTCTAATTGAAGATATAATGGCACAGGTTTGCAGCAGACTTAAGAAATGGGAGCTTCATCATCTCATCGATAAAAACAGCAATTTGCACTCTTTTAAAGAGTGAGTTTATCTAAACCGGTGGAGTGAAATTTTAGGAGCTGAACTGTTTATGTTGAAGGAGGATCCGGAGGCTTTTTTCAGGGAGAAAATTTTTTCAACTGAGAAGCAAAGAAATGGTATTGAGATCAGGTTTTTTCTAAACCGGGAAAAGCCTGTCATCATAAAACCGCAGTTTCTCGAGTATTTAATCGATAGGCTTATGAATTATGAGACGGCAGGAGAGGTATTGAACCTAAATTCTCGTAATACCATAAAAATCTTTCAGGTAAAAGTTTCGGAGACTAAGGAGTTAGCCGTAAAGAGATTTGGGCAGCATGGTTTGTATGATAACCTGAGGTTCCGATTTATAAAATCCAGAGCCCTGAGATCTTTCAGGATATCGCTTATGCTCAATAAATTAGGCATAAATGTTCCTGTTCCCTTCGGAGCTGTAGAATTCAGGGGCTCAAAAAACAAACTTATAAATTCTCATTATCTTTATTTAAAAGAGAACTTCGATTTTAATTTATACGATATTTATCGTGAGAATTTCTCTGACTCTTTCAAGAACAGAGTTGTAATCAGACTGGCTGAAAAAGTTAGAAAGATTCATGATGCCGGAATTTTTTATTCAGATCTGCAGCCAAAAAATATTCAGTTAAAATTATCTTCAGAAGATGATTTTGAGATATATTTGATAGATTTTAACAGGGCGAAGATAAGGGAGAATTTGAGTCTGAAAAAAAGAGCCCGGGATTTATATAAACTGAGAATCCATGAACATGATGAGAATTTATTTTTGCTGCATTATAGCGATGATGTTGAGAGATTAGAAAAGTATATACAGAGAAATCATAAAAAAAGCAGGTTTAAAAAATCGTTAAAGAAGTTTTTTAATTTTTAATAGCGGGTCGAGGAGGAAAACAATTTGCAGTTAAAGTCAAATCTGTCAGCTTTGAGAAGCAGTTTAATGTCCACGGAAAAACTGGCTGTATTCGGAATGTATGTTTATGCTCTGGGATCGCATGCCGGCAGGTCTTTGATCAGTTTTGGAGTGGGTTTTTTGCTGCTGGCCTGGCTTATAGATCTGATAAAAAATAGAGATTTCGATTTCAACAGACCTCTGCCATACTGGCCTTTTCTGGCTTTGATGTTATTGATGTTTTTCTCCCCGAGCTCACCTTTGATAGCACTGGGAACAGGTACTTTTTACAGTATAGCTTTTCCTCTGGCTATAGCTAATGAAATCAAAACCAAAAAAACGATATACAGAATAATAGGTTTAACGCTTTTCGTGTTGACAGTATCAGCTATTATAGCTAATTATGAATTCTTGATTTTGGGATCGAATAGACCTCAGGGAATGGCCAGATTCAATCTTACTAAGGGTAATGTAACCGCCATGGGAGTTGGTCTGCTATTGCCCCTTTTATTTGTCAAAGGAAAAACAATACTGTTTAAGATTGCAGTATCTCTTTCATTGCTCTTAAATGTCACAGCCCTGGCTTTTTCTCATGCCAGAGGTGCATATCTGGCTTTTTTAGGAGTGGTGGGATGTTTTACCCTGATCAAGAAGCCCAAAATGATTCCTTTAATCCTGGTTGGGTTGATGATTTTTTTTCTCATCCTTCCGGTGGGAGTTCAGGATGAATTTATGAGCATTATTTATGAATGGCAGGATGAAGTCAGAATAGATATGTGGCGTTCTTCTGTTGATATGATGCGTGATTATCCACTGCGGGGAGTCGGATTTGAAAACTTCGGCACTTATTATCCCGATTACATCTACGAGGAGGGCCAGGATACCAGATCCAGTCCTCACAACAGTTATTTCAACCTCGCCACGGAGCTGGGGATACCGGCAGGAGCTATCTTTATTTATCTTAACTTTCTGCTGCTGAGGAACTTTTATAAAACCAGCCGACGAAAAATCAGTGAAGATGGGTTTGATTCAGCAATCTTTTTAGGTATAATGCTGGCTTTAGTTGCTTTTCTAATTGCTGGCTTATTTGAAAACAATATAACTGAGTCACAGACTCGCAACTTTTATTGGGCTTTGATAGGGCTGGGGTTTGCTCTTCAGGGAGTTTATATTAAAAAGGATTCAATGAGTATTTAAGGCCGGATTATCTGGAATACTTCTCAATTTATCATCTATTTACTACCTGGACAAAGGGGTTTTCTTTTATATGGTGAATAATCTGCTTTTCATGAACACTGGAACCGGCTGGGCTGGGCTGGAAAAATGGCATTATAAGGCAGCTACTCATTTACAGGATAGAGGTTATAATATTTTTGTTATAGCCAGGCATGATACTCAGTTCAAAAGAGAATGTGAAAAGGCCGGATTTGAGGTTGCTGCTACCAGTCGAATTGAGACCACCACTTTTATAAACCCCAAAAGACTCTTATGGCTGGTAAAGTATTTAAAGAATAATAATATTAACGCTATTTTTGCCGGGCAATCTTCTCATTACAAATACGGTTCCCTGGCAGGTAAACTGGCAGGGGTCGAAAAAATAGTGTACCGCAGAGCCATAGCAAAAGCTATAAATAACAGGTTTTATAATCGCTGGTTATTGAAAAATTGTGTAACTGATTTTATGTCAATTTCAAAAAATACCATGAAGTCAAATCTAAGTCAGCTGCCTGATGATGTTGTAGAAGATGAAAAAATTAAATTAATTTATAATGGGGTGGATCCAGAAATATATATAGATTCTTCCATTGAAACAAATATAAGAGAAGAATTTGATATTTCCTCTGACGAAATGGTTGTAGCCAATATAGGACGGCTTTCCCGCCAAAAAGCCCAGCAATATTTAATAGAAGCCCTTCCAAAAATTTTGGATTTTCATGAGGATATAAAAATTTTATTTGTAGGAAAGGGCGGAAAACGGGAAAAATACAAAGAAAAATCTAAAGAACTTGGTATCGAAGATAAGGTAATTTTCACAGGTTATAGAGAAGATGTTCCCTCGATATTGAAACAAATTGATTTTTTAGTTCATACTGCTGTTTATGAAGGGTGTCCATGGATTATACTGGAGGCTATGATGACCGGAGTGCCAATAGTTTCAACCAGGGCAATGACGGTTCAGGAATTCGTAAAAGATGGGGAAACAGGGTATATAGCTGAAGATAGGAATCCGGAAGACATTGCGGAAAAGGTCATTAAAATGATAAAAAATGAAAACAGAGAGAGGATGGGAGAAAAGGCGGCCGAGATAGCTGAAGAGAAATACACCACCCAAAAGATGATAGATGATATTGAAAATAAAATTTTACTAAACCGCTGAATACAATATCTTAAAAACAGGTGGTGAAAATAATCTCCGATTTGAGATTACGATTGAGAGAAAAAATAAAAAATATAATAAGAAAAATAAACGGTGTTGCCAGGGTTAAGAAAAATGTTTTTTATTTTCCTGTTGAACGCTGTCTGATAGGCATGGGAGGCCTGGGGGGGTTTAGCCTCTCTAAATTCAATCCTTACGTTGCTCAAACCCTTAGATTCAAACACGGCCTTGACAAAAATTATTCAGAGTCTTTGATTGCAAAAATTAAAATTAAAATTTCTGAACTGGTGGATGAACCGGAGCCAGAACAAATTGTTTCCGAATGGGAAGGGCTCAAACTTGAAAAGTATATACCTGAAGGAATAAATGGAGATGCTCCAGCCTTAAGTTCACCTATTTGTGTTCCCAGAAACTGGATCAATCCTGGCTCCAGCTCCAAAAAAACTTCAATTTCAAATTACTATCACAACTACTATTTTGCAGAAAAATCTTTTTATCCGAGGAAAGACGACTATTTTTCTCTGAAGAATTTTTACGAAAGCCTGCGGGAAAAAGGATACCGGCCTGAGGACGAGACTACCATCAACTCTACCTATATTCAGGGCATTATTTTGAAAAAAAACAGTGACTTTAAAGTTTTGATTTCAGGCGGGCGCAGAAGAGCGGCTGCTCTGGCAGCCATGGATTATAAAGAAATCCCAATTATACTTTATGATACCCGGAAAAGCATGAATAGACTCTCGGTATCAAAACATCAACAGTTTTTGGATTTAAAAAATATAGAGAACTGGAAGGCAGCTGAACTGGATTTGTATCCGACTAAAATTTTAAAAGAGTTATTTCTAATTCGCTTTTCACCGAATGAAAAGGACAAAGCTGAAAAGCTCGGCATCGAATAAATCAACAGCTGAAATTCTGGGAAGGGGATGGGTTTTATTGCAACTGGGGGCCCTGGTTTTAACTTATAATGAAGAAAACGTGATTGAGGAATGTATGGAATCCCTGAGCTGGGTTGATGAAATTGTGGTAGTTGATTCCTATAGTGATGATGATACACTTGAAATATGTAATGATTACACCAGGAAAATTTATCAGCGTGAATTTGATGATTTTTCATCTCAACGCAATTATGGTCTGGAGAAAATAGAGTCGGATTGGATTTTGATTCTTGATGCCGACGAACGTATTCCCGGAGTTTTAGCTGAAGAAGTTAAAAATTTGCTAAACAATGATGGAGATTTTCCTGTTTATAAAATTCCTCGCAAAAATTTTTTTCTGGGCAGCTGGATAAAACATTGCGGCTGGTACCCTGATTATACTATAAGATTATTCAAAAACAGTGATGAGCTTAGGTATGAAGGAGAAGTTCATGAAGATTTGACTTATGAGGGGGAGTGCGGCAGGCTGGAAAATCCTCTCATACATCTTACTTACAGCAATCTCGATGATTATGTAAGCAAAATAAATCATTATACCAGCCTGGAAATTGAAAAAAGCAGCAGAAATATAAATCTAATTCAGGTAATATTAAGACCAAAAATTGAGTTCATTAAAAAATATTTTTTGCAGAAAGGTTTTTTAGATGGAAGTGCTGGTTTGATACTTTGTATGCTTTCGGCCATAAATAAGTTTTTAAAATACGCCAAGCTATGGGAAGCTAAGAAAAAATTTTATTTTAATGACAACCATGAATAATTACAGTAAAATAGAATGAATTCAGGAGAGATTTGATTTGGGAAAATTATTTTTCTTAAATTCCTGTGGATTCTGGGGTGGTGGAGAAAAGTGGACTCTGGACACCGCCCGGGAGCTTGACAACAGGGGACACGATGTTTATATTGGGGGCCTGCCGGGAGCTCCACTTTTAAAAAAAGCTAAAGGGGCTGGAATAACTACTCGAGCTGTAAAAGTAAAGTCTGGAATTTCTTCGCTAAATCCTGTTAAAGTTTTAAAATTGGCCAGATTTCTTACACGTGCCTCTATCGATGGTTTGTTTATGAATTTATCCAGAGATCTGAAATTTGGGTGTGCAGCTGGAAATTTGGCCGGGTTAGAAAAGATTATTTACAGAAGAGGTCTGGACAGGCCGATAAAAAATAGATTTTATAACAAATTGTTGTTAAATAAAATGACAACTAATATTATAGCTAACTCTAAATCCACAAAAAAGTCGATTTTAAAAAATACCAGGGAATGGCTGAATCCTGACAAAATAGCAGTTATACCTAATGGCCTGAAAATTCAGGATGTTGATAAAAGTATTTCTAAAGCTAACTCTCTGCTGGAAAGTTATCCTGATATCGAACATGAGGATAAGTTGATTCTCGGCAATGTTGGGAGGCTTACAGAACAAAAAGGGCAGGATATTTTGTTGAAAACAGCCAGAGAACTCGAGAATTATGATTTTAATGACTTTTTGATATTGATTATTGGGGATGGAGAATTAAATGATGAGCTGCAAAAGATGTCTGTCGATTTGGGTCTGGAGGAGAAAATTTTGTTTTTGGGTTATCAGGAGCAGTCCAGAGTTTACCAATTGATGGCTGAATTTGATTTTTTAGTTCATCCGGCCCGCTGGGAGGGTTTTGGATATGTACTCATCGAGAGTATGGCTGCAGGAACGCCAGTGATAGCAGCAGACAAAAGCAACATAGCGGAAATAATCGAGAATGGGAAAAATGGTTATCTTGTAGATTCTTTAAATCCTTCAGAATTTGCATCTAAAATACTGGAGCTAAAAGATCGAGATTTGTCGGATGTTATAGAAAATGCGAGGAGCTTTGTTGAAGATAATTATAGCAGAGCAAAAGTCATAAAAGAGATTGAGAAGTTGATATTATAATATAAGTTTGCTTCCCAACCTGCAGAAGAAATAAGGGACAAATTTTAATCAAGAATTAATCCCCAGGAAAGCTGTGAGGAAATCTCTTGCATTAAGCGGTAAATGAGGTTATAATTTTCAGAGTTTGAGTCCAGAAGAGGTGATGTGTTTGAATGTAATTTACGTATATAGGTCTAAAATTAATGATCACAGTCCCGGTATAAACTTTGTTATCCATTCCCTTAATGCTCTGGCCAAAAAAAGGAGTGATATTGAGGTTTATCTGCTTATTGAAGAGGATGAAGGTGAAAACATTAATAAAGCTATAAGGGATTATTTTGATATCAAGAAGCCCGAAAACTTGATCGTTTTGAGAATTGAAAATGATAAACTGCCAGACATAAGCACTTCATTCTATATTTCTGCCTACCGGCAGATAAAAAAACTTTTAAAAAAGAATGATGGAGAAAATTTTGCTATTATAACCCGGACTGATGGCTTTCTGCCTTTTTTAAGTTTTCTAAGAAAAAAAGATCAGGCGAAAACATTTTTTGAAGCTCACGATTATTATCTCAACAGGTCTGAGAGAAATAAAGGCTTAAAAAAATATTTTTATCATAAAATTTTTCTTGCCAGGATTGACGGGATTTTAGTTCATCAGAATATATTGCGCAATTTATATTCAGAAAAATTTCCAGAGCAGAATATAATGATGGCAAGAACCGGTTTGAAAAAAATTAATTATGATATTGATACATGGACCAACGATGAAATTTTATATATAGGCTCGCTGGATGATAGAAAAAACATTTATGAATTGATCAAAGCTTTTAAAAACGCAGATAATAAAAATTTAATATTGAAGATAGTCGGTGGCAAAACAAGAGAGTTATATAAAAAAATTGAAAATTACTCAAGAGAAATGAATCTTGAAGATAGAGTAGAAATTACAGGGTGGGTGTCTCAGGAAAAAATCACTAAGCACTTAAAGAAGGCTAAAATTGGCGTGGTGCCGCTGGCGGATAATTATTTCAACAATTATCTTACGTCTCCAGTTAAGGTATTTGATTATTTTAGTTATGGAATACCTATTGTGAGCACTGAGACCCCGGCAACTCTCGACGTTATTTCTAAAGACTGCGGCTTATTTTACAATTCGGAAGAGGAATTAACTGATTGCATAAATAAACTCGATAAAAATAAAACACTCTATAAAAATATAAGAGAAAATATATTTGCTAGAGCAGAAAATTTTCTCTGGGATAAGAGAGCGGAAAAAGTTATGCAATTTCTCGAAAAAATTTTTTCTTAGATTCAAAGCAAGATTAAAGTCTGGAAAAGGGGACGATTTAATTGGGGTTTCTTTCTGAAGTCAAGAAGAAGTATGATGAATTCTTTCCGGAATCATTAAAAAAAATGGATAAAAAGGCCGACAAAAAATATCTTGAAATTATCTCTCATTTTTCAGGTAAAGTCATAAAAGATCCATTTCAGGTAATTTATGTTCCTACAAAAAAAGTACATTATTCCCCCTACAAGCATAGATATTTGAAGAAGATAGTTAAAGAGAGAAGACCGAGAGGATTTCCCAGTAAAAGAATAAAAGTGGGATTTATCCTGGGGGGAGAATGGGATGAAGAATTAACTCCAGTAAAATTTGATGATCTTTCTGCTGAAAACTATGATCTGGAAAAAGATAAGAACAATAAGTTTCACTATGCGAAGATTTTAGGCATTAAGCAAAGATTTTTACAGGACAGGAATTGGGAAAATACCCCTTATTATTTTCTTGAGGGGGAAAAAGAATTTGATAATGAACGCCTGCAAAATATAACTGCCGGCGTGGATAAATTGCATAAAAAGATAAAAAAAGAAGGTTTGAAGAGGAATTCTGAAATTGCCACCACAAAAATGCTCAGGGATGTAGCTGTAGTAGTAACCCGCGAAGGCAAAATTGTTAAAGCTCACCATGAAGGACATCATAGGTACGCCCTTGCTCATGTTCTTGGTTTGGATATAATGCCCGTATTAGTGGTGGCCTGGCATAAAAAATACATAAATTGGATTAAAAAAAACATTGACATAGATGAAATCACTCCTGAAACAGCTATTAAACCGGCGGTTGAACTCGAGGAAAAAATATCTTGTTTTTAACACAGATTAGCCCAATACTTTTGTGGTTTACAAAAATAGGAGCGGAGTTATATGAAATTTAAAGAGCTGGTATGGAAATTATTGCCTGAAGGCAGATATGCAATATATAACGAAGTGAAGGTTCCTGAAAGTTCTGCGCCTAAAAAGAATTTTAATTTTCTGCCTGATAAATTATCCCCTAATAAACCTGATTATAAGTGGCACTATATTAGTTTTATAAGAAAATATGTAGAAAATAAAGAAAGAGTGGTTATAATTGGAGGAGGAAGAGGGGTTTCGAGTGTAGTTGCAGCAAGGCAAGCCGGATCTCAAGGTCAGGTGATAATATTTGAGGGAAGTCCTGAAATGTTCGATAGAATAAATAATACTTTAAAGATCAATCGTGTTGAAGAAATATGTCAATTACAGCAAAAAATAGTTGGTCCGGGAATTGAAGTTTACACAGAAAATGAAACATTTGAAGTAAAGAATCCTCAAGATTTAGATTATTGTAATGTTTTGTTTATGGACTGTCAGGGTGCTGAAATGAAAATTTTAAATAAGATAAATTTTGACCCAGAAAAAATTATAGCAGAAATGCATCCATACAGATATATGAAAGATAGTAATCGTACGATAGCCCCCGACGAATTTATTGATGAACTAAAAAATAGAGATTACAGTCAGTTCGAATTTAAGCATTCTAAAGAAAAAGAAGAAAATATCTCAGAAAAAAGAATGAGGAAGCTATTGAAAATAAAATACAGGCAAAAGAAAGGGCAAAGGAGGGCCGGAATAGGCACTTTATCAGTTTTTGCAAAAAAATGAAAATACTATTTTTAAGCAAGCACTGCTTAAATTTTTAGAGAATAATATTCTGACTTAACCATTTTTTATTCTGGAAAGGAGGGATTATAGATCTTTAGCCTGATTTTTAAGAGATTTAATAAATTGTCATCTGAGGATAGAATATATAGAGATTTTGTGAAAAGGATGATTTATACAGAAGGAAAGGTGAGAAGATATTATTTAAAATTTATCAAGCAAGAAAACCCGGATGAGTTTGCTAAAAAAGTTGAAAAAGTTAATCAGCCTGAAGCCATAATCAAAATATCTCCAGAGAAGATCGAATATGAGCTACTAAAGGTGGACCACTGGAGGTTTAAAAGACAGTATAACTTCAGCTTCAAAAATCATAATATAAAAAGGTATAATGATGGCAAATATTATGGAAAAGCAGGTTGTGTAATTCCCGGCTCCTGGGATAAAAAAGGCAATAAATTTCAAGCGAATCATATTTATACAGCTTTAAAGAAAAGATTTTCAGAGGGTAAAGATTGGAAAGACACTTCATTTTACTTGAGGTTCTTAGATAAAAACTCATCTCGAAACTGGAAAAGCTATAGAAAAGAAAAGCTGGGAAAATACGAAGAGTTATATAAAGAAATCAAGTTGAATGGTTATAAATCTCAAAAAGAGATAGATAATAGAATTTCCAGTCAGGATGAGCGAGAAGGCAGTGCTGTTAATGAAATTGAAGTGGCAGTTGGCAGAGATGGTGAAATATATTTTCTCGATGGGAGGCACAGACTTGCTCTTGCTAAAATAATGAATATCGAAAGGATTCCTGTGATAGTTAACGTCTGGCATGAAAAGTTTGTCGAGAGAGTTAGCAGAGAAATTGATGTTAAAAATCCAAGCCCCCGTCAGTTGAGCGAGTTTTTATGATTGAATTTAATAACCTCAATATCTGGCTTTATGAAGGAATGAATATTTTAGATGAAAAAAAAGAGAGATTTTGCAGATAAATTTGAAATTATATATTCAGCCCCTATAAAAAACAACCCAAATTTCACCTTTGTAAAAAAGGTTTTGTCTGATGTTTTAAACCGAATTCTTTTTGATGATAAAAGCTCCAGCGGTGACAAAACAAAACTCAAATTAATAAATTCAGCCAGCAATAAAAATATAAAAGTTTACAAATGTACAGTTGATAATCTGGGGGAAATTTACCTGAAGAGGTATGATTATGATAGAAAGTTATATCGATTAAAAGAATCAGTTTTTGAGCCTGAAGGTTTATCTCAGCTCAAAAAGAGTTCTAAGTTAAATAAATTGGATATACCTGCTATTCTGCCGATAGCCTCTGCTGTAAAAAGAAATTCATTTGCCGATTATACCAGTGTTTTCATTTCTCGGGCGGTGCAGAACTGTCGTGATTGTTCTGAATTGATCAATGAAGGAATTCCAGAAGCAGCAAGGAATAATATGAAGGACATACTCCGTCAATTTGGTCTTATATGGGCCAGACTGTTAAACAATAATATTATACATAAGGACCCGGGCACTTCTAATTTCCTTCTGGAAAATTGGCGCGATAATCCCCGGGTGGTGCTTGTAGATCTGGATGATATATTTAACCTTCCCGCAGCGCCTGAACTGGCTAAAATACACGCTTTAGCTCGATTTAAAGGAAAGTTTTTGAATAAATTTTATAAAAACTCGCTCGAGTATCGAGAGGAATGGGATGATATTTTTATGAGCAGTTTCTGGGAGATTTATGAGACCAGGCGCAAAAAAGATAAATTCTGTCAAAAGACCAACAGACTGGCTCAAAAAAAATTCGACTGGCGTAAGAAGAGAGCTCAGAAATAATTTAAGGATTTTCTTGTCTTCAGTTGGCAAATAGGGATGTCAAAAAAACGTATTTAGTTATACTGGAAAATATAAAGCTTAGTTCACAAGGAAATTTTTTCTCTGCTTTAAGTGATCTTATACGATATCTATAAACTGATAACAAGAAGAATCCAATTTAAATTTATGAAAGGTGTTTATTTATGGCTGAAATGAAAAGCGATCAGAAAGATTATCAGGATTATTTCCAGGTAGATGGATGGCGCATAATTGAATCGGGTTTTTCCCCGGACAAAAATCGTTTTTCCGAGAGCATCATGAGCCTGGGTAACGGGCATATGGGAATCCGAGGCAATTTTGAAGAGCATTACAGCGGCGACAGCCTGCAGGGTACCTATATAGCAGGAGTTTACTATCCCGATAAGACGGTCGTCGGCTGGTGGAAGATAGGCTATCCGGAATATTATGCCAAGGTCCCCAATGCGACCGATTTTATCGGCATCGATATCGAAATTGGCGGGACGAGGCTGGACCTGGCAGAGTGGCATATTGAAGATTTTGAGCGCATTCTCAATATGAAGGAAGGGGTATTGAGGCGCAATTTTACAGCAGCTTCGCCCGGTGGAGATAATCGCATCGAAGTTTCAATCGAGCGTTTTTTAAGTATGGCCAGGCGCGAGATCGCTGCTATCTCTTACAGCTTAACCCCCCTGGAAGGGAAGGCGGATATCCGCTTTCGGCCCCATCTCGATGGCACCATCAAAAATGAGGACGCCAATTACGATGAGATTTTCTGGGATGAGATCGACCGCGCTGCCCGGGCCGGTGGAGGACAGCTCACCCTCCGTACAAAAAAATCGGACTTTACGGTGGCTGCAGCCATGAGATCGGAGCTCAATGGACGGCCCGTGAGAAAGATTGACGGCTGTCAGAGCGAGAGGATCGATCGCAAAAAATTTGTGGCTGAGGATATCGAAATCAGCGCTGATCGCGGCGAGGCGTTAAACCTCACCAAATACATCGGCGTAACCACAGATCGCGATTATGAAGAGAAAAGGGTAACGAAGGAGGCTGAAAGCAGGGCCAGGGCGGCCGCTTCCTGCGGTTATTCCGGGCTGCTGGCTGAACACAGAGAAAGCTGGCAGGAGATATGGAGAGAAAATGATATCAAAATTGAAGGGGACAAAAAGGCCCAGCAGGGCATACGTTTTAATATTTTTCAGCTCAATCAGACCTATACCGGTCATGATCCCCGGCTCAATATCGGCCCCAAAGGATTTACCGGCGAAAAGTACGGCGGGGCTACTTACTGGGATACCGAGGCATACTGTCTTCCATTTTATCTCAACAGCAAGGATGACGAAATAGCCCGTAATCTGCTATTATATCGCTATCGTCATCTTGATAAGGCCCGCGAAAACGCCGATAAACTGGGGATTAAAGGTGCTCTTTACCCCATGGTGACTATGAACGGTGAGGAATGTCACAACGAATGGGAGATAACCTTTGAGGAAATTCACCGCAATGCGGCCATAGTCTATGCCATCTACAATTATATCCGCCATACTGGAGATCGGCAGTATCTGGCCGATTACGGTTTTGAGGTTATAGCTTCGGTGGCCCGCTTCTGGGCCGACAGGGCTCATTATAATCCGCGACGTGATAGATACATGATCATCGGAGTCACCGGCCCCAATGAATATGAAAATAATGTTCACAATAACTGGTATACCAACCGGATGGCGGTCTGGTGTCTTAATTATGCCCTGGAAGTGAAAGATTATCTCGAAAATGAGCATCCGGAGCGAGGGCAGGAACTCTTGTCTCAGCTGGAGCTGACGGAGGAAGAACTCGAACACTGGCGCGATACAGCGGGAAATATGTATCTGCCTCGCTGGCAGGAGTACGACATTTTTGAGCAGCAGGACGGCTATCGCGATAAGAAGCTGGATAAAGTCTCCGATCTTGCCCCGGAAGATCTGCCTTTAAATCAAAACTGGTCCTGGGATAGAATCCTCCGTTCGCCCTATGTCAAACAGGCTGATGTACTGCAGGGTCTTTATTTTCTCTCGGATTATTATGATCGGAAAACGAAAAAGAGAAATTTCGACTTTTATGAGCCGCGCACTGTCCACGAATCGTCGCTTTCGCCCTGTGTTCACGCCGTGATAGCAGCGGAGATAGGTTATACCCGGAAGGCATATGAGCTTTATCTCCGTACCGCCCGGCTGGATCTGGAAAATGTAAATCGTGATACCGAGGATGGCCTGCATATCACCAGCATGGCCGGAACCTGGATGGCAGTGGTCGAGGGCTTTGCCGGTAAAAGGGCTGAAGGTGGGGAGCTCAGCCTGAGCCCAATGCTGCCCGAAAGCTGGGACAGTTACCGGTTTCACCTCAACTTTCAGGATTCGCTTTTACAGGTTTCTATCTCCGGATCCGGTATAAAAGTTGAACTGGCCGGGGGCGAACCGCTGACGCTGACAATTTACGAGGAGCAGCATAGTGTGACTCAGAATTCGCCGGCTGAAGTGCCGCTCGATGGCGGTGAAAACCGGGATGAATGAATCGGAAAAGGAGAAAGCCCAGAATGAATGCAGGGAAAGCGGCGGCAGCAGGCCTGAAAAATTCACATCTTCCGAAGAGCGTCCCGGAGCAGTTCAACTTTTTTTAGAGGGGCTGCCATTCGGGGTGGCCAACACCCTTCCGGGAATGAGCGGGGGCACTGTTGCTCTCATTTTTTATATATACGAACCTCTCCTTTTGGCCATCAAGAATATCGACCTCCCCTTTTTAATGCCACTGGGAGCGGGAGCCGGACTGGGGGCGATGCTGGGAGCCACCGTGATCGACCGCATATTTGATCTCTATCCAAATCCTCTGATGGCGCTTCTGGCTGGCATGATTCTTGCTTCTCTAAGGGTTACCTGGCATGAAGCCCGGCGCGATGTTTCCCGCAATAGATCGAGAATAGTCAATTTTTTTCTAGCGGCTCTGGGTATCTTTCTGGCGCTGCTGTTAACCGGGGAAGGAGAGACCGATGCTGCCGCTCCGCTCATCATGATTTTTGGGGCCAGCATACTCGGTTCGGTGACCATGCTGCTGCCCGGCATCAGCGGTGCCAGCCTCTTTGTGGTTTTAGGGGTTTATCGCCAGATTATTACAGCCATAGCTGAACTTCAGCTCCTGGTATTATTTGTTTATGGGCTGGGTACAATTGTCGGTCTGCTGGTTTTTGCCTGGCTTTTGAGCTGGCTTATCAGACGTTATCGTCGTCAGCTCATGTTTTTACTCAGCGGATTGATTCTGGGCTCGGTGGCCGGGGTGATTCCAGTCGATCCGGGCCTGCCCGAATTTGTCAGCTTCATAGTCGGATTTGGCTCGGTATTTCGGTTAATTTCCTGGACCCGCCGCCGACAGTCCGGGAGAAGTTGGAGGTAAACATTTCGAGGTTTTGAAAATAAGATTAATTTAATGGTCTGTTGAAACAGACTGATGTGAAAATTTCTGGATGAGTATTGGAGAAGTTTAGATGTCAAGGAAAATACAGATATAGCCAGGTTAACTCCCGAGACTGCTATTCAACCCATATAAGATGACAGAATATAAAAATCTGATTTGACTAAGGAGGAAAATTTTTGAAAATAGTTATTATAGGAGGGGTGGCCGCCGGCACCAGCGCGGCCGCCAAAGCTTCGCGTGAGCTGGAAGATGCCGAAATTGTAATGCTGGAAAAAGGTCAGGATATTTCCTATGCTGGCTGCGGTTTACCCTATTACATTTCAGGAGTTATTCCCGAACGCGATCAGATTATCGCCAATTATCCTGCCGATTTTTCGGAAAAGTATGGAGTGGATGTTAAGACCGGACATAAAGTCACCTCCCTAAATCTCGATGATCACAGTGTTGAATACGAAGATTTAAACTGCAGCAAATCAGGCAGCGAAGATTTTGATAGGCTGATTATAGCCACCGGTGCTTCACCTGTAGTTCCTCCTATTCCGGGGATAGAACTGGATAATATCTTTACTCTCAGGCGAGCGGTCGATGCTGATCGCATAAAGCAGAAAGTTCAGCTGCCCGGGATGGAGAAGGTAACGATTGTAGGAGCGGGCCTGATAGGTCTGGAAATGGCTGAATCATTTTCAGAGCTGGGCCTGGATGTTACCATGGTAGAACAACAGGAACATGTGCTGCCTCTTATTCCTGATGCGCTCTCTGAAAAACTCGAAGATCATCTGCGTGAAAAGGAAGTAGATCTGGTGCTGAATGATGGCGTCAGCAATTTTTCCGGCGGAGATAAAGTGAGAGAGGTGGTTACTGAAAGCGGTCGGAAACTGAAAACCGATCTGGTTTTGAATTCTATCGGCATCAGTCCGGACACGGAGCTGGCTGCGGAGGCTGGCATCGAACTGGGAGTTAGCGATGCTATTCGGGTAAATACCGGAATGGAAACAAATCGTGAAAACATCTATGCCTGCGGTGACTGTGCTGAGACTGTTAATCTGGTGACTGGAGAGAGAACATGGGTGCCGCTGGGATCTACCGCCAATAAACAGGGCAGAACGGCCGGCGCCTGTGCTGCCGGAGCAGAAGCCGAGCATCGCGGTGTACTTAAGACCGGAATCACCAAGGTTTTTGATTACACTGTAGCTGCCACCGGTATTCAGGTCGAAGAGGCAGTCGAAGCTGGATTCGATCCCGTTCCGATTTCTGTGAAAGTACCCAACCATGCCCATTATTATCCGGGTTTTGATCCCTTTTCTCTGCGCGGTGTGTTTGACCGCAGCTCCGGACGAATACTGGGGGCTGCCGCAGTGGGTAGAGATGGAGTTGATAAAAGAATCGATGTGCTGGCCAGCGCTATCTATGCCGGGCAGACAGCTGATGACCTTTTCCAGATGGATCTCGGCTATGCTCCTCCCTATTCCACCCCCAAAGATCCGGTGGCTGTGCTGGGAATGGTTGCAGAAAAGAAAGTGGAATAAAAGCCGGGTATTTCTTGTATACTGGTTTACTTACTTTTATGTCGGCAGTAGTTATGATAATATAGTAGAAAATAAAGATTATAACGCTGTTTTTATTACATCAAATTAAATCGGGAGGATTAAAATATGAGCGAACCAATAGAAGTAACAGATGAGAATTTTGAAGAGGAAGTGCTGGAGGCTGACAGACCGGTGCTGGTAGACTTTTGGGCATCATGGTGCGGTCCCTGCAAGATGCTGGCTCCGGTGATCGAGGAGATAGCTGAAAACTACGAAGATGAATTGAAAGTTTGCAAGTTAAATGTGGATGATAATCAGGAAACAGCTTCCAGATTTGAAGTTATGAGCATCCCTACTATGATTGTGTTCAATGATGGAGAAGTTGATAACAAACTGGTAGGTTACATGCCCAAGGGCAAACTGCTCAAGGAGCTCGAACTCGCCCAGTAACTTTGAAAATTTGATCAAAACATTCAGAAGCAGGGGGAAATCATGAGCTGCTGGAATTTGCCGGTATTTCTTTCAGGCAGCTTATGCTTTCCTCCTGTTTATCTGTTTAATTATGTGAATCCTCTCATTAAATTTTCCCTGCAGCGATCGCTGTCACTCGACTATACCGCAAAAAAAATACAGGATTTTTTCGGTGAGAGTGGAAATAAATAATAGAGAGATGTAGAACCGGGTCGAAGCACGGGAAGGAGAGAATATAGGAATGAAAAATATTCTCATCATTTACTCGCAGGAAGGCGATGCCGAAAAAGTGGCCCGTGGGATAAAAGAGGGAGCTGAATCTCAGGGACACAGAGCAGAACTTCTGGCTGCTTCCGGGGAAGGAGACGAAATCAGCTTTCATAAATACGACCTGGTTATTGTGGGCAGCCCTACCAAGGGTTTGATAAAAGGAAGGCCGGCCGAAGATATTTCTCCCACGCTCGATCGCTGCAAACATACCGTGGGCCAGGATGCTTTTGCCTTTATAACTTCCTCTTTGATTGGCAGCACTAAAGCATTAAAAAAACTTATGGAACAGCTCGAAAAGCAGGGTTGTGTGGTCAAAGATTTTGAAACTCTCAAGAAGAAAGCTGATGGAGAAAAATTAGGACAGGAAAGAATCTAAGCAATTTCAGGAAGGAGTGCAGGACAGGATGTCGTTTAACCCAGTCCAGGAAGTTGAAGAAGAATTGATCGAAGAGCTTCGCTCGGCTAGAGAAAGTTTTCTCGATCCCGATATCGCGAATTCCGATCTGCCCCCGGTTGAAGTGGAGGTGCCCCGCGAGGATGATCACGGAGATTATGCCAGCAATCTGGCCCTGGCACTGGGGGGAAGGCTGAATATGAATCCCCGCCAGGTGGCCGAAGGTTTAAAGGAGGAATTTTCCAGCGATTTAGTGGAAAAAACGGAGATTGCCGGGCCGGGATTTATCAATTTCTGGCTTGATGATAGCTGGCTTTATGAGGCTGCCGATAAAATTTTAGAGCTAGGAGAGGATTTCGGGCGCACCGATTTCGGCGGCGGCAGGAAAGTTCAGGTTGAATTTGTCAGTGTCAATCCCACCGGCCCTCTGCACGTAGGACACAGCCGGGGAGCTGTTGTTGGCGATACGGTAGCATCTATTCTTTCTCATGCAGGTTATGAAGTGGAAAGGGAGTATCTGATCAATGATTCCGGCAACCAGATGGAGCTTCTGGGCAGATCAGCTTTTCTGCGCTATCAGGAGCTTTTCGGACAGGAGATAGAGATGCCAAAAAACAGCTATCGAGGCGAGTATCTGATCGAGATAGCAGAGGAGTTAAAGGAGGAATACGGACGGGAGCTGCTGAACAAATCGGAGGAAGAGGCTTTTGAAATATGTCGGGAATTCGCCTATGATCGGATTTTGAAGATCATCCGGCGGGATCTTAACGATTTTGGGATAGAATTTGATAACTGGTTCAGCGAAAGAAGTCTGCATGAAGAAGATCGTATAGAGGAGGTCGTTGATTATCTGCGCGAGCAGGATTATATTTATGAAGAAGAAGGAGCGTTATGGTTTGCCTCCTCTCAATTTGGCGATGATAAAGATAGGGTCATGATCAAATCAGATGGATCCCCCACCTATATGGCCGCAGATATCGCCTATCATCAGGATAAGCTGGAACGAGGATTCGACAAAATAATAAATGTCTGGGGAGCCGATCATCACGGGTATATAGATAGGATGAAAGCTTCTATCGAAGCTCTCGGCCATGAAAAGGATAAACTGGAAATCATAATAGTCCAGATAGTTAACCTTCTGCGCGGCGGCGAAAGGCTGCCCATGTCCAAGCGCGAGGGTGAATTTGTCACCATGCGTGAGCTAATGGATGAAATAGGTCTGGATGCTGCCCGTTATTTTTTCATAATGCGCAGCACCGACAGCCATTTCGATTTTGATCTCGACCTGGCCAAAAAGGAATCCAAGGATAATCCGGTATACTATATTCAGTATTCACATGCCCGTATCTGCAGCATAATCGAGAAAGCCGGAGATCTCTGTGAGGACCTGTCCGCAGCCGATTGGTCTCTTCTGGACAGCGAGGCCGGGCTGGAGCTTTTGCGCCATCTTGTATATTTTCCCGAAGAAGTAAAGGAAGCCGCCCGGGGGCGTGCTCCCCACAGGCTGGCTAACTACATATATGATCTGGCAAACGCCTTCCACGTATTTTATAATAAATGTCAGGTTCTGGGCGATGACCGCTCTCAAAGTCTCACCCGGCTCAAGCTGGTAGAAGTAACCAGGACGGTATTGATCAATGCGCTTAATTTGATCGGCGTTTCCGCGCCGGAGCAGATGTAGGAGGAGATAAAATTGACAGACTATATATTTGTAACCGGAGGGGTTGTTTCTGCCCTGGGCAAGGGTATAACGGCTGCCTCTCTCGGCAGACTTTTGAAGAGCAGAGGAGTTAAAGTCACCATTCAAAAATTTGACCCCTATATCAATGTTGATCCGGGGACTATGAGCCCCTATCAGCATGGAGAGGTATTTGTAACTAATGATGGGGCCGAAACCGATCTTGATCTGGGACATTATGAGCGTTTCATCGACACCGATTTGAGCCAGAATAACAATGTTACAACCGGAATGGTCTACGGCAATGTTATAAGCAAGGAGCGCAAAGGAGAATACCTGGGCTCGACCGTTCAGGTTATCCCTCATATCACCGATGAAATAAAAAGTCGGGTGCGACGGGCCGGACAGGAAGGCAATTTCGATGTTGTCATCACCGAAATAGGAGGAACTGTTGGAGATATAGAGGGACTTCCTTTTCTTGAGGCCATCCGCCAGATGAAGGGTGAGCTGGGGCCTGACAGGGTCTGTTATATACACTGTACTCTGGTGCCCTATCTGGAAACTGCCGGCGAACTCAAGACCAAACCAACCCAGCACAGCGTCAAAGAGCTGCGCAGCATTGGAATTCATCCCGATGCCATAGTCTGCAGGGCGGATCGGGAGCTCACCGAGGAAGTTAAGGATAAAATTTCTCTTTTCGGCGATATCGAGAGAGAAGCGGTTGTCGAAGCAGTGGATGTGGAATATATTTATCAGCTTCCTCTGGATATGCGGGAGGAAGGGCTGGACGAAATCGTTATAGATAAGCTCAATCTGGAGACTGAGGACCTCGATCTTGAATCCTGGCGCCGGCTGGTGAAAAAGATGAAAAACCGAACCAAAAAAGCCAGGGTAGGATTGATAGGTAAATACGTTGAGCTTCCCGATGCTTATTTGAGCATTATCGAAGCTTTAGATCATGCCGGGATACCTCACGATTGCGAGGTGGAGATAGAATGGATTGAATCGGATAATCTGGATTCGGTAGATCTGGAGGATAAGCTTGCTCATCTGGATGGGATTATTATTCCCGGCGGTTTCGGCGAACGCGGCATAGAGGGTAAGGTGTCAGCAATAAAATATGCTCGTCAGAAGGAGATTCCCTTCTTTGGGCTATGCCTGGGAATGCAATGTGCTGTGATAGAGTTTGCCCGCAGCAGGGCCGGTCTGGAGAGAGCGGGTACGACCGAGGTGGATCCAGAGACCGAAGAACCGGTTATCGATTTGATGCCCGAGCAAAAAGATATTGAGAAGATGGGAGGCACCATGCGGCTGGGGCGTTATCCCTGTCGGCTCGAGCCGGAGACCCTGGCCCGAAATCTTTACGGCCAGGAGGTAGTTTACGAACGGCACCGCCACCGTTACGAGCTAAATAATAGATATCGCAGCGATCTCGAAGAAGAAGGTATGGTTATGTCAGGCATCTCCCCCGATGAGCGCCTGGTGGAAATCATAGAACTGCCCGAACATCCCTGGTTTATCGGAGTTCAATTTCATCCCGAATTCACCTCCAGACCAAATGATCCTCACCCGCTTTTCGAGGGTTTTATAGCTGCCGCTTTAAAATATCAGGAGAGCGGCAATGTCAGTGGCTAAACCCGTCAGATCGGGCAAGAAAAGTAAAGCCTGGGAGGTTATAATGTGAATTATCAGTATATAAGCCTGGAAAAGGACGACTGTCTTTCCCTTATTACTCTCAATCGTCCGGAAGTCATGAACGCCTATCATAAGGAGATGCTCCTGGAACTGCAGCGAGCACTGGAGGAGATTCGCAAGGAAGATGAAATTCGTATAATCATTCTTACCGGCATGGGATCGAAATCATTCAGCGTGGGCGCGGACCTGGACTGGCTTGAGGATCTTACGCCGAGAGGAGCGCGCGAGCTTTCGAGGCTGGGTCAATCTATATGCAGCGACATAGAAAAGAGCAGCAAAATAGCTCTGGCCGCGATCAATGGTTATGCTCTGGGGGGAGGGCTTGAGCTGGCTCTGGCCTGTGATTTGAGATTGGCTTCCAGCCGGGCCCGATTCGGTCAACCGGAGGTGAAACTGGGGCTTGTTCCGGGTTTTGATGGTACCCAGCGGCTGCCACGCATGGTCGGTATGGGACTGGCCAAAGAGCTTATGTTCACCGGCAAAATAATTGATGCCAGTGAAGCTTATGAGGTTGGGCTTATAAACAGATTGGTTACTCCCAGAGATCTTCTTCGTTCCTCCCGCAAGCTGGGCAGACAGATAGCCAATCATGTTCCTGAAGCTGTAGGGCTTATAAAGTCGGCCATAAATCACGGCATTCGCGAGGGGCACCTCTCCGGCAGCAGTTACGAAACTGAAGCTTTCGGTACCTGCTTTGCCCGCGAGGACTATCCAGAAAATATCAGAGATTCCAAGGGCTTCATTGACGAAAATATTTAAATTATAGCCCTAAAATCAACCGATCAAACAGACAGACACATTATATTATTGTGTAAAAAATAATCCCGGAGATATTTCCGGATTTTTTTCAGGGGGGAGATTTACAGATGAAAATACTCGGCATTCAGGGGAGTCCGGTTCAAAGAGGCACCCATTTTCTGCTCGAGGGTGCTCTTGAAGGAGTTCGCAGCCAGGGGGCTGACAGCGCCCTGCTGGATCTGACAGATTACACCATCGAGCACTGCCGGGGCTGTGACAGCTGTCTCAGGGAAAAGCAGTGTGTCATAGAGGACGACCTTACCCGGGCAGCCAGCAGTATGGAGTCAGCCGATGGTCTAATTCTTGCTGCTCCCAGCTACTTCGCTTCTATTCCTGCAAATTTCAAAGCTTTTCTGGACCGCACCCGCTATCTCAAGATGGATGGACACAGACTTGCCGACAAACCCTTCGCCGCTCTGGCCAGTTCCGGACTAAAACAGGGTGGAGGGGAGCATGTTATAGAATTTCTTCATCGATTTGCACTTCTGCACGGCATGGTGGTTATAGGAGGCAAAAATAATCCCGTGACCGAGCCGGGATGGGTTGTCGGCACAAGAAAGAAAGATGACGGGAATTTTCGAAAAATTACTGACGACGAGGAAGCCCGAAAGCTGGCTGAAAAGCTGGGGGAAAGACTGACAGCTTTCGCCAAAAAACTTAGCAGGGGTGATTAAATTATGGAAATGAGCAGGATTGGAGTTGTGGGGGCCGGGACAATGGGCAGCGGTATAGCTCAGCATCTGGCTGCGGCCGGCTGTGATGTGGTGCTGCATGATATCAAAATACAATTTCTGGAAGATGCCGAAGAACGCATCGAAAAATCTTTGAATAAGCTGGTGGAAAAAGATCGTCTAAGCTCTGAAAATAAGGATAAGATTCTTGATTCAATAGAGACCACAACCGATCTCAAACTTATGAAGGATAGAGAGCTTATCATCGAAGCTGCTTCTGAGAAGAAAGATATCAAAAAGAAGATTTTTCAGGATCTGGACACCATCTGTCCCTCTGAAACCATTTTAGCAACCAACACCTCAGCTCTCAGTATAACCGAGCTGGCATCTATGACTGATCGACCGGAAAAAATGATGGGAGTTCATTTTTTCAATCCGGTTCCCATCATGGAACTGGTTGAATGTGTAGAGGGCCTTACCACTGAAGACAGTGTTTTTTCCAGAGTCTGCCGTTTTATGAGTGACACAGGCAAGGAAGTTGTGGAAGTGCGCGAGTCTCCCGGATTTATAGTAAATAGAATCTTAATTCCCATGGTCAACGAGGCTGCTTTTATGCTACAAAATCAGGTGGCGGAAGCAGCGGATATAGATAAAGCTATGCGCAAAGGAGCCAACCATCCCATGGGGCCGCTGGCGCTGGGGGATCTGATCGGCCTCGATGTATGTCTATCGATCATGGAGACTCTGCACGAAGAATTTGGCGATGATAAATATCGGCCCTGCCCGCTGATAAAGAGAAAGGTAAGGGCCGGACAGCTGGGACGTAAAAGCGGCCAGGGATTTTATCTCTACGATTAAGTTTTGCTGCCGGCAGTTTATTTGCCGCTGATACAGAGGAATTTTAACTTCTGTACAGAATAATTAGGTATAGAGGAGGTGCGGAATCTGCCTGAATGTCAGGTGATTTAAAATACTGGTTTTGAACCTGCTGCAGATTCTAAAAACTTATGCTTATAGAAAAGAAATCATCACTCCTCATACGCTGTTCTTCCTGCGGCAGATTGGAGATAAATCAGGTCAATATATTTCAGCTTTCCGGAGACCGAAAACTTAAGTACCGCTGCCAGTGCGGGGTCGAAAAGATCAGCATCAGTCGGGAGAGCGGCTCGATAATTCTGCTGCCATACTGTCTGGTCTGTGACTGTCGGCACAGGCTGGAAATTCCCGAGCAGTCCTTCTGGGGCAGAGAAGGAGCCAGAGATTTGAGCTGTCCTCGTTCGGGTCTGCAGCTGGGATGCTGCGGCAGCTATGTCAAACTCAAGCACAGGGTCGATCGCCAGCAGCAGGAGCTTGAGCTTTTGGCCGATGGCCTCGGGTTCGACGACTTTGAAAATCCTGAAGCTATGCTGACTGTGCTCGATGTACTGCACGATTTTGCCGCTGCCGGTCGCATTATTTGTGAGTGCGGTAATTTTGATATAAATATCGAACTGGACTCCGAACGGGTAACCCTGACCTGCGGTTTTTGTGGGGCTCTTTTGAGCGTCCCTGCTGCCGGTGAGGCCGATATCAGCTGGCTCAGAAATCAGGAGAACCTGGAGTTATCTTCCTGCAGCACCACTACCCCGCCAGGTACTTTTAACTGAAATAACGGAGAATACTATGAAGACATATTTTTCAATTTTATCAGACCTTTTTATAAAAAAATAGTAAAATTTATAACAGGAGTGTGTTAATATGCTTTCACAGCTGGTACCGATGGCAGAAATTCTGGAAGCAGCCGATGAAGAAGGTTATGCAGTTGGGGGATTTAATGTTAACAATCTCGAATCACTTCAGGCTATAGTAAAAGCGGCCGAGGAAGAAAATTCTCCTCTTATTTTGGCCACCAGTGAAGGTGCCATAAGTTATATGGGGATCGATCACGTGGTGGGTATGGTCGAAGGTTTTCTGAAAAATACCGAACTGCCGGTAGCTCTGCATCTAGATCATGGAGGCAGCTTTGAAGCCGCCATGCGCTGCATTAGAAAAGGATGGTCTTCAGTGATGATAGATGCTTCTAAAGAACCTTTTGAGGAGAATATAGCTCAAACAAAAGAAGTGGTTAAAGCTGCTCACAGCGTAGGAGTCAGCGTCGAGGCTGAACTCGGTAAACTGGTGGGAACTGAAGACGATGTCACAGTGACGGAAAAAGAGGCGGCCATGACTGACCCCGAAGAGGCAGCCGAATTTGTCGAACGCACCGGTGTTGATTGTCTGGCTGTGGCTATAGGAACGGCCCATGGAGTTTATAAAGGAGAACCTGACCTCGATTTTGAGAGGCTGGAGAAAATCAATAACAATGTCGATGTACCTCTGGTTTTACACGGAGCATCGGGCGTTCCCAGCGCCGATGTCGAAAATTCAATAGATCTGGGGATCCGCAAGGTGAATGTTAATACCGCTTTCCAGCAGGCTTTCACCGCCAGGGTCAGAGAGCTTTTCGATGAGGATCCCGATCTTTACGATCCACGTAAATACTGTGGACCAGCCCGGGATGCCATGGCTGAAAAAGTTAAAGAAAAAATTCATACTTTCGGCAGCCAGAACAAAGCCTGACAGATCACCTATCATTTTGTTGATTGATCAGCAAATCAACCGCCGGCCTTCCGGGTTAAATTCGGGAGGCCGGTGGAAATTTATCTGACCTGCAGGTGATTTATTTGCTGTTAACAGTTGAATTTTTGGTTGTGATCCTGCTGATTGCTCTGTCGGGTCATTATCTGGTCTTATCGGTGGAAAATATTGCTGATAAAGTCGGATTCAGCGAGATGTTGACCTGGATGATAATTATGGCAGCTGTTACCTCGCTACCTGAGCTGGCAACCACGGTCACAGCGGTGAGGCTCGAAACTATAGAACCTGGACTGGCCGACCTTATTGGCAGTAATCTTTTCAATTTTACCCTGCTGGCTCTTCTCGACCTTGGGCAGGGGCCTGGCTTTCTGCTTCTCAGCCTGTCTTTTTCGCACCTGCTCGCCGGTTTCATATCTATAATCATGAGCAGCGCGCTGGGAATATTCTTCACATTATATTTTCTCACCGCAGCTATTCCCCTACAATTTCGCTTTGCTCCCGAAAGTTTTGTGCTCTTCGCGATATTTTTGTCCGGTCTGAAAATGATATATGATTTTGAAAGCAGCATTAATAATAAAAATAAAGTTGAAAATTTTGATATTGATATTGATGAAATGGAAAATATTGTTCCTTTCCCCGGTGAGGGCGCGGCCGCCCGGGAGAGGGAATCTTCTGTGGGACAGTATATGCTCCTGCTGACTTCGGCAGCTGTAATCATACTATCGGGCGTCAGGCTCGGATATTTGAGCGATCGGCTGGTATTAATGACCGGTATGGGCAGTACCTTTATAGGAGCCGGTCTGGTGGCGGTGATAACTTCGCTGCCCGAGCTCAGCGCCTCAGCTTCCGCGGCTGGACGCGATCATCCCGAAATGGCGGCGGCAATAATTATGGGCAGCAGTATGATCAATCTGGTTTTACCAGCTGTTGTAGATGGATTTTATTATTCGAGTATGCTGGCAGTTGACCCGTTCCAAAATCTCATTTTGATTTTTGTCACCATCATCATGACGGTTCTGCTTCTGTCCGGTTTGTTTTATCGTACCCGGCACAGTTTATTACATATAGGGTTCTCTCCAGCTCTGCTTTTAATTCTTTATGTAGGAACTCTCTGGCTGCTGCTTTATCTTTGAATCATGAAAAACTTAAGGAGGCGTTCAGGCTTGCATATTTCTGAACTGGAAAATATGACTATATCCGAGCTGCATGAGCTTGCCAAGGAAAAATCAATAGAAGGTTATTCCAGCATGCGAAAGAAGGATCTCATCTTCGCTCTGCTCGAGCAGGAGACGGAAAAAGGGGGGAATATCTTTGCGGAAGGGGTGTTAGAAGTTATCGAAAATGAGGGTTATGGTTTTATCCGCCCTTCCAAATATCTTCCTTCCAGCGATGATATCTATATCTCGGCCTCGCAGATTCGCAGGTTTGATCTCAGAACCGGCGATGTAGTTTCAGGTCAGGTGCGTGAGCCGAAAAACAACGAGAGATATTTTGCACTTTTAAGGATTGAGGCCATCAACTATCAAAACCCGGAAAGAGCCCGCGATAGGGCTTATTTTGAAGATCTCACCCCGCTCTATCCTCAGGAGAAGATCAAACTCGAGCGCAGCTCCAGCGATGTCTCTACCCGACTTCTGGACCTGATAGCCCCCGTGGGGCTGGGTCAGCGCGGATTGATAGTTTCTCCACCAAAAGCCGGTAAAACCGTGCTGTTAAAAAAGATAGCCAACAGCGTCAGCATCAACCATCCCGAAGCCCGGATGATGATTTTGCTCATCGATGAGAGACCGGAAGAAGTAACCGATATGGATCGTTCTGTTGACGCTGAGGTGATAAGCTCAACCTTTGACCGCCCTGCAGATGATCATATCCAGGTTGCCCAGCTGGCCCTGGCCAAGGCCAAACGTCTGGTCGAACAAAATCATGATGTGGTGGTGCTTCTGGACAGCATAACCAGGCTGGCCCGGGCAGCCAATGTAACCACTCCTCCCAGCGGCCGCACCTTATCCGGTGGACTGGATCCTACCGCCATGCATTTCCCCAAAAGCTTTTTTGGAGCAGGCCGCAATATCGAAGAAGGGGGAAGCCTGACTGTGCTGGCAACAGCACTTATAGATACAGGAAGCCGGATGGATGATGTTATTTACGAGGAATTTAAAGGCACGGGCAATATGGAGCTGCATCTGGATAGAAGGCTGGCCCAGCAGCGAATATTTCCTGCCATCGATATTCACCTTTCCGGCACCCGCAAGGAGGAACTTCTTCTGAATGAGCAGGAGCTTGAGGTGATCTGGAAGCTCCGCCGTCAGACCAAATCGATGGACAAGGCCGAAGTCCTGCAGACAATGATTACGCAAATAAATAATACCGATGACAATCACGAGCTTCTGGAAGTTCTGGAGCAAATCTTCTCGGATTGAGCTGCTTGCAAGAGCAATATCGCTGTGATATAATCTGAATGACTGGATGAGTGCTGACAAATTTGACTAAACGAATAAAATTATCGACATAGAAAGAGGTGATCGCAGTGAAGGAGGAAATACATCCGGAGACTACCGATACCGTTATAACCTGTGCCTGTGGTGAAGAATATCAGACTGAATCCACCGGTGATGATATGAGGGTTGAGGTGTGCTCTAACTGTCATCCCTTCTACACAGGCAAGCAGCGGCAGACAGCCCGGGGCAGTCGGGTTGAGCAGTTTAACCGCAAATACGGAAGGGACAGCAGTGGAGAAGAATCCGGAGAAACCGATCAGGTAGAAATGGAAGCATCCGAAGAAGCAGAAGCCGAAGAAGCAGAAGAATAAAAAGTTCAGTGACGGCGGCAGGGCTTCCTTGTGGGGCTCTGCTTTTTTTATGGAATTGGATCGATATTCACGGCAGCATTTGTATCCTGAGATTTATCATCGATTGATATTTTGTTCCCCTGCACCAGCAGGGGAGAGTTTATTTCAGGACCGTATATTTTTGAGGAGGACCAGGGATTAAATGTATGAGATCAGCAACAGCGGCTGGATAGAAATCATAACCGGACCCATGTACTGCGGCAAAAGCGAGGAGCTGATTCGCCGGCTTCGCAGAGTCAGTTTTGCCGATCAGCAGATCAGAGTTTTCAAGCCCGCACTTGATAATCGCTTTAGCGAAGAAAATCTGGTTTCTCATAATGGAGCCCGTTTTGAAGCAGTGCCCGTCGATCATCCCGGAGAGATTATCTCCCGGCTGGATGAAGGAGTCGAAGTTGTGGGGATCGATGAGATTCAATTTTTTCCCGGGAAGATAATCGAGATCTGTGAAAAACTGGCCGGCCAGGATACCCGGGTCATTACAGCGGGGCTCGATCGTGATTTTCGCGGTGAGCCTTTCGGACCGGTGCCGGAGCTTATGGCCAGAGCGGAGTACGTCGATAAACTTCATGCTATCTGTGTGCAGTGTGGAGAGCCTGCCAGCCGTACTCAGCGTCTTATTGATGGTGAGCCGGCCCGTTATGATGATCCGGTAATTATGGTGGGAGCGGATGAAGTTTACGAGGCACGCTGCCGTTCCTGTCATGAGGTCAGCGGTTAAACTTTATGAGCAAAGTTTGAGAGGTGTAATATTTTATGATGAAGCAGGAAGTTTTAGATAGACTTGATGATCTCAAGGATAAATATGAGGATCTCAATCAAAAAATTGGCGATCCTGAGATCATGAATAACAGTGAGAAATATCAAAAGCTTCTCCAGGAGCATGCCTCCCTCAAAAAAATCATCGAAAAATATGAACGTTACCAGCAGCTGCGCGAGCAGAAAGAAGAAGCCGAGGAGATTCTGGAGATGAGCGAAGATGAGGATATGCAGGAGCTGGCCCGCTCCGAAATGGAAGAGGTTAGACCCGAGATGGAGGAGCTGGAGGAAGAGCTGCCGCTCATGCTTCTGCCTGATAATCCCGACGATGAGAAAGATGTCATCGTTGAAATAAGGGCCGGGGCCGGCGGAGATGAGGCTGCTTTATTTGCTGCCGATTTATTCCGCATGTATACCCAGTATTCCGAGGATAGAAACTGGGAGGTCGAGACCATGTCCTCGAGCGAATCTGAAGTCGGGGGATTCAAAGAGATAATTTTCAGCGTTTCCGGCAATGCTGCCTATAAGCATCTCAAATACGAAAGCGGTGTACATCGCGTACAGCGGGTTCCTTCCACCGAATCGAGCGGCAGAATTCACACATCCACCTCCACAGTGGCCGTGCTTCCCGAGGCAGAAGAGGTGGAGATAGAGCTGGAGGAGAACGACTTGAGGATAGATTATTATCGTTCCAGCGGACCCGGGGGCCAGAGTGTGAACACCACCGATTCGGCCGTGCGCATAACCCATGAACCAACTGATATCACAGTTTCCTGTCAGGATGAAAAGTCTCAGCACAAAAATAAAGACAGGGCTATGAAGATTTTGAGAGCTCGTCTTAAAGAGGAGATGGAACGGAAAAAGCGCCGCGAAAGAGAGGAAAAGCGCCGCAGTCAGGTGGGCTCCGGCGATCGCAGCGAAAAAATTAGAACCTATAACTTTCCTCAGGGCAGGGTCAGCGATCATCGTATAAACCTAACAATCCATCAGCTGGAGAGCGTGCTTGATGGGGAGCTCGATCAGCTGATAGAACCGCTTATAGAAGAAGACATGAAAAGAAGACTGGAAAAGCTTTGAGCAGGAGTGAGGACATGGCCAGTAAAATTCGCGAAGTTCTGGATAGAGCAGATGATTTCCTGAACGATCATGGTGTTGATAATCCCCGGCTGGATGCGGAGGTTCTTCTGGCCGATCTGCTCTCGACCGAGCGTATAAAACTTTATGTGAATTATGATTATCCTCTGAATGACGAGGAGCTTTCCGCTTACCGCAGCCGGCTAAAAAAAAGAGCCCGGGGTGTTCCTATCAGCTATATAACCGGGCGGACGGAATTTATGTCCCTGGAATTTGAGATCGAACCGGGTGTTTTGATTCCCCGCCCCGAGACGGAGGAGCTGGTAGAAAAAATTCTTGCTTTTTGCCGACAGAACGACTGGCAGCAGCTTAAAATAGTAGATCTGGGCACAGGCTCCGGAGCTATGATGATAAGTCTGGTTAAATATCTGCCCGAATCGAAAGCTATAGGAACCGATATTTCGACTGAAGCTGTAAAACTGGCCCGCCGCAATATAAAGAAGCATGATCTGGAAAAAAGAGCGGCAGCGCTGGCGGGTGACTGGGCTGCCCCCCTTTTACCTGAAAGGGAGTCCGGCGTTGATCTTGTTGTTTCCAACCCGCCATACATACCGGAAGAAGAAATGGAAGAACTGCCCCGCAGGGTTCAGAAGGAGCCACGCCGTGCCCTGGCTGCTGGTGAAGATGGCCTCTCCTGTTATCGCAAAATTTTACCGCAGGCTGTCTCACTTCTTAAGCCCGAGGGGCTTTTAGCTCTGGAAATAGGTCATGATCAGGGTGAGAGAATGAAGGAGATGACAGCCGAACAGGAGGGACTCGGCGAACCCGAATTGAAACAGGATGGGGCCGGTCGGGACCGTATGATTTTCGTCCGCCGAAATTGAGAGCAGGTGAGCATTTAATTCGAGAAGAGAGGTGAGAGGGATATTGCAGACCGAAGTTTTGGAAGTAGATACCGGCGCTTCTCCCGGGGAGCTGCTGGGGACTGAGGCAGTTAAGAAGGCGTCCAAGCTTCTTCAAAGTGGGGGGCTGGTTGCTTTTCCCACCGAGACGGTATATGGGCTGGGAGCTAATGCCCTGGATGAAAGGGCCGTGCGCGGTATATTTGGCGCCAAAAATAGACCTCAAGATAACCCACTTATTGTTCATGTTTACAGCCGCGAGGAGTTGAATCGACTCACGCGGGGCACTGTACCTTCGGCGGTAAGGCAGCTGACCGCCCGTTTCTGGCCGGGGCCTCTGACAGTAATACTGCCTCGCTCTGATGAAGTGCCGGGAGTCACCTGTGCCGGTCTTGATACAGTTGCGGTCAGAATGCCTTCACATCCTGTAGCGCGAGCAATTTTGACCCGCTCCGGTCTGCCTGTAGCCGCTCCCAGCGCCAATAAATCGGGCCTGCCCAGTCCTACCCGGGCTGAACATGTTCTGGCCGATATGGAAGGCAGCATTCCGCTGATTTTAGACGGGGGCGAATGTCCGATCGGAGTAGAATCTACCGTGCTCGATATGACTTCAGAAATACCGAAAATTTTGCGCCCGGGGGGTATCTCTGCCTCCCGGCTTCGCGAAGCTCTTGGTCGGGAGACCGAAATTGAACGCTGTTACGACGTCACTCAAGAGGATGATTTACCCCGTTCACCGGGCATGAAATACCGTCATTATGCTCCTTCTGCCAGATTGGAACTGCTGGAGAAGGGCAGTCCGGAAGAGATCTGGAATTATGCCGGTCGTCAGCGAGCTCACAGCGCTCTGCTGGTATCGAAAGCGACCGGCCTGAGCATAGCTGAAAGCGAAGATGTCGAGGTTTACAGTGATCCAGATCGGGGAATTAATCAGCATATTAAGTCAGTCATCATCGGCAGCGAAGAGAATATGCAGGAGATAGCTCACAATCTTTTCACCTATCTGCGCAGCCTGGATGATGAAGGAAGAAAACTGATTATGGTAGAAGCCATAAACGAAGAAGGATTAGGTGAAGCCATTATGAATAGACTTCGCAAAGCTGCCACCGAAATTATAAGTCTGGATCCCTCGCCAGAAAAATGATTTCCGGGCAAAAGGGACTGCAGGGAGGCGAATAAATTTTATGAAGCAAATAATTCTGGTCTGCACAGGGAATACCTGCCGAAGTCCCATGGCTGTCGAGCTTTTGAGAAAGAAATTTGCTGATGAATCTGATTACAACTTTAGTTCCGCCGGTCTGACCGCCACTCGGGGAGGGAAGATGGACGAGAGAGCTAAAATAGCTCTGAAGGAAGCAGGAATCGAGCCCGATGAACATTCCAGCAGACCACTGGATAAAGACCTGGTAAAAGCATCTGATCTGATACTTACCATGACAGTCTCTCAGGCAAGGGAAATAAAAGAACGATATCCTCAAAAAGAGGAATATGTTTTCAGCCTGGGTGAGTTTACGGAAGACGGGAGAGATGTGAACGATCCCTTCGGCGGAAGTCAGAGCACTTATGAAAGAACACTGGAACAGATGGAAAACATGATAAAAGAAATTTCCAGCCGGCTGGATGATTTTTTTGCTGAAACAATAAAAACATCAAAAGAAGCTGGCAAATTTGATACCAGGAGTGATAGAATGGTTATAGCAGCAGGTTCTGATCACGCGGGATTTTTTCTCAAGGAAGAAATAATCGACTGGCTTGAGGAAGAAGGACATGAAGTGGTCGATGTCGGGGTAGATCAGGGAAAAGAATCGGTTGATTACCCCGATTATGCATCCCGTGTGGCCGAAAAGGTGGCTGCCGAGGAAGCTCAACTGGGGCTTCTTATCTGCGGTACCGGCCTCGGTATGAGCATGACAGCCAACAAATACGCCGGAGTCAGGGCGGCCCGCTGTCATGATACCTACTCTGCCCGCATGGCCCGCAGTCATAATGATGCCAGTATATTGACCATGGGAGAAAGAGTGATAGGAGCGGGATTGGCCAAAGATGTGGTCAAAGCTTTCATATCGACTGATTTTTCCGGAGGAAGACACGCCCGCCGGGTAGACAAAATGGAAAACAAAGGGGAGATGAATGAATAATGGGCGAAGTATTTATATTTGACCATCCACTGATGAAACATAAACTCACGCTTTTGCGGGACAAAGATACCGGTCCCAAAGAGTTCCGCGAACTGACAAATGAACTGGCCATGCTCATGGCCTACGAAGTTACCCGCGATATGCCGCTGGAGGAGGTCGAGATCGAAACTCCGCTGACGAGCACTAAATCTCCCAGAATAGCCGGCAAGAAGATAGGAGTGGTTCCTATTTTGAGGGCCGGTCTGGGTATGCTGGACGGCATTCTGCAGCTGATGCCTGCGGCGAGAGTGGGACACGTTGGGCTTTATCGCGATCCCGAGACGTTAGAACCGGTGGAATATTACTGCAAGCTGCCTCCCGACACCGAAGAGCGTGACCTGCTGGTAATAGATCCTATGCTGGCTACAGGAGGATCGGCAACTGCTGCTATAGATGCCATCAAGAGCAGAGGGATCCGCAGTCTCAAATTTATGTGTCTGGTAGCCGCTCCTGAAGGCATCGAAAGAGTGCGCGAGGATCATGAGGATATTGATATTTATACCGCGGCAGTGGACGATCATCTCGACGATCATGCTTACATAGTTCCCGGGCTGGGTGACGCCGGTGATAGGCTTTACGGCACTAAATGATTTCGGCTGTCGGAGAGAAGTCGTCCGGCAGAAAATATAAGCAGAATAAAATAGCAGAGGAGAAGTGGAGATTATGTCCTATCTCAGTGTTCTGCTGATTTCACTGGGAATTACATATCTGTTAACGCCGGCGGTGAGAAAGCTGGCTCATCGGCTGGGAGCGGTTGATGAACCGTCCCGCCGACGCATAAATATCAGTCGGGTTCCCAACCTCGGTGGTCTGGCTGTATACATCGGTTTTACCCTGGCACTTCTTCAGAGTCAGGGCATCGGGCGGGATGTTCGCGGTCTTTTGCTCGGCAGCAGTTTGATTTTGCTGCTGGGCACAGCGGATGATCTGCGACCGATCCCGCCGATGGGCAAATTTTTAGGACAGCTTCTGGCCGCTGCTGCTTTAATTCCTTTCGGGATCAGCATCGATTTTATTACCAACCCCCTGACCGGTGGTATGATCCATCTTGGGCTTTTGAGTATACCTTTTACCCTCCTCTGGGTGGTAAGTATCGTCAATGCAATTAATCTCATCGACGGACTGGACGGTCTGGCAGCCGGGATTTCTGCTATAGCCGCTGTCACCCTTTTTGCTGTAAGTCTGCAGGAGGGTCAGGCAGCCTCGGCTCTGATGATGCTGGCTCTGGGGGGCAGCACCCTGGCCTTTTTACGCTACAATTTTCATCCAGCCCAGATATTTCTGGGCGATGGTGGTTCGATGCTGCTGGGTTATCTGCTGGCAGCTATCTCTATTCTCGGGGCTTTAAAAAGTGCTGCAGCAGTAACTGTTCTGGTGCCTCTGCTGGTTCTGGGTATACCTATTTTTGATACTGCCTACGCCATTGTACGCCGTTTTTATAATTCCCGGCCCATCTCCCAGGCTGATCACGGTCATCTCCATCACAGATTGCTGGCTCTGGGCTGGACACAGCGCCAGGTTGCTTTTATAGTTTATCTCATCAGCGTTTTTCTGGGAGTTCTGGCCGTGCTGGTCAACAGTCTCAAATTCCACAGAGGCCTGCTTGTGATTTTGATAGCAGCCATTTTTCTGATTTATGGGTTCTGGCGGCTTGGGGTTTTTTCGGTGGAAATTCCTCGCGACGGCAGGAAACTATCCCGCGAGGGACGTCAGCAGGAACTGAATAAGTAGCAATCAGTAAATTGGCTGAATTTTAATTATTTTACCAGCAAGGCAGGAATCAATAATGATATCCAGAAAAAATAGGTTAGGAGCGGATTCGTGCAGGAATTATTTTTCGGCAGTTACAGCCACTTCTTTCCGCTCTGAAAATTCAAAAGTGAGCTCTATAAGGACTGTGAGCAGGATTATGGAAAAAAATGATTGGTCCAGAATTATAAGAGCCGCCGGTCTGTTAAGTTATCTGGGGCTTATCATGATAGTCACGATCGGGCTGGGATATTTTATAGGCTCATTTTTTGACGGCCTTCTCTCCTCAGAACCCTGGCTTTCCCTTCTCGGCTTGATTATCGGAGTTGGGGGCGGTTTTTATGGGGTTTATCAGACTATTACTGGAGTGATGGGGGATGAATAGAAATATTTTTACCCGATCTCCGGCAGAGGTTGTTAAAGCATTAACAAAAAGAACGCTTTTTGCCGGGTTCTGGATGATTGGAGCAGCTGTTATTTCAGGGAGACTGGAGGCGGTTTTGGGTTTGATATTCGGCCTCAGTGTAGCCCTGCTGCTCTTCAGGCTCAAGCTCACACACAGCCGGCGGGCTCTGGAGATGGATAAGGAAGCTGCCCGCAGGTTTATCCGCAATAGAATGATAATCAATTATTTTATATTTTTTGTAGTGCTTGCCGCAGCTGCCTGGCAGCCGAACCTGGATCTTCTGGCCGCGGCGCTGGGGCTGCTGCTGCTGAAATTCACCATAATATTCTCAGCAGTTATGGAGATGATCCGTTCATTTATTCAGGAAAAACGGGAAAACTTCAGGATATCGCCGCCAGGTACTCTGAGGCGACATGAACTGGAAGAGGAATATTTAAAAGAGAGTATAGCTGACAGCGAGGTTGGAGATTCACAGCAGGAAGGCCTGCCGCACAAGCTGAAGAATCTCTAGCAGGAAAGGAGGTTTTTTGATGGATCCTGGTCCACAGGTGGTCACCCACCTATTCGGTCATGAAGCATTGCCCATAACTCACACCCTTGCCTGGAGCTGGGCGGTCTGTATAGTTATAATAGTTGGGGCCCGTATGGCCACCAGAGAGATGAAGATGGTGCCGACCGGCCTGCAGAATCTGGGAGAGGCTATAGTGGAGTTAATATTAGGGCAGATAGAACCAATGATGCCGGGACATGGACGCCGCATGCTGCCGCTGATAGGCACTATATTTATTTATATTGGTCTTTCCAATCTGGTTGGATTTATACCTGCGGTAGATAATCCCACAGCCGATTTGAATACAACGCTGTCACTGGGATTATTAGTCTTTGTGATAAGCCATTATGAGGGCATGAAGGTAAAAGGGCCTCTGGGTTATATAAAGAGTTTTGCCCAGCCGACTGTCATACTCTTTCCGCTCAACGTGGTCTCTGAGATGGCCAAGCCTATCTCCCACTCATTTCGTCTTTTCGGTAACATGGTGGGAGGCGGTATCATAGTCATGCTCATCTACCAGGCTGCTCCCTGGGTTTTACCCGTGCCGCTGCATGCCTGGTTCGACCTTTTTGTTGGTGCAGTTCAGGCGCTTATATTCGGAATGATAGCTATAGCTTATATAGCTGTGGCTCGGGCCTGATCGATTTTCAGTTCTAACTTTTGAGTCTGATAATAATTAAACAAGGTTGAGAACAAGGTTGAGGACTATTTAACCCAATTGAAACAGATTTGTCAGAGTTGAGAAAAAGATAATCAAATCACCAAACTATTCGCAAGTTTATAAAGGAGGTAGCAGAAAATGGTTGAATTAGCACCTGAATTTATGGAAACGATCATCACCGCTGCGGCGCTTTTGGGGGCCGGCTTTGCCATGATAGCTGGTATAGGTCCCGGTATTGGCCAGGGTTATGCAGCCGGTAAAGCTGTCGAGGCAGTAGGCCGTCAGCCCGAAGCCAGAGGTAACATAATTACCACCATGCTGCTCGGGCAGGCTGTTGCCGAGTCGACCGGTATCTATTCTCTGGTTATAGCTATAGTGCTGATCTTTACTATAGCTCTCTAAGTTTAAGCAGCGACCCCCCGGCCGGAAATTTTTCCGGCCGGAGTGCTGTTTTTTCGCAGCCGGAGAACCGGAATGATTTATTGATTTATGGAATTAACTGAAGCAACTTTGTTTTGTAATGAAATATAAGAGCAGAACGCAGAAATAGCCGTTACTTATACATCTCAGGAGGTGAGCGCGGTTTGATTGATCTGAATACGACCTTTATCTGGCAGCTGGTAAACTTTTTTGTGCTGCTGTTTTTGCTCCGCAAGTTCCTCTACGGTCCCGTCACCGAGATGCTCGATAAGCGCTCGAGCAAGATAGAGAGCGACCTGGAGGAAGCTCGCCGTCAGAAAGAAGAGGCGAAGGAGCTGAAAGAACAGCGCCAGCAGGAGCTCAAAGAAGCCCGCCAGAAAGCTCAGAAAATCATAAATGAAGCTGAAGAGCGCGGTGAAGAGAGGGCTGAAGAGATCATAAACGAGGCCGAAGAGGAAGCTGCCCGCATCAAAGAAAGACGTATGGCCGAGATAGAACAGGCCCGCCAGGAGGCGGCCGACGAGCTGCGGCGGGAGGTTTCGAGCATCTCGCTGCAGGTAGCAGGCAAGTTTTTACAGCAGGAGCTGGATAGAGAGGACCAGGAAAAGATAATCGAAAGCTATCTGGAAGAGCTGGATGAAGTTCAGCTCGGTGAGCTCGGATGATAGAGAACGAAGTAGCCCGCAAATACGGACAGGCAGTTTTCGAGCTGGCTCAGGATAAAGGCGAGCTGGAACAGGTCGCCGAAGACCTGAAGATGCTGCGCGAGACTATATCCGAGGTTAGAGATTTTAAAAACCTTCTCTATCATCCCCGCATAAACGATGAAAAGAAAAAAGAGGTCTTCCTGGATATCGTCGGTGATGAGATAAGCGATATCACCAGGGATTTCTGCCAGCTGCTGATCGATAAGAGAAGAATCAGATTTCTTCATCATATCGTTCGTGACTTCGAAAAAAGGCATAACCAGGCTGAAAAGATACTGGAGGTTGAGCTCAGTTCGGCCATAGAGCTGCCCGAGGAGCTGGAGAACAGAATCCGTGCCAGACTCTCCGATATAACCGGTTACAATATCGAACTGGAGACAGAGGTTGACGAAGATATAATCGGCGGATTTCAGATAAAAGTTGGCGATAGAATAATAGATGGCAGCATCCAGGGCGAGCTGGAGAAAATTCAAAAACAGCTGGAACAAATTCCTGTAAGCAAACTAGGGGTGGAATGAATTATGAATATAAGACCTGAAGAAATTAGTTCGATTATAAAAAAAGAGATTGAGAATTATGGGTCAGAACTGGAAACTGTCGGCGTGGGGACTGTACTCGATGTCGGCGATGGAATTGCCCATGTTTATGGTCTGGAAGACTGCATGTCGATGGAACTGGTCGAATTTCCCGGTGAAATTTATGGTATGGCCCTTAATCTGGAGGAAGATAACGTAGGGGTCGTCATTCTGGGAGAGGAGACAGCTATTGATGAAGGCGATGAAGTTCGCAGAACTGGCCGGATAGTAGAGGTACCAGTCGGTGAGGATCTGCTGGGCCGGGTGGTTAATCCGCTGGGTGAGCCGCTGGACGGGCAGGGTCAGATCGAAACCGAGGGCACCCGACCTGCTGAATTCAAAGCTCCCGGTGTTGTCACCCGTGAGCCTGTAAAAACCCCGCTGCAGACAGGTCTTAAATCTATAGATTCGATGATCCCAATAGGCCGCGGACAGCGTGAGCTGATAATCGGTGACCGTCAGACCGGTAAGACCGCTATCGCGGTCGACACCATAATCAATCAGCGTGACACTGACGTAAAATGCGTATACGTAGCCATAGGACAGAAGGCATCTGACGTAGCTCAGCTGCGAGAAAGGCTGGCTTCCGAAGGCGCCCTCGAGCACACAATTATCGTGGCTGCTAACGCCAGCGAACCAGCTCCTCTGAAGTACATAGCTCCCTATGCGGGCTGTGCCATGGGCGAGCATTTCATGTACGAAAACGGCGAGGATGTGCTGGTCTGCTATGACGACCTCTCCAAACACGCCGATGCTTACCGCGCCATGTCGCTGCTTTTACGCCGTCCTCCCGGACGTGAGGCTTATCCTGGAGATGTATTTTATCTTCATTCGCGTCTTCTGGAGCGGGCAGCAAAACTCAATCCGGATTATGGCGGCGGCTCGCTGACGGCTCTGCCCATCATCGAAACACAGGCCGGTGACGTTTCCGCCTATATACCCACCAATGTTATTTCGATAACTGATGGTCAAATATATTTAGAAAGCGAACTGTTCTTCTCGGGCGTCCGCCCGGCCATAAACGTCGGTACTTCTGTATCGCGAGTTGGTGGCGATGCTCAAATAAAGGCCATGAAGGATGTAGCCGGTACTCTGCGGCTTGATCTTTCTCAGTATCGCGAGCTGGAAGCTTTTGCACAATTTGGCTCCGATCTGGATGAGTCGACCCAGCAGCGCCTGGCTCGCGGTGAAAGAATAGTTGAAATCCTCACCCAGGATGAAAATGATCCCATGCCGGTTGAGGAGCAGATAGTTATTCTGTTTGCCGTGGTTGAAGGTTATCTCGATGATATCCCCGTCGACAATTTAGATCGTTTTGAGGCCGAATATCTTTCCTTCATGCGCTCCAGCTACAATGATCTACTGGAAGATATTGTCGACACAGGGGAGATGACTGATGAAATAGAAGAAAGACTGATTGAAACGATACAGGAGTTCAAAGAAAGCTTTTCCATAGAGGAAAAAAGCCTTGTCGACAGAGGTGAAGAGGAAGAGGAGACCGAGCGCGAGTAAGGGTGATAAAGACCTGAAAGCGGCGGACAGTCACAGAGTTTATGAGAGGTGGTTTAACCCATGGAAACGATGCACGATATCGAAAGGCGCATAGATACTGTTGAAAATACAAAGCAGATTACCCGGGCGATGAAGATGGTCGCGTCGGCCAAATTGAGGCGGGCCCAGGAAAAGGCCGTACAATCTCGGCCTTTTTTCAATCGTACCAGAGAAGTTCTGGTCGATATAGTCCATAATACCGATGAGAATGCCGAGCATCCGCTGTTAGAGCCCACGGAAGGTGATAGTGAGCTTTACATCCTGGTGACCTCGGATCGCGGCCTTTGCGGTTCCTATAATACTAAAGTTATCAGACGGTTTAAAGCTTTAGCCAGCAGCGAAGATCAGCTGGTGGTTCTGGGGCGTACAGGCTATCGCACTTTTCAGCGCCAGGAGTACGAGATAGCAGCCGATTATGTCGATCTTGACGATTATCCCAGTTTTTGGTTTGCCCGCCGTCTTACCGACCGGGTGATAGATCTGTATTTGAGCGAAAATATCGACAGGGTGCATCTGATCTACACTCATTTTGAATCAGCTTTGAGCCAGAGTGTACGTGATATCTCGCTGCTGCCCGCCGATATACCGACCGAAAAAGAAGAGGCAAGGGTGGCGGAGGAAGAAGAGTTGATCGAGCAAGAGCAGGAAAGGCCGGAGGAGAAAAGCGGAGCCAGCTATCTTTATGAGCCGACAATTCCCGAAGTTCTGGACACCATTTTACCGCAGTATCTCAACAATGTTCTCTATTCGGCTATACTCGAGTCTAAAGCCAGCGAATTTGGTTCACGGATGACAGCCATGGACAATGCTACTGAAAACGCAGAAGAGATGATCGAAGAACTGACTCTATCTTACAACAGGGCCCGTCAGGAACAGATAACCAAAGAGATCACCGAGATAGTCAGCGGTGCTGAGGCCCTGCAGTGATAAAATTTAAGCTGAATGTCAATCAAAGGAGGAATTGGCGTGACTGAAGAGAATGATGAGAAAACAACCGGAAGAGTAGTTCAGGTAATCAGTGCGGTTGTCGACGCCGAGTTTCCGCCGGGTGAGCTTCCGGACATCCATAACGCCGTCAGGATTGTGGATGAGGAAAAAGATATAGATCTGACCTGCGAGGTTATGCAGCAGCTCGGCGATAATCGTGTCCGAACTGTAGCCATGGACAACACTCACGGTCTGGTTCGGGGTATGAAAGTTGTCAATGAAGGCGAGCCCATCTCCGTTCCCGTGGGCGAAGAAGTGCTGGGACGGATTTTCAATGTGCTGGGTGATACGATCGATGATGCCGGGCCGGTGGAGGCAGAAGAAACTAAATCCATTCACCGCGACCCGCCAACCTATGAAGAACAGTCGACCTCTACCGAAATTTTTGAGACCGGAATCAAGGTTATCGATCTTCTGGCTCCCTATGCTGAGGGAGGTAAGGTTGGCCTCTTCGGCGGAGCCGGGGTCGGCAAGACTGTTTTGATTCAGGAACTGATAAATAATATAGCCATCGAACACGGTGGTCTTTCCGTCTTTTCCGGAGTCGGAGAAAGAACCAGAGAGGGCAATGATCTCTGGCTGGAGTTTCAGGAAGCAGATATACTGGACAAAGTCGCCCTGGTCTTCGGTCAGATGAACGAGCCCCCGGGAGCGAGGATGCGTGTGGGCCTCTCCGGATTGACTATGGCCGAACATTTCCGGGATGAGTTTGGTCAGGATGTTCTGCTCTTTATCGACAATATATTTCGTTTCATTCAGGCCGGTCAGGAGGTTTCCGCGCTTCTGGGCAGGATGCCTTCAGAGGTAGGCTATCAGCCCACGCTGGCTCAGGATGTCGGTGCTCTTCAGGAACGCATAACTTCGACCGAGCAGGGTTCGATCACCTCGGTTCAGGCCATATATGTGCCGGCCGATGACCTTACTGATCCCGCTCCGGCAACGACTTTTGCCCATCTGGATTCGACTACAGTTTTGAGCAGACAGCGGGCTGAACAGGGACTCTATCCGGCAGTCGACCCGCTCGATTCGACCTCCTCAATCCTCGATCCCAGAATTGTCGGCGAGGAACATTATGAGACCGCCCGTGAGGTACAGGAGGTTCTGCAGCGATATGAGGATCTGCAGGATATCATAGCTATTCTGGGTATGGAAGAGCTTTCCGAAGAGGATCGAATCGTTGTCAACCGGGCCCGGCGGCTCGAGCGTTTTCTCTCGCAGCCTTTCAACGTTGCCGAGCAGTTTACCAATATTCCGGGTGAGTACGTCACCATAGAGGAATCTATACGCGGCTGCCGCGAAATTCTCGATGGCAAACATGATGATCTGCCCGAAGAAGCTTTCTATATGATAGGCAACATCGACGATGCTGTGGAGAAAGCTAAAGAAGTCGGAAGCGGGTGATAGATAATGCCTGCCAAAATCAGACTTGAGGTTATCACCCCTGAGCGGGTTGTCTTTGACGATGACATCGAGATGCTGATCGCCCGGGCCATCGACGGAGATATCGGCGTCATGGCAGGTCACACGCCGATGGTTACAGCTCTGGAGACAGGTGTTATGGAGATAAAGACGGGCGAAGAAGAGATACCTGTTCCCATAAGCGATGGCTTTATGGAAGTCAAGTCAGAGAAGATAAACGTTATAGTTCGCACGGCCGAACTCCCCAAAGAGATAGATGTGGAAAGAGCCCGGCGTGCTAAAGAGCGGGCTCAGAGGCGTCTGCGCGAAGAAAAAAGCCGTATTGATGAGGCGAGAGCTGAGGCTGCCCTGGAAAGAGCTAAAGCTAGATTGAGAGCTGCAGAAGACAGACAGAGAGCTATGAGCTATTCAGAAGAATAATAGATTTGAATTCGTGTGGACTGCAGATGTAAAACGGGCTTTTTTAACAATCCCCCCGTTCTATCGGGGGGTTGCTTCATTTTTTCTATTTGCCTTCCTGAAATTTTTTCTTTTTTTTTAAGTTTAGTTTTCGACCAGGGAACTGGCACGAACTTTAAATAATTTCGAGTATCACTTCGCTTTATATCTTCCAGCCATTATCATCATGATAGTGATCTTATACGATATCTATCAACTGATAACAAGAAGAACCTTTTTCACCAATCAGCAATAATTCCCTTTCACTTTTTTCTTTTATTTTCCCGCTGCTTTTAATGCTAATTTTGTACCTATCGGCTATCGAGGATGAAAAAACCCTTCCGTCTGTGGTATAATGTTCTTCAAGTGTGTAAAAAGCTTCGGTTCGCGGCCAAATAGATCTACGGCCAAATAGATCTAATTATGAGAGAGGAATTCAGTCCCGAGTCGAGAATTAAATTTTAATAGCGATGACTATTTTGACCTCCTTTGAGGTTGTTTTTCGGAGTCTATTTTTGATACTGAAGAGCCAGATTGCAAGAATGTAAAAATTTGAAACTTATAAAAGCAGAGAAAGGAGAATTTCCGGTGGATAAATTTCATATAGAGCGGAGTCCTTCCCTTTCGGGCAGGGTGAGGATAAGTGGTGCTAAAAACGCGGCTTTGCCCATAATAGCAGCCGCTTTGCTTCCCGATTCTCCCTGCCGCTTAAAAGAAATACCTGCACTCAACGATGTGAAAAATTTAGCCAGAATAGTCGAGTGCATGGGAGCGGAGGTAGAGTATAAAGAGAGCAGTATGACGATCGATCCCCGTACTCTTGATTGCTTTGAGGCTGATCCTGAACTGGCAAGTCAGCTGAGAGCTTCATATTACATACTGGGTGTCATGCTGGCCAGAGAGGGCAGAGCCTGTACCAGTCTGCCGGGCGGCTGCCGCATAGGCAGCAGGCCTATAGACCTTCATCTGAAAGGGTTCAAAGCTCTGGGGGCTGAGGTCAGCATCGAGGAGGGCTGCGTAGAAGTATGGACTGAAAACGGCCTGACCGGAGGAGATATTTATCTCGATTATCCCAGTGTGGGAGCCACCATCAATATCATGCTGGCCGCCTCCCGGGCTGAAGGTAAAACCACTATAGAGAACGCCGCCCGGGAGCCTGAGATTGTCGATCTGGCCAACTTTTTGACCGTGATGGGGGCAGAGATTAAAGGTGTGGGAACAGACGTCATCAGGATTGAAGGTGTGGATGAGATGCAGGGGGTTGAACACGAGATAATCCCCGACCGCATCGAGGCGGGCACCTATATTATTGCCGGGGCCCTGGCCGGGGAAGATGTATTTGTCGAGAATGTGCTCGACGAACATCTAAAGCCTCTTCTGGCCAAACTCAGGGAGATGGGTGTCGAGCTGGAACAGGATATTTCCGGAGTGCGTGTAGCCAGCCCGAAAAAGTTGAGATCAGTCGATGTAAAGACATTTCCCTATCCCGGTTTCCCCACCGATCTTCAGGCGCAGATGATGGTGCTTTTAACTCAGGCTGAGAGCAGCAGTGTTGTGACCGAAACGGTCTGGGAGGATAGATTTTCTCACATCGAGGAATTGAATAAAATGGGGGCCAGTATACAGCTCGATGATAATTCTGCTCTGATAAATCCCAGCAGCCTGAAAGGCGCTGAAGTGACAGCTCCCGATCTCAGAGCCGGGGCAGCTTTAATGCTGGCCGGTCTGATCGCTGAAGGCGAGACAATAATCGATGAGGTCGATCATATCCGCCGCGGCTACGAGAATATAATTGAAAAGATTTCCGGGCTGGGCGGCAGAATAAAGCAGGTCCGGGACCGAAAAAACCAGGTTACTACCGCATGAGGAGGAAAATAGCTGAGTATGTTTGGTCTTAATTTTTCATCAAAAGTTGGAATAGATCTCGGCACCGCCAACGTGTTAGTGTATAAAAAAGGAGAGGGCATAGTTCTGCAGGAACCCTCGGTGGTAGCCATCGATGAGAACAAGAATAAGCCGCTGGCTGTTGGCGAGGAAGCCCGGCGCATGCTGGGCCGGACCCCCGGCAATATAGTTTCTACCCGACCTCTGAAAAACGGTGTTATAGCTGATTTTGAGGTGACGGAGATAATGTTAAAGCGCTTTATTTCTAAAGTCACCAAAAGGCGCCCTTTCTTCAAACCGGAGATAATGGTCTGCATTCCGGTGGGAATAACCGAAGTTGAGCGCCGGGCGGTGGAAGAAGCTACCAGCCAGGTAGGTGCCAGCAAGACCTATCTAATCGAAGAGGCGCTGGCGGCGGCTATCGGCGCAGGTCTGCCCGTGGCTGAACCGAGCGGCAGCATGATCATAGATATTGGAGGAGGAACTTCCGAGATTGCAGTCATTTCACTGGGCGGCATCGTTGTAAGCGAGTCGCTCAGGCTGGGAGGAGACACTCTGGATGAAGATATAGTGCGTTTTGTTCGCGAAAACTATAACATGGTTATCGGTACTTCCACTGCTGAAGAGCTGAAATTCGAGATCGGCAGCGCTTTGATCGAAGAGGATGAAGAGGAGAAAACTTACGAAATCAGAGGGCGAGACCTCATGTCAGGCCTTCCCCGAAATCAGAAGATCAGAGCTGCTGAGCTTCAGAAGGCCATGGCCGAGACGATAGAATCTATAGTCGAGGCAGTTCGCAGCGTTCTCGAGCGGACTCCCCCGGAACTTTCTTCAGATATCATGGATCGCGGTGTTCTGATGACCGGTGGAGGCTCGCTGCTCGACAATATGGAAAAGCTTCTTTCTGAAGAAACAGGAGTGCCGGTCTGCCGGGCTGAGGACCCTCTGACCTGTGTGGCCCGGGGGACAGGTCAGGCCCTGGAGGAGATGGACGAGCTCCAGGATATAATTTTTGAGAAGGAGAAAAAATCTTACCAGCAATAATTTGTCATTAACAAGAAATGAGGTTGGATATTTTTGAGCGAAAAAAAATTGAGTTATCGCATAACCTTTATTCTGTTGATTACAGGATTGATATTGCTGACCGGTTTTATCGCAGCAAATTCCACTCAGGCCGATGAGATTATTCCGGAAGAAGAAATAATGCCTCTGAATGATATCGAGCCGGGCATGGATGGAACTGGTCTTACCGTTTTTTCCGGCGTGGAAGTTGATGAGTTTGATTTTGAGGTGGTTGATGTTCTGCCGGATTATCAGCAGGGGCAGGATCTTATCCTGGTCTATCTTTCCGGCGAAAATATAGAAGAAGCCGGCGGTGTCGCCTCCGGGATGAGCGGTAGTCCTCTTTATGTCGATGACAGAATTATGGGAGCTATATCTTACGGCTGGGCTGAGTCAGATAGCCGCTATGCTCTGGCCACTCCTATCGAGCCTATGCTGGAGCTTCTGGCCGAGGAGGAAACAGATCCGGGAACCGGAATGGAAGAGCTGCCCGAGATCAAAACCCCTCTTATCACCGCAGGATTATCCGGCCGCAGCCAGGAAAGGCTGGAGACCGAACTGGATGAGTTTTTTATGACCAATTTTGAAGTTGTACCTGGATCTGATGAACCACGCATGGAACCCGATGAGTATCCCGAGCTGGAACCAGGCAGCGCCATCTCGGTCAAGCTGGCCCGCGGAGATGTGACTATCGCCAGCATCGGCACCATGACCTATCGTCAGGATGATGAAATTCTGGCCATGGGACATCCCTTCACCCACAGGGGTAATGTGGATTTCTTTCTGGGACAGGCCCATATAAGTTCGATCATACCGGGCGATATGCCTTTCAAGCTCGGTTCGCCACTCCCCCAGCCGATAGGGAGAATCGAACAGGATAGACTGGCTGGAATCAGCGGCGGCATCGACCATTATCCCGACATTATCCCTCTAAATATCGAGGTCGAAGATGAGGATAGAGAAGTTACAGACAGTATAGATGTGCAGATTATAGATGATGAAGATCTGCTTATGAGCCTGCCGGGATTGATTTCGCTGGAAACTCTCGACAGCACACTGGACCGCATCGGTCGAGGAACAGCTGAAACTACCGTTCGGGTCATGGCCAACGAACTGCAGGAGGTGGTACTGCGTCGGGACAACATGTTCTACAGTCAGCAGGATATAGCTGCCCGCAGCCTGGAAGATCTGCAGGTCATTATGGATATAATCAGCAACAATCCTTTCCAGGATGCCGGTTTATTTGACATCGAGTACTCTGTGACCGTAAGAGAAGAGGATCAGGTAGCACTGCTGCAGGAGGCCGAGATAAAAGAGGAGGAAGCTGAGATCAAACCCGGTGATGAACTGGACATCAGCATCATGCTGCGCCCCTATCGTCAGGAAAAGAAAGAGCTGGAATATACCATAGAACTGCCCGATGACATAAACCCCGGTCCTGCCAGTTTATCTCTCAGCGGTGGCCCCACCCGCGATTACGGACCGGTCGGCACCGATGAATTTGATGATGAAGATCTTTCGGCTTCTGTTGAGGGGTTCACGGATCTGGAGCCTATGCTTTTAGAATTTGTCGAACTTCCTCAGTACAATGACCTGGTTATGGAGGTTTATCCCGGTTATCCCGGCATTCCTCACTGGGAGGAAGAAGAAGAGGTCGAAGAAGAACCTGACCCGGAAGAAAGACCTGATCCCGATGAAGACGAGGAGCCGGAAGAGGAACCCGAACCGGAAGAGATAACTCCAGAAGAGGTGGACGAAGAAGAGCGGATCAGAGAGGTTGAATCCACCGACTATGTATTAGAAGGAGAGCTGCATATAGACTTTACAATTTCAGATGACAATTCCCGGGAGGTTGAGGACGACGAGCTGCCCGAGGAGGACGATGAAAACGGTGAAAGCAGATAAATTCGGCCTCCTCCGGATTCAAACCTGGCCGGGTAGTTAAGGGAGGCCCAGAGTTATGAGCTGGAAAAAAGTTATTATTTTGCTGCTGCTATTGGCGGCGGCTGTGGGCATTCCTTATTTCTCCTATCTGGATGGGCAGCTGGATCATCTGGGCCGGCAGATAACTGCCGGTCTGGAAAGGCGGCTGCAGGCTGAAATAAGTTATGAGGAGGTCAGCCTGCTGCCCCTCAACCGCATCAGTGTAAGGGATCTTGATATAGAGGCAGAAAATTACAGTCTATCGGTGCCAGAGCTGGAAATTTATTATGATTTAAGCCGGTTTTTATCACGGCTTTATGAAGAAAGGCTGGAAATAGAACTTGTGCCGGCTTTTATTGACAACCTGGAGGTAATCACCGCCGGTCAGCCGGAAGTGAAGATAAGAAATCCTGAAGGTGAGATTCTGCAGCTGGAAGATGATGAAGATGATATTGGGGATATGGATCTGGACCCTGATCAGATCTGGAATACCCTCCCCTCTCTGCCTGCAGGGGCCGAGATGGTAATCAGTGAGGCCAGTTTGAGCTATCAGGAAGGTGATAGATCTTTTGAAGCAGCCGATCTGCGGCTGGAGTATTACAGTCCCGCGAGGGATGAGATGGAGGCTGCATTTTCCGGGGATTTCAGCATATCAGGACTGCAGCATCCGCTTTTTAAACCGGACAATTTTGATGTTGCAGAGCTGGAAATGTCCACCCATCTTAAAAATGACAGCTGGCAGCTGGATGGCGAGCTTAAGCTGCCTGATGTTTCTGGTCTGATGGGTTCGCTTATCGAAGAGAGACTGGAGTCAGCCGGACATGCTGGCAGAGCAGTCTTTGATGTCGGGGATTTCTCCGAAAAGATAGAGCTCTCTCTTTCGGGCAGCGGCTCGGATTTGAGCAGGCTGCAGATCGAAGGAGAGGGAGGGGCTGAGAAAATCGGCTATTTTCCGGCGGAAACTTTCGGGGAAATCGATAAAGTTCTCACAGCTGCGGACAGCAGCTGGCGCTGGAGTTATGACAGCGAACTCGATAGATTCTTGCTCCCGGAGCTGGATTTTTCTCTGGCCGGGGGAGAATTCTCCGGACAGGGTTTTCTCGATATCGGCGATCCGCTCGAGGATTTTTCTTTTGATTTGAGCGGGCACGACCTCGACTGGGAGCAGTTTATTGCAGCGCTTCCCGATGGATTTTTTGTCGACGATAAATTTGAGAAAATGGACATTTCTGATTTCTCCCCGGGCCGGGGCTCGCTCGAAATAGCCGCTGTGTCCGCCGGGGGCACTCCGGAACTGGAAATTGATGTCAAAGCTCCGGATGTGGAGATGGGCGAGGAAGTTCTGGCCGGCGGGCTCGGTCTGAGCTGGCGCCAGGGAGAGCCTGTTTTTTACAGCGCTGACCTTGATTTTACAGATCACCGACCGGCCGGACTAAAGCTCGAGGGGAGCCTGGCCGGTTCGGATGAAACCCTCCTCGATCTTTTACCCGGCCTGTCCGGATCAGATCTCATTTATGAGTTTTCTCTGGCGGGCCGGGGGATCGAAGCTGAAATGCTGGAGAGAACTCTTCCCGGATTGCCGGAGAAGGCGGGCCCGGGAAGCTGGCCTGAATCGGGTCGGCTTGACTTTTCCGCTGAGGGTTCGGGCCGGGGTATAACTGCCGAAAATCTTCAGATCGGCTTCGAAGCCGATCTGCGCGAGCTATCAGCTGCCGGTCTGACTCCGATGGATCTTTCCACCGAAATCTGGTACGGTGATGGCCTGCTGGAGATAGGGAGTTTCAGTTTTGACGGGAAACCGGGGGCTATAAAGGCGGCCGGCAGCTATAATCCGGACGAAGAGATGCTTGATATCAGCTTTGATACTGATGAGATAGATCTGGACGAGCTGGCCTCCCAGATAAAAATGGCCGCCGAAGAATTGGGCCATGAAATCGACAGACCTGAATTGACCGGCAGGGCAGATCTGGCCGGCAGCGTGAAGGGAAATATCTCCGCTCCGGAAGTTGAGGCTGTGCTGGACGTGCCCGCTGCTGAAATTTACGGTGCCGATGTCCGCCAGGGCGGCGGCGAACTTTATTTTGATGGAGAGAGCAGGGTTTTGAAAATCGAGAACGCTGTATATGATAGCCGTGAAGCTGAGATTTTTGGGGGAGGTGCGATAGATTTCAGTGCCGGGGTTCCGGATCTCGATCTGAGTCTGGATGTCGACAATATGAGTTATGAATACATCAATGATCTCTTCGAAATAGCGCTGCCGCTGGAAGGGCGGGCCAGCGGCACGGTCGATATAGTCGGGCCTGTCGATGATCTGGAGGTCATACCCGCAGCCCGCTCAGAGAGCACCGTTTTCTCTCCCGATTTTGCTCCCGATATAGAGATAGAATTTGTCAATGCCAGTGCTGATATGTACTGGCGCACAGGCGAACCGTATCGAATAAAAGAGCTGACGATGGAGAGAGAGTCAGCCGAGTTCACTCTGGCCGGTTCTTTTGAGGAGGAAGTTTTTAACGCGAGTTATAGTGTTTCCGATTACCAGCTGGAATATCTTTCCCGACACCTTCCCGAATTCGAACAGGATTTATCCGGCATCGGTCACGCCCGGGGTAACGCTTCCGGCAGTTATTCCGATCCTGAGTACGATATCGACTTTGAACTTGCCGAACTCACCTGGCAGGATCATGAACTGGGTGAGTTGAGCGGTAAAGCCCATTATCAGGACGATGCCCTTTTAGTTGATAGAGGAGATTGGCTGCCCGGTTCTGGCAGGATTCGCCTGTCCGGTCGGGTCGATAACCTTCTGGACGAGCCCGAACTTGATATCGATATGAGCGCTGAAGATCTTCGCCTGGATCATTATCTGGCCGAACTGGGTTACGATCTTGAGATGGAGCTTCCCTATTATGTCTCCGGGCAGGCTTCCATGGAGGGTACCTATCCCCGGCCCAATACAGATGTCGACCTTCAGCTGGCGGCTGAGGATGAAACCTGGGGCCGGATCAATCTCACGGGCACTGCTGCCGACAGTTTTGATCTGGAACTGACCAGCAGCGATATCAGACTGGAAAGGCTATCGGAATTTCTGCCGGAAGGATACGGTCAGCTGGAAGGCGAGGTCGAGCTGGCGGGAAGATTGACAGGTCCGCTGGAAGCTCCTGAAGCCGAACTGAGCACCGAAATTGCTGGATTTGCTCTCAATGATTATCGTATCAATGAGGTTAAGGGGCTGGCCCGCCTGGATGAGGATCTGATTCTGGAGCTCGATCAGGAATTCATCACCTCTGCCGGCGACAGGCTCGAACTGGAGGCGCTGGTCCCGCTGGCAGAGGAAAGGCAGGATGCGCGTTTTGAGCTGGCAGCAGAGGACTTTCCTTTTGCCGTCACTGACGAATTTCTGCCCGGTCTTAACGCTCTCAAAGGAGAATTTCGAGGCCGGGTTTCCGGCCGGGGAGATATAGAAGAGCCCGAGCTCGAAGGCTCTCTTGAGATTGATCTGGATGAGTTTTCTCTGCCTGATCAGCGCCCGGTCAGCGGTAGGTTTGGGCTGGATTTTTCCGGGTCGTCGGTGGAATTCATGGATGTATCGGCCGAGATGAATGGTGGGGAAATAGATGGAAGCGGCCGTCTAAATCTTTTTAGCGCTGAAGATTTTTGGAATCTCAGCTTTCAACTCGATGAGATTCCGCTGGCCTATGAGGAAAGCAGCGCTGAGTTTACAGGCGATGTGAATATCGCCGGCAGCCGACTTGAACCGCTGATAACCGGCGAGTTGAGATTTGACAATATGGAGGCTGTGCTGCCCGAAGAGGAGATAGAGATGGCCGCTGACGCAGGTGAGACCGATCCGGGCAGATTTCGTCCAGAGCTCGAGATCACCATAGAAGCGGGCGAGAACAATTTTGCCCGGCACGAAAATGCCGAATTCAGGATTCAGGAGGGGAGCTTACTTCTGACCTACCGCGAGCAATTCGCACTGGATGGCAGCATAGATGCCGGCGACGGGTGGGCCTTTGTTTATAATAATCGTTTTACCATCCAGGAAGCCGGGGCTGAATTTTCTTCGGCCCGCGGAGTAATTCCCAGGGTCAGGGCCCGGGCAGAAACGCGTATTGAGGGCAACGATATAACAGTTACTATCGATGGAACCCCTGATAATATCAGCACCACCTTCAGTTCGGTTCCTGAGATGACAGAAGAGGAGATCTTAACCCTGCTGGCCCGCCGTGGCGGGGTGGGTGGTCTGCTGGAAGAGGATGAACGCTCGCTTGGAGGTCTGGTTCAGCGGGAGGCTTTCCGCTGGATTAGCGAAACTCTGCATACCAGCCTGCTCGAGTGGCAGCGCAGCATCCGCGAGAGACTGGATCTTGATACCTTTGAAGTGAGGACCTATGAGCTGGGATGGGACGAAGAGGTCACCCTGTTTATCGGTCATAATGTCACCGACAGGCTTTATATAGAGACTGAGACTGAATTTAATACCGACGAACGCGAGACAGAACTCAAGCTGGATTATGCGCTGACCGACCGGATATCACTCAGCACCAGATTTCTCGATATGAGCCTTGATGGCTGGGATGGTGCTTCTATCGGGCTGGAGATGGGCTTAGACTTTTAAACTTTTTTTGGTTGCGAAATGATGATAATTGTTCACTCTTTGAGGAGGATAAAGATGAGAAATAAGCTGACGGTGGCAGTGGTGACTATCATCTTAATGCTCTCTTTCACCGCTGCTGTTCAGGGCCAGGAGAGAGTTGCTGAAATCGTCATAGAGGGAAATGAAAACATTTCCGAGGAAAAAATACGGGCTGAAATAACCACCGAACCCGGCGATGAATACGACCGGGATAAGCTGCGTGAGGATATGGAAAGAGTTTACGAGCTGGGTTATTTCGAGGATGTTAATATCAGTTTTTCGACCGGGGCTGAAGGTCTTGTGGCTTTCTTTCGGGTACATGAGTTTCCTAAAATTACCGAAGTCGATATCTCCGGTCTGGAGGAAATATACAGCCAGGAAGAGATTCTTTCGGAGCTGAACGTGGAAAAGGGTGAGGTTTTAAACGTCGAAAGGCTCAATCGGGGTCTGCAGGATCTGGCCTTCCGCTTTCAGGAGGACGGTTATGTTCTGGCCCGGGTGGAGGATATAGATTTTACCCCCGAGGGGCGCTTTATCGTCAGGGGTAATCCCGGTTATCTCAACGATATAGTGCTCGAGGGCAACGAAAAAACCCGCGATTACGTCATCATGCGCGAGCTGGAAAATCTCGAGAAAGGAGAGCCGCTCAATCAGAGACAGATCGAACAGGCCACCCAGCAACTTTTCCGGCTGGAATATTTTGAGGATCTTTATCCTGATCTGCGCATGGTCGATGAACAGGCCAACAAAGCAGATCTAGCCCTGGAGATGGAAGAAGCCGACACCGGCAGATTAAATTTTGGAGCAGGCTATCATTCCGAAGACGGCTGGTTCGGCTTTGTTGATGCCGAGGAGACCAACCTGCGCGGCCGCGGTCAAAATCTGGGATTTGAATGGCGTTTTGGAGACGAAACCCATTACAATCTTCACTTTGAGGAACCGAGATTGTATGGGACTCAGCTGGGGTTTGGCATCGAGCTTTACGATGAGGAACGCATAGATACCCAGGTGCGCGGCGTGGAAACCTATTTTGAACATCCTCTGACCGATACCTGGCGCGGCGGTCTGGGCCTGATGTACAGCCGCGATATAGATGAGAGGGTTTCTACCCGCAGTGTGACCAATTACGTACAGCGAGATACCCGCAATCATCCTATCGATCCCGATGCGGGTACTATGAACAGGTTTTCCATAGAAACAGCGGGTTATGTTCTGGGCGGCGACGACGATTATCTCAAAGCCCGGGCTGACAACCGCACCTATCATGAAGGGTTTTCCGATGACCATTCGATAGCACTTCGCGGCGAGGTCGGTATCAGCAACACCGATGTACCTCTGCATGAGGAGTTCATAATAGGTGGGCCTGACACTCTGCGGGGTTATTCCCGCAAACGCGGCGATAACATGGCGCTTTTTAATGCCGAATATCGTTTCGGCATAACCGACACCGTTCAGGGAGCTGCTTTTTATGATTACGGCGACGTCTGGGATGACGATGAATCGACCCCTCACTTTTTTGATCTGCAGCGCGGCACCGGTCTGGGAGTGAGACTGGCGACGCCGATTGGCCATATTCGCCTGGATTATGGTTTCGATGACGACTGGTCCGGCACTCCTCATATAGGTTTTGGTCAGGCTTTTTAAGATTGAACAGCAGCTTAATATGCCGGGCAGCGGGGAGAAGATCCAAAAATATTAAACATAATTTTAAAGGAGGATGACAGTTGAGTCAGCGCAGATACCTTATTTATTTGACAGCGGCAGTGCTGATAGTCGGTCTGGGAGCAGGACTGTTATTTTCGGAAACAGCGCTCGAAGCCGGCGATGAAAATCCGGATCTGACCGGCAGAATAGCTTTTGTCGATGTCGAGGTTGTTTTTGAAGAGCATCCGGAACGTCAGGAAGCTGAGGAACAGCTGAATGTTGAGGCTGAAGAACTGCAGGCCGAACTCGAGGCCGAAGCCCAGGAGCTCGAGCAGGGAGATCAGGAAGAGCTGCTGCGCGAATATCAGCAGAAGCTGAGTCAGCGCGAGGAGGAACTCATTTCCGGTGTGCTCGCCGATATAGAGGATATAATTACCGATCTGGCCCAGGAAAAAGGGCTCGAGATCGTGCTGGAAGGAGAAAACGTGCTTTACGGCGGCTATGATCTCACCCCTGCAGTGATGGATGAGATTGAGGACTTATATGAGAGTGATGAGGGCGATGAAACTGAAGTCGAGGAGGAACAGGAAGAACAGGTTGACTGATAACCTGCAAATCAAGGAGGAGAAGTCCGGTGGTTATTTTTGCGAAAGTGGTTAAATATGCTCTCTTTTCCCTGGTGCTGGCGGTTGTAGCCGGGGGGGTTATGCTGGGAGCGGTTTATCTGCAGAGCACAGCTGTCGAGATAGAGCGACCGGAACGCCGGATTTCTCCGGAAGGAGCGGATGAAGATGCCGGTGAGCTGGCCCGCCGAATGGCCGAAGAAACTCCGGAAATTGATGATAGAGATATGCTGGGAATTTATCGAAGTCAGAGTGTTGATCGGTTGAAAGGTACGGCGGCAAATTTTGAAAAGTTTAAAGCTGACCGCCAGGATGTGATTGAAAGAGGACAGGAGAGAAGGCTGGCCGGCCTCCAGCATAGACTCGAGCGGGAATTTGAAAATTACAGCCAGGAGCGCCTGGCGGAAGCCGAGACCGAAATAGCCGAAAGAGAAAGGGAGATGGAACAGGATATAGAGGAACTCCAGCGGGAGATACGCGACAGAGAGATCGAGATACTGGATGAGGTTCGCCAGGAGGCCAGAGAGGAATACAGATCGGAGCTTCTGAGCCTGAACGTAAAGCTCAGAGCTATGGAGCTGTCCGAGGAGAGGCGTAAGGAGCTTGAGAGCCGTCTGGAGGAGATCGAAACTGATATTTCCTCTCAGGTTGAGCGAGTTGAAGCTCAGCTGGAGAGTCGAATGCAGCAGGAACAGCTCAGACGCAGCGGGCGCAAGATTCAGGAATTCAACAATTTTCGCCGGTTCACCCTGGCCAGGGCGGAGACGGATATAGAAAATCGTCGCAGGGATAAGGTCGAAAGGATGGAGAAAGTTTCCGAGGAGCTGGCAGCGGAACTGGCGGCGGAAATAAACCGGCTGGAAGAACATTTCACCGATCAGCTGGAACAGCTGGAGGAGCATTATCAAAATATTTATGGAATTCAACTGCAGGCGGAAGGGGAGCAGCAATAGATGATGAAATTGACCGCTTTGATAACAGCTCTGCTGCTTTTGCTGGCAGCGGGGGGCTGTGAGAGGCCGCCTGAATACCGGGTGGCTCAGATCGATCTGGAAGAACTGATAGAGACTGCTGAGCCCGCCGAAGAGCTGCAGAGACAGCTGGAAAAACGCAGCGGTGAGTATGAAGAATATTATCAGCAGCTCGATCGGGGCGAGCCTGAAACCGAAGAACAAAGGATAGCTTATATACGCTACCAAAAGGAATATGAGGAGATTCAAAATCAGCTGGACAGTAGAATCGAGGCTGCGATAGAGGAGCTGGAAAAGTCGGGAGAATTCGATGCGGTAGTGACCGCTGAAGCAGCCCACAGAGTTAACGATGATATTACCGCCGAGGTGGCCGAAAAGATGGAAAAGCTGGCTGAGGAGGGAGAATATGAAGAGTGAGCGGGATTTGACCGCGGCCAGAATTGCTGAAAAAGTTGGAGGCGAGCTCAAAACAGATCCCGGGCTGACCATAAACAGGTTGAAGGGGGCGGCTGCGGTCGATGAAGACTGTCTAACCTACGTGCAGAATCGGGATTATATGGAGATGGCGCGGGAGGCTGAGGCAGGGCTTGTTCTGATTCAGCCCGAGCTTTATCGGGAACTGGAGGAAAAACCCCCGGCCATACTCGTCGATAATCCCCGGCTGGCCTATGCTAAAGCTTATGAACTCATGCCCGATGATCGTTATAACCAGCCCGGCATCGCCGGAGATGCCAGCGTGGATTCCCGGTTCGAGGCGGGTGAAGAGGTATCGGTTCATCCCGGCGCCGTAATAAGAGGTCCGGTAAAAATCGGCAGCGGCAGCAGGATTGCGCCCGGCTGTCTTTTGGTTGGCGATCTGGAGCTGGGCGAGGATTGTCTGCTGCATCCGGGAGTCCGGGTTATAGGTGAGGTAATAATAGGTGATAGAGTCGAGATTCAGTCCGGAGCTGTAATAGGCAGCGATGGTTTTGGTTATGCCAGCGGAGATAAAAAACATTATCCGCTGCCCCAGCAGGGCCGGGTGATTATTGAGGATGATGTGGAGATAGGAGCTCTAACCGCCGTGGACCGCGCGGCCGAAGAGGAGACCAGAATAGGAGCGGGCAGCAAGATCGACAATCTGGTGCAGATATCTCACAACGTAAAGATAGGACCGGCCACTCTAATTGCCGGTCAGAGCGGAATTGCAGGCAGCAGCACCCTCGGCCAGAGCTGCACTCTGGCCGGGCAGGTGGGAGTGGAGGACCATCTGGAGATAGGAGATGATATTACTCTTACCGGCAAGGCCAAGGTGAGCAAGGACCTTAAGGGGCCGGGGATATACTCAGGCATACCCGTCCAGAATCACAGGGAATATCTGAAGCTGGAGGCTCATCTGCGCCGGGTGCCCAGTTTAAGGGAGAAGGTCGAGAAGCTGAGCAGCGAGGTTGAAGAATTGAAAAACACTCTGGCTGAATATAAGAGAGATTAAATGGGGTTAGAAAATGGCCGCCACCGGAAATACAAAAGCCGAAGCTGAATTGATATATCCGCGCAGGCAGACCACCATCACTTCCGCGGTTGAATTGAGTGGTCGGGGTCTGCACACCGGCAAAAATTGTCACCTGCAGCTGAAGCCGGCGCCGGCTGATACCGGTGTTCTCTTTCGCCGGACTGATCTAGAAGGAAGTCCAGTAATTTCAGCTGCAGCCGATAACACCCTGCAAACCCGGCGTTCTCTTACTTTGGGCCGTCCTGACAAACCGCTGGTCCGGACTGTTGAACATCTGCTTTCGGCCTGCGCCGGTCTCTGTCTGGATAATCTGATCGTGGAGATGACAGGCCCCGAGGTTCCTGCCTGTGACGGCAGCGCGGAACCTCTGGCCCGGCTGATGGCAGAGAGCGGCAGCAGGAAGCTGGATGCGCCTCTGGAGGTTTTGCAGCTCAAAGAGGAAATATGCTTTCAGAATGGAGATGTTTCTCTGAGCGCTCTCCCGTCGGAAGATAAAGGGCTCAGTTTTTCCTATCAGCTGGATTACGGCGACAGACCGCCCGGACGTGATAGCTGTACTTTTAGACCCGCCGGGGATGATTATCTTGGGGAACTGGCACCGGCCCGAACCTATGTCCTGAAGTGCGAGATCGCAGAGCTCAAAAAGGCGGGGCTGGCCCGGGGCGGCAGCCGCGAAAATGCTGTAATTTTCGGTCCGGAGGGGGCGGAGGGCAATCTGCGTTTTCCCGATGAAGCCTGCCGTCATAAACTTTTAGATCTTATCGGAGATCTCTTTCTGGCCGGTCCAGTAAGAG
>CAYTDP010000002.1:30706-88096 GCA_964436625.1 uncultured Halanaerobiaceae bacterium | reverse complement strand
TCATGGTGAACAGAGCTTTATAGCTTTCAATTATACGCATTAAGAAAATGACGAAAACTCTATGCACCCAGCTGAGATGGAGATGGACCAAAAAATTTAACCGGAAAAACCTATCATGTTTTCAATCCGGTTATATCTGGTGATACCATCTGCCTCTACGGGTAGAGGAGGGAATATTTAGAGAATTTCGGTATTTTGCTGCCGTCCGCCGGGAAATATCTATCCCGTATTCCTCTTCAATCTTTTCAATAATCTCCCGATCGCTCATCGGGCTATCCGGCTCCTCTTTCTCAATTATCTCAGAAATTATAGCCCTGACGGCGGGAGCAGCAGTGCCTTTAACACCGCCGTTGAAGAAGAATTTGAACTGATAGAGACCCCTGCCCGTCTGCAGATATTTGTCCCTTACTGCCCTGCTGACGGTGGACTCATGTACATCTGCCTCTTCAGCTATTTCCTCCATCGTCATCGGTTTTAAATATTTTATTCCCTTCTCCAGAAATTCCCGCTGTTTTTCCACGATGCTCGATGAAATTCTTTCCAGAGTCATCCTTCTTCTTTCCACCGCTCTGATTATCCAGAGAGCCGACTGAAATTTGTCCTCCAGAAACTCCCGGGCCTCTTTGCTCTCGGCCTGTTTCATCATTCTATAATAACTATCATTTATGGTCAGGGCAGGACTGACTCCTCGATTGAGCTCGATCCTGTACTCTCCCGAAGTTTTTTTAACGATGACATCGGGTTCGAGATTGCCGGCCCGGGATAAATCCTCGTCGAAGGAGGCGGCCGGATGAGGATTAAGCCGTCTCAATAGATTCAGAGCTTTTTTGAGATCATCGGGGTCAGCGGAAAACTTCTGAAAAAGCTGTTCAACCTTCAGCTTTTCCAGCTCTTCGTAATGCTCCTCCAGAATACGCTCTGCCAGTTTTAATACCTGCTCAGAACCGGCGTGCTTTTCCTGATGCAGCTGAGCCCGGAGAGCTTCAAGGGGTGATCTGGCAGCTATTCCGGCCGGGTCCAGTTTCAAAAGACTTTTGCGAATATTTTCGACTCTGCTCTCCCGACAATCGAGCTCCTCTGCCAGCCCGGCCGGGCTCATTTCGAGAAGTCCTCGCTCATCCAGACTGGCCAGAATATATCGGGCTATTTCGCGGTCTTTTCCGGGCAGCACCTCCGGCAGCTGCAGTTCAAGATGTTCCAGCAGGCCGGGATGATAGCTGACAAACTTTTTAAATCTTTCCGTATCCCCCGGGCTTACCTGCCCTTTTCCTCTTTTCATCCTGTGGGCCTCAACTCTTTCCTGCCATTCTTCCTCTTCCCGGGCCAGAAGAGGATTCTCCAGGAGTTTGCTATCTATAAATTTCTCCAGCTCCAGGCTGTTGTACTGCAGAAGCTCTATCGCCATCTGCAGTTTTGAGGTCATCACTATTTCCTGTTTTTGTGTCTGTTTTTGCTGAGGTTGAACATCCATGGAAAGATCCATTACTGCTCCCCCCTGAGGCCGCTAGCTATCTTTTTTAGTCTTCTCAGCCGGCTGTTCACGCCTGATTTGCTTAGCGGCGGATCGAGCTTCTCACCCAGCTCCTTCAAACTGGCGTACGGGTTGTTCTTTCTCAGTTCAGCCATCTCCTGCAGTCCGGAAGGCAGATCCTGTAATTTTCCAGCTCTTTCTATATCCTTGATAGCCTGCAGCTGTTCCATGGCAGCTGAAACCGTTTTATCGAGATTTGCGGTTTCAAAGTTGACCCGACGGTTGACATCTTCTTTCATCTCACTCACAACCCGGTTATTTTCCAGCTTGAGCTGAGCTTTTTCTGCCCCCATATGGTTTAAAACCGCAGAGATACTTGCAAAATTTTTAAAATAGACCACAAAAAGATCGCGGTGTTCGATAAAACCCGGCCTCAGATTTAAGGTGAAGAATAATTTAATCAAATCCTCCGCCTGGGCGCTGTGGTCACATCTTATCTCCAGATGATACTCCGCCTCGGGGCGGTTGACCGAACCTGCCGCCAGAAAAAAACCCCTGATATATGCCTGGGCCAGCTTTTTTTGCCTGAAAAATCGGGGATTGATATAAAAGTCGGGCCGCCCCTTCTCGGTCAAAAGCTTAAGCTTCTTTAAAAAACTGTTCAGATCGGGCTGGTCCGGCAGGTATAACTCATAATTATTGCCGCCGCCGAACCGGTCATCCTGAGCCAGAACCTCCATCTCCAGATCATATTCGCTGCGCAGCCAGCTGTAAACCCGACGGGAGAGATCGGCATATGAAAACTCGAGTCTGAAGGCCAATCTGTTTTCGCTCAGAATTATGGAACCGGCTCTTCTCATCAGAGCTGTCAGCTCAGCTTCCAGTTCCTTCTCGCTATCGCTATCATATCTTACCAGTTCATGTTTAACTTCATCTGTAAAGGACATCTACAGTAAACTTCCCCGTGAATTTTCAGCTGCTATGCTCATAATTATTCTGGAAAGTTTTTGAGGATCATGACGCAGATATGAATCATCCTGGCGCTGAAGCAGTTCAGCCGATCTTATTTTGAGACCCATCTCTTTGAGTTCTACCTCCTTGTATCCGACAGGCCGGGAACCTTCCTCGCGATAGCGGCGGGCAATATCCTCCGGCACCGGCTCGCGGTTGACGATTATCCAGTCAAAAATCTGACTTCCCAGATGCTCGGTTATAGCTCTGACGTGATCGGCCGCATCATAACCGTCTGTTTCACCCGGCTGGGTCATTATATTGCAGATATAAATTTTAGTGGCCGGATAATTTTTCATTATCTCGACTATATCATCTATCAGCAAATTGGGCAGCAGGCTGGTGTAAAGACTGCCCGGTCCCACCGTGATCAAATCGGCCTCCTTTAAAGATTCAATTGTCCTCTGGCTGGCCTGACAGGATTCGGGCTTTAAAAATACATTTTCTATTTTTTTATCTATCAGAGGAATCGTGGACTCCCCTAACTCGCTGCTCCCGTCTTCAAAGACAGCTCCCAATCTTACATTTTCCTTGGTGGCCGGCAGCACCTGGCCTTTCACCGCCAGCACCTTGCTCGATTCCCGCACCGCATCCTCAAAGTCTCCCAGCACCTGGTTCATGGATGCTATAAATAGATTGCCGAAGCTGTGTCCCACGAGATGTCCATCAGCGCTGAAGCGATATTGAAAGAGATCCTCCATGAGCGGTTCTGTATCTGCCAGGGCCACAAGACAATTGCGAATATCACCTGGAGGAGGCATGCCCAGCTCGCTGCGCAGTTTGCCGGAGCTGCCTCCATCATCGGATACCGTGACGACTGCATTGATGTTGCTGGTTTTTTGCTTTAAACCGCGCAGCAGATTCGAGAGACCCGTTCCTCCGCCTAAAGCGGTTATCTGTGGTCCTCTGCTCAGTCTTTTTTCTCTGTACAGAGAGAGAACCGGGCTGTCGGATTCAGAGCTGATCTTTTCCAGCATCTTCATCAGAGAGTAGATAAAAAGAGCTATACCTCCCGCTGAGAACAAAAGCCCCAGCACAGGAGAACCCGAAAGCAGGAATTTCAGCAGATCTATCTCGGTATTTATCTCCACAAAGGGATATATCAACCTGTTTATCAGAGATACTACCCCCACAAAGGTCAGCAAAATCGCCCCTGCCAGAAGTGCCATCCACCTTTTTAAACCTATGCCGGGATAGAGCCATTTCCATACCTGCAAAGTTTTTCTCTCCTGTTATATTCTTTTGAGAATTTATTTATCGATATCTCGATGCTGAACGCTGACCCTGTACCCCTGACTCGTCAGATAATTTTCCAGCCTGAGGACAGAAGCGACAGAGCGGTGATGACCGCCTGTACAGCCGATAGCTATCATCAGGTGACTCTTACCCTCCCGCCTGTACTCGGGCAGAAGAAATTTGAGAAAGCTGAAAAGTCTGTCGTAAAACTTCTCCGCCTTGGGCCATTTAAAGATGTATTTCTGAACTTCCCTCTCCCTGCCGGTTTTTTCGCGCAGAGAGTCGACATAATAGGGGTTGGGCAAAAATCTCACGTCAAAAACCAGATCAGCATCCATCGGCGCACCGTGCTTGAAGCCGAAGGAGGTCAGGGAAATAGATAGGTCTAAAGAATCATCCCGGGCGGATGAATAGAGCCGGTTGAGCTCCTGATGAAACTCCTGCACGGAAAATCTGGAAGTGTCAAGAACCTTGCTGGCCCGTCCCTTGAGCTCTTCCAGCAGCGATCTTTCCTTTTTTATGGCTTCCAGCAGCCTGCCCTCTTCGTCCAGGGGGTGTTTCCGGCGCGTCTCCTTAAAACGGCTGACAAGTGTCTCATTGGAAGCATTCAGGAAAAATATCTCGTAATAAAGCTCCCTCTCATCCAGCGAGTTGAGCGAGGATGAGAGCACATCGAAAAACTCCCTGCCCCTGATATCGCTGACAACAGCCAGCCGATCGTAATTCGACTGGAGACAAAGATCGGCGAAAGGTTCTATCAGGGCCGGCGGCAGATTGTCAACACAATAATAACCTTTATCTTCAAAAAAGTCCAGAGCCAGCGACTTGCCAGCACCTGACATACCTGTAATAATTATCAGCTTCATACACTGCACTTCCTTCCTGTCAAAATTCCTCTGTGCTTTTTCAAAGATGCTCCCGGACAAGCCTGCGCATAAACTTTTCCGGAAACTTTTTTATCATATAGGTTTTCCAGCGCGGAACCTTTACCGGTTCATCGGATGTAAAAACATCGCTGTTTTTATGGAGATGCTCGAGAGTGGCCAGTCCCATCGCATTATTGACAGAATAGAACTTTCTATAGCCCGGCAGATCATCAGGAATCGCCTCCAGATACTCCAGCAGAGCAGGAATATGGCTGCGGGCGCTTTTGATCATCTTATCGAGAGCAGATAGCGCCTGAGAGCGATGTCGGCTGCTGAGCAGTTCCTCCTCTGTCAGGCAGAGCTCTTCCAGAGGCCAAAAAACCCTATTCCGACCGGTTATATCCGCTCTGATATCCCGGGAGATATTGACTTTCTGCAGAAAAATACCGGCTTCGGAATAGTTTTCTTCCAGCACGTTTCTTCCTCCGCTTTCCTTCCCGGCAAAATAAAGAACGATATCGGTGAGAAAACCGCCGACGGTTCCGGCCACATAGTAGCAGTAATCATCCAGATCTTCAAAACTGGCTACCGATTCCTGCAGATATATCTGCATTCCCCGGTTCATCTCCTCCAGCCAGGGATAGGAAATTCCTCGCAAATCAGCCGGAAGTGACCGGTAGGCTCTCCAGAGGCGATCACAGTTTCTGACCAGCCGGCCTAGAGATTCATCTTGAAAGCGGAAAGCCCATCCCTGAATGCGATCAATAAGTCCGGCGGGGTCGCTGCGGCCGGGATCGAATAACTCCACGACAGAATCCATCATCTCCGTTCTGGTATCCAAATCTATATCCGGCAGCTCATCCTCGAAGCTGTCGAGCAGTCGATCCTGCAGATAGATTATGGTAACAGGATCCTGCAGCTCATCGTCGAGCATCGGTATTGTAAGAGCAAAGCTTCGTGATACTTCCTCGAGCATCTCTCGACAAAACTTTATGTCTTCCTCTTCCACGATCTCTCCTCCTCGATCGAAGATTCCTCCATCTTTTTTAAGCCCGGGCTGTTTTAGCGGCTGCTATCGCCCCATAAACTCCGGTCCTATCACCCAGCTCAGCTTCGACCAGATCACAGATTTCCCGGGCTGAAGGCAGAGCATGATCGGCTGCGCTCTTCGTCATCTCCTTCCAGAATAGATCACGGGCCTTCATAACCCCGCCTCCAAATATAATCATATCGGGATTGAATAAAGTTATCAAGCTGGCCACTCCCATGCCCAGATAATAACCCATCTCCCTGTAAATCATTCTGACGGCTTCATCTCCTCTGCGGGCAGCTTCAGCTATGATATGACCGGGTATCTCCTGATCCTCCGGATCTATTTCATTTTCAGCCAGCAATTTTTCTAACTCCGGAGTTCTGCCGTTTAAAGTCATTCTCCTGGCCTCCCTGGCCACAGCAGTTCCAGAAGCCATCGCTTCCAGGCAGCCGCGGTGCTGACCCAGCCCGCAGGTAGGCCCTCCCTGTTTTACGATCATGTGACCTATCTCGCCGGCTCCATCTCCTGCGCCGTGAAATATCTCATCATTTATAATGATTCCGCCGCCGATACCCGTGCTGACAGTAATATAAATCTGATCGCCGCCGTCTCTGCCGGCTCCGAAATTTTTTTCTCCCAGAGCCGCAGCGTTAGCATCATTTTCGAGATACACGGGCAGACCGAGCTTTTCTTCGAGCTTATCCACAAGCGGAAAATCTACAAAGGGAAGGTTGGGCGTCTCATGAATTATACCTTTCCGGGTATCGAGCGGCCCGGGGCTGCCCACTCCCATGGCTGAAAGCTCATCCTTCTTGATTTCAGCTTCTTCCAGTGCGGCTTCCAGGCTGAGACAGATATTTTCCACGATCCGCTCTTCTCCTCTTTCCACCTCAGTGTCCCGGCGGCAGCTGCCCATAATGCTGCCCTTCTCATCCGCTACAGCAGTTAAAATTTTGGTTCCACCCAGATCAACTCCGGCTAAAATTTCATTCATAGGCCTAATTTCCCTCCTACATTTCGATCTGAAGTTCTTCTTTTACGTAAGGATCCAGCAGCTTGCGGGTGCCGCTGATGATCAAAAGAGAGGTGAGGCTGAAGAACAGAACAGGCAGTCCGGGGGTGAGTATGAACAGGCCGGCGGTAAGGACCAGCTGAATCAAAAGCCAGATAGCCGAATGGAAGAGATTATCCAGAGGAATCAAAAGAGAGTACTTCACCCTGGTCAAAAAATTCATTTCTTCTCTCACCACAGATAAACCCCAGAAAAGCATCTGACTCAGGGTAAAATAAAGAAGGAAATAGACCACCAGCGCGGTCAGGGCGAGCATCACAAAGCTATCCCCGGAACGGGCCAGATAAAAATTGACAGCTATGAGAAGAACCGCGTAAACAGCACCGGCAAAGGCCATATTGATTATGCCTTTGATAAAAACCGGGGGAAGATCGGTAAAAAACTGACGCAGTTTGACCGGTTCCCGGCAGTATTTTTTGTCGATGACGGTCATACCTGAGATAGTGAATGGACCTATGAGCAGCAGAGGTATGAGCAGAGGAAAGGTAATTCCCTGCGGTCGAAAGGCGTTGAGAGCCAGAAACATTATCGGAGCGGAGAACGCAAACCATATCAGGCTTATTATGATATTAAAAAAAAGCGACTCGTAAAACTTTTTAAAAGCATCCTTAATTATATTCCAAAAAGTCAATTCCAGACCTCCCAGCTGTCTGCACTCGTTTCAGTATTCAGCGCTTCCTGTTCAGACATCTTGTTCCTTATCCGAACTTCCAAAAAGCGATTCCAGGGCCCGGGCCACTCCCGCCTCTTCGTTGCTGGCTGTAATTTTATCAGCGGAGTTTTTAATCCCGGCCGGGGCGTTTTCAACGGCAATACCGATTCCGGCCCAGTTTATCATGCCCAGATCGTTAAAACCGTTGCCCATCGCCACCACTTCCTCCGGTTCGAAATCCATATGATTGCCCAGATATTTGAGAGCTTCAGATTTATCGACCGAACTATTGATAATTTCTATAAAATGAGACTTGGAGGTGGTTATATTTAAACGGCGGCTGTAAAGATCTCTCAATCTGGCAATATAATGCTCCTGGCGCCGCCGGTCCTCCTCCAGGATAAGCATTTTAGTCGGAGGGGAGTCTATAACTTCGGCCAGAGGCCTATGGGTGGGCTCCCCTACAATTTCTGATGTGCGTTCATAACCGGCGGTTTGTGCATTTCTCCGCCGAAAATATAACGAATCCTTAACATAGATACAGAGTTCCAGTCCATGCTCATGGCAGAAATTCATTATCTCCCTGGCCAGGGGCAGAGCAACCGGTTTATGATAAAGCTCCCGGCCATCTCCATCCAGAATGAAAGCTCCATTGTGGCAGATGATCGGACTATCGATTTTGAGTTCTCTCTGGAAAGGCAGAGCAGTACAGTATGCCCGGCCGGTGGCGATCATAAACTCTATTCCCTTATCCTTGAATTCTTTGATGGTCCGGGCGGCCCGGGGTTCTATAGTTTGATCATTTTTGAGCAGGGTATCATCGAGATCGAGAACTACAAGCTTAAAATCCATTTTTCAATCCTCCTCTTATATAATTCCCTTTCCAGAGAGATATTCCTGCCGCAAAATAAAAAGCACCCCGGAGGGGGTGCCTGACACTCAGTTAATCCATCCTCAAAAACCATCTTCAATTCCCGGGCTCCTTTTATTTGAATTCAGATGTGAGCTCCAGAACTTCCTCCCTGATCTCCTGAAGATCGCCATCGTTTTTATAACTTTTAAGGGTTTCATAAATCAGACGGGCTATCTCCTTCATATCTTCCTCTTCCATACCGCGGGTGGTTACCGCCGGGGTGCCCAGACGTATGCCGCTGGTCACCTTTGGGCTTCTCTCCTCGTAGGGTATGGTATTTTTGTTTACCGTGATGGATACTTTATCTAAAGCGGTTTCTGCATCTTTGCCGGTGATATCCATATTGGTCAGATCGACGAGCAGCAGGTGATTGTCGGTGCCGCCGGAAACAAGCCGCATTCCGTACTCCTGCAGCTCCTCTCCCAGAGTGCGGGCGTTTTTGATTATCTGCTCCTGATACTCCTTGAATTCCTCGGTGAGAGCTTCTTTGAAGCCCACTGCCTTGGCAGCAATTATATGCATGAGAGGCCCTCCCTGAATTCCGGGAAAAACAGCCTTGTCGATATCATCGGCGTGTTCTTCGGAGCAGAGTATCATACCCCCCCTGGTGCTGCGCAGGGTTTTATGGGTGGTTGTGGTTACAAAGTCGGCCACTCCTACCGGATTGGGATGAAGTCCTGCCGCAACCAGACCGGCTATATGTGCCATATCGACCATCAGATAGGCATCCACCTCATCGGCTATTTCGCGAAATTTCTTGAAGTTGATTATCCTGGGATAGGCGCTGGCACCGGCGATTATCAGTTCCGGATCGTATTCTTCGGCCAGCCGGGAAACCTGATCAAAATCGATAACTTCCTGCTCCTTATCGACGCCATAATGGACAACATCGTAATAATCTCCCGAAATATTGACAGGGCTGCCGTGGGTCAGATGACCGCCGTGGGACAAATCCATTGCCAGCACGGTATCGCCGGGAGATAAAGCGGAGAAGAACACCGCCTGATTGGCCTGAGATCCGGAATGAGGCTGGACATTAGCGTGTTCGGCATCAAATAATTCTCTGGCGCGCTCACGGGCCAGATCTTCGACTTTATCGACAACCTCGCAGCCTCCATAATAGCGATTGTCGGGATATCCCTCGGCATACTTGTTGGTCAGGCAGGATCCCGCCGCTTCCATGACAGCATCGCTGACAAAATTCTCAGAGGCTATCAATTCGATGTTATTGTCCTGTCTATCCTGTTCCTCTTCAATGTACTGTTTTATCTCCGGGTCGATTTCAGAAAGATTTTTCATAATACTGGTCCCCCTCCTGTTTATTAATGGTCCTGTTAAAATTTATTCAATAAAGCCCCTGCTTATCCTGCCTCTATCACTTAATAATTTAAATAAAATTTAATTTACGGCTGCAGACGGACCAAAAAGCCGTCCGTTTAAACCTGACGGGTGTGCTCCTGAAGATATTCGTAAACTCTTGCGGCCAGCTCGTCGCTTATCCCCTCCACCTCCTGCAGATCATCGGGGGTGGCATTTCTGATCTGTCCCAGCGAACCAAAATGCTGGAGAAGCTTTTTTCTTCTGGCCGGGCCTATACCTCTTATTTGATCCAGCATGCTCTCGGTGAGCCGGCGCGATCGTAGTTTGCGATGATAGTTGACGGCAAAGCGATGGGCCTCGTTGCGGACCCTCTGCAGAAGCTGCAGGCCGGGTGAGTTTCCGGGAAGCTTCAGCGGTGATTCTTCGGCGGGAATGTATATTTCCTCATCCTGTTTGGCCAGAGAAACGATATTTAAATTCTGAAGTCCCAGTTCATCCAGGACTTCTACCGCTGCATTGAGCTGACCTCTGCCTCCATCTATCAAAATCAAATCCGGAAGTTTGCGGTCCTCCTCGAGAAGACGGGTATATCTTCTCTCTATGACCTCCTGCATCATGGCATAATCATCCTGGCCGGAAACTGATTTTATCCTGAAACGCCTGTACATCTCTTTGCTGGGGTTTCCCCCTTTAAAAACCACCAGCGAGGCCACCGAATCGCTGGTCTTAAGATTGGAGACATCAAAGCCTTCTATATGAAAGGGTTTTTTCTCGAGTTCCAATTCCTCCTGGAGCTGCTGCAGCTCCCGGGCAGATTTTTCCTCCTGATAGCGCCTTTTGATGGCATTTTTCTTGAGGTTCTGCCGGGCATTTTCTTCGGCCATTTCTACAAGCCTGCTCTTCTCGCCCCTGCGTGGCATCTTCAATTCCACTCTGCCACCTTCCCGGCGCTTTTTTAAAGATTTTTCCAGCATCCCAACTTTCTCGGGAAGGCTGGAGAGCAGTATCTGCGGGGGAATGTCACTGGAACCGGCATAAAATCGGGGCAGAAAAGAGGCGGCAATTTCACCCGGGGCCTCTCCGGCCACACCTCTCAGGATAACATAATCCTGCCCCACCAGGCTGCCGTTGCGAACAAAGAGCAGCTGCGCACAGGCCATGTCGGCTTCTTCCTCCCGGACCAATCCGATAACATCCAGGTTATGACTGCTGCCGGAGGCGACCTTCTGCTGGCGGGTCAGCTTCTTTAAAGCCTGCAGCCCGTCGCGAAAGTCAGCAGCCCGCTCAAAATTTCTGTCCGCAGCTGCTTTCTGCATCCTCTCCTCCACCTGAGCGAGGAGATCATCCTGATAACCGGCCAGAAAACGGCAGATATTTTCAATTTGGGCTCGATACCGGGAGCGGCCGATTTTTCCCTGACAGGGAGCTCTGCACTTATCTATGTGGTAATTGAGGCAGGGACCGTTCCTCTCCGCAGCAGCATCGAGCTCGCCGCTGCAGCGCCGCAGTTTGAACAGGTCCTTGACGGTATTCATAACTCTGTAAACCGCCCCCACATCGGCATAAGGACCGTAATAGCGGGCACCATCTTCCCTGACCATCCGGGATTTCAATATTCTCGGATAATCCTCCTGGACCGTCACCTTTATATAGGGATAAGTTTTATCATCTTTCAGCTGGATGTTGTATCTGGGACCGTATTTTTTGATGAGGTTGGCCTCGAGAATATAAGCCTCTACCTCATTTTCGGTGATGAGATAATCAAAATCTTCAGCTTCCTGCTGGATTAATCTGGATTTGTAGCGCCGACCGCTGCTGTTAAAATATGAGCGCAGGCGGCTTTTGAGCGATTTAGCCTTGCCGACATATATGACCTCGCCGGAGCCGTCCTCGAACATATAGACCCCCGGCCTCTCGGGCAGGCTCTGCAGCTGTGATCTCATGCCAGCGGTCGTCATAATCTTTCACCTCTATATAGCTTCTGATTTTCTCATTCCCGGCAGCTTCTTTCGCAGATAACTGCCTGTATAAGATTCTCTGACTTCAGCCACTTCCTCCGGGGAGCCGACAGCCACGATCTCGCCGCCGTCATATCCTCCCTCGGGACCCAGATCGATGATATGATCGGCCGACTTTATAACATCTAGATTGTGCTCGATGACTATAACGGTATTGCCGCCTTCACGCAGCCTGCGAAGGACCGAGAGAAGCTTCTCCACATCGTTAAAGTGCAGGCCGGTGGTCGGCTCATCGAGCATATAGAGAGTGTCACCGGTGCTGCGCTTGCCCAGTTCGCGGGAAATCTTAACTCTCTGTGCTTCTCCTCCCGAAAGAGTCGTGGCCGGCTGGCCGAGTTTAATATAACCCAGGCCCACGTCCTTAAGAGTCTGCAGCCTTCGCTTTACCGGCGAGATGTTCTCAAAAAATTCCAGCGCCTCGGCCACAGTCATATCGAGCACATCAGCGATATTTTTGCCCCGATAGGTAACCTCCAGTGTCTCGCGGTTATACCTTTTTCCCTCGCATACCTCACAGGGAACATGTACATCAGGCAAAAAGTGCATTTCGATCTCCTTCACCCCATTACCTCCGCAGGCCTCACAGCGTCCGCCTTTGACGTTGAAGCTAAAACGCCCCTTGTCATAACCTCGGCGGCGCGCCTCGGGCGTGTCGGCAAAAAGCTTCCTGATGTAATCAAATACCTTTGTGTAAGTCGCGGTGTTAGAACGGGGCGTCCGTCCGATAGGTGATTGATCTATATTGACTATCTTGCCGATATTCTCCACGCCCTCGATATCATCATGCTCACCGGGCATGCTGGTCGAATCATGGAATTCCTTCATAAGCTGTCTCTTCAAAATGTAGTTTATGAGGGTGCTCTTGCCGGAACCGGAGACACCGCTTATACAGGTAAAGGTTCCCAGAGGTATTTCCACGTCTATATCCTTGAGGTTGTGCTGTTTGGCTCCTTTGATGACCAGGGAATTACCTGTACCCTCCTCCCGATAATCGGGCACGGAGATATTTTTTTCGCCCCGGAGATAACTGCCGGTCAGCGAATCATCACAGCTTTTAACCTCCTCGAGAGTTCCGTTAACCACAACCTCTCCTCCCGATTTGCCGGCGCCGGGACCCAGATCTATAATTCTATCGGCCGCTCTGATCATCTCCTTATCGTGCTCGACCACTATCACTGTGTTGCCCAGATCTCTTATCTTTTCCAGGGTGTTTAGCAGCCTGTCCTTGTCGCGCTGGTGCAGACCTATGCTGGGTTCATCGAGAATATACATAACTCCCACCAGCCCCGAGCCGATCTGGGTGGCCAGGCGGATGCGCTGGGCCTCGCCTCCGGAAAGGGTGGCAGCGCTGCGCTCGAGGGTCAGGTAACCGAGGCCAACATCGCGCATAAAGCTCAGGCGGCTGCGGATCTCCTTCAATATCTCTTCACCGATGTGAAGCTCCCGCTCGCTCAGATCATTCTCCGCGTCCTCCAGAAATTCCAGCGCTTCGAAGATCGTGAGAGAGGTGAATTCGGCTATCGAAATCCCGCCGAAGGTAACCGCCAGCACCACCGGCTTCAATCTCTGTCCGCCGCATTCCTGACAGGGGCGCTCGCTCATGAACTTCTCCAGGCGCCTGTGTGAGCCGGGGGAGTCGGAGCGGTCGGCTCTCTCTTTGAGATAGCCTATAACTCCTTTGAACTTCGTATTGTGCTCCCGGGTTTTCCCGTATCTGTTGGTATAGGGAAAGCTGAGCTCGCGTTCCGAACCGTTGATTAATATATCGACTATCTCATCGGGAAGTTCGCCTATAGGAGTTTCCAGGGAAAAACCATATTCTTCGCTCAAAGCTTCCAGCAGCTGGGGATAATAGCGGCTGCGAGAGCTGGCCCAGGGAACTATGCCGCCTTCACTTATGGATTTTTCCTCATCTATGAGCAGATCTGGAGCGAATTCCTTCTTTATTCCTATACCCTCGCAGTTCTCGCAGGCACCGTAGGGGCTGTTGAAAGAGAACATGCGGGGGGAGAGCTCCTCCAGGCTTATATCGCAGTCAGGACAGGAAAATTCCTCGCTGTAGGAGCGAATTTCTCCGCTCTCAACATAATCAACCATGACCAGTCCCTCACCGTAATCGAGAGCGGTCTCGATCGAATCTGATAGGCGCTCCCGCATATCATCTTTGATAACCAGCCTGTCTACGATAATTTCTATATCGTGCTTTTTATTCTCCTCGAGTTCTATTTCTTCCTCTAAAAGCCTGGTTTCACCGTCAACTCTGGCGCGGATAAAACCATCCCTGCGGGCCCGGGCGAACACCTTTTCGTGACGGCCCTTGCGTCCTCTGACCACCGGGGCCAGGACCTGGAGTTTGGTCCCAACGGGATTTTCCATTACCTGATCCACAATCTCATCGACCGTCTGAGAAGTTATCTGCTGTCCGCACTGAGGACAGTGAGGGGTGCCCAGACGGGCGTAAAGCAGGCGCAGGTAGTCGTATATTTCGGTAACCGTCCCCACCGTCGAGCGGGGGTTCTGGCTGCTGTTTTTCTGATCTATCGATATAGCCGGTGATAGACCTTCAATATAATCGACTCTGGGTTTATCCATCTGTCCCAAAAATTGCCGGGCATAGGAGGATAATGACTCCACATAACGGCGTTGACCTTCAGCGTAAAGAGTATCGAAGGCCAGAGAGGATTTGCCAGATCCGCTCAATCCGGTTATCACCACCAGTTCGTTGCGAGGAATTTCGACATCTATCTCTTTTAAGTTGTTTTCGGCAGCTCCCTTTATAAAAATGTTGTCTTTGGCCATTGTTTCACCTCAAAATATTTATATTTGCACAGCTATCTTCTCTCCAGCTCAGCTTCGAGTTTCTCTATCTCATCTCTGAGCTGGGCGGCGATCTCAAATTCCAGATTATCGGCGGCGGATTCCATCTCCTCTTCGAGATCCAGAATGCGGTTATTTATTTCATTCCGGGAGAGATTTTTGAGATCCACCCCTCCATCTCCACCGCTTTCGCTGTCGGATTTGGTTTTCCGTTCAGCAGTATCGTCCTTAACCATATCTATGGGCCGCAGAACATCTCTAACCTCTTTTTTAATCGAGCGCGGTTTTACATCGTTCTCTTCGATAAATCGCTGCTGTTTTCTTCGCCTCCGTTCGGTTTCATCTATGGCTGCCCGCATCGAATCGGTAATCTCGTCGGCGTACATGACGACCCGACCGCGGCGGTTTCTGGCAGCCCGGCCGATGGTCTGAATTAATGCCCTTTCTGAACGCAGATATCCTTCTTTATCGGCGTCCAGTATGGCCACCAGCTCCACCTCGGGAATATCGAGCCCTTCCCGCAGCAGGTTGATTCCCACCAGCACATCGAATTCTCCCAGCCGCAGATCGCGGATTATCTCCGACCTTTCGATCGTATCTATATCGGAATGAAGATAACGCACTCTCACTCCCGCTTCGCCGAGATACTGGGTCAAATCTTCAGCCATATTTTTGGTGAGGGTGGTTATCAACACCCGATTATTCTGCTCTTCGACGACCTTTCTGATCTCCTCCAGCAGATCATCTATTTGATTATCGCTGGGCCGCACATCGACCTCGGGATCGACAAGGTAGGTGGGACGTATAATCTGTTCCACTATCTGTTCGCTGTGCTCCCTCTCATAGGGCCCGGGGGTGGCGGATACAAAGACGGCCTGGTTGAGACTTTCCTCAAATTCCTCAAAATTCAGAGGCCGGTTGTCAAGGGCAGAAGGTAGACGAAATCCGTACTCCACCAGCTTTTCCTTGCGGGATCTATCTCCGGCAAACATGCCGCCTATCTGGGGCACCGTCTTATGTGATTCATCGATCATCACGACAAAATCCTCGGGAAAGTAATCCAGCAGGGTATTGGGCGGAGCTCCCGGCTTTCTATCCTGCAGATGCCGGGAATAGTTCTCTATCCCCGAGCAAAAGCCCATCTCTTCCAGCATCTCCAGGTCGTGTTTTGTCCGCTGTTCCAGCCGCTGAGCTTCGACCAGCTTATTTTGATCTCTGAGTTTTTCCAGCCTTTCCTGCAGCTCCTCCCGAATCGATTTTAAGGCTCTTTCTATTTTGGCTTCGGGAGTGACAAAGTGGCTGGCCGGATAGACGGTAAATTCGTCGTGCTCTTTCTGTATTTCGCCGGTCACCCGATCTATCTCGGTCAATCGCTCGACCTCATCGCCAAAAAGTTCAACTCTTAAGGCTATGTCCCGATAGGCCGGGAATATTTCCAGCACATCTCCCCGCACTCTAAAATGACCGCGCGAGCGGTCTACATCGTTGCGGCTGTACTGCAAAAGAGTGAGCTCTCTGACGATATCATCCCGGGATTTCATAGCTCCTCTCTGCAGCTGACAGGACATATCATGATAGTCCTCGGGAGAACCAAGACCATATATGCAGGAGACGCTGGCCACGATCAGCACATCTCTGCGTTCGAACAGCGAACTGGTGGCCGAAAGCCTGAGCTTTTCCACGTCTTCATTTATAGAGGTATCCTTCTCGATATAGGTGTCTGTAGCCGGAACATAAGCCTCCGGCTGATAATAATCGTAGTAGCTGACAAAATACTCAACAGCATTTTCAGGGAAGTACTCCTTGAATTCGCTGGTCAGCTGAGCAGCCAGCGTTTTATTATGAGCAATAACGAGGGTTGGACGGTTTATTTTCGCTATCACTGAAGCCATAGTATAAGTTTTGCCGGTGCCGGTAGCGCCCAGAAGAGTCTGTTTTTCGCAGCCTGACTCCAGCCCGGAGACCAGCTTTTCGATGGCCTGCTGCTGATCTCCCCGGGGTTCATAGGGGGCTTTTAAATTAAAATCCGGACTCATAAAAAATACTTCACCTCCCGGCAGCAGAAATTCAGGTCTACCCTTTACATTATACAACATTTTCAGCTCAAAAAAAAACCTCCCCGAGAAGGGGGAGGATAGGGCAGGAGTTATAAGGTTAGGGGTTGGGGGGAAATCACAAACAAATATTTAGTAATGATTACTAATTCATCTTAGGCATATTATAATATAATAGACATGCTTTGTCAAGTTTTGTTCAGCATAAATTTCTGCTATTCATATCAGACTATCGGCGATTTCTCAGGATACTCTTCTGTTCTGATCCCTTTCGATCTGTTCTTTCAGCTCCTGAACTTCTTTTTCCAGATCTCTGATTCTCTCCTGCACGGGATCGGGCAGATCTCCATGTTCGAGATCCCTTTCTGCATGAATTTTGCGGCCATCTTTTTTCACTATCCTGCCGGGCACACCGACGACTGTAGAGTTGGCCGGCACATCTTCCAGCACGACAGCTCCGGCGCCGATCTTTACGTTTTTTTCGATCTCAATCGATCCGAGAATATTAGCTCCCGCCCCCACGACTACATTATCGCCCAGGGTGGGATGACGTTTTCCCTGTTCGTTGCCTGTTCCGCCCAGGGTGACGCCCTGGAACAGGGTGACATTTTCACCGAGTTCGGCAGTTTCTCCTATGACAACCCCCATTCCGTGATCTATAAAGAAACCTCTGCTTATTCTCGCTCCAGGATGAATTTCGATGCCGGTGAAGAACCTGACCAGCTGTGAAATTAATCGGGGCAGTGTTCTTAAACCCAGATTATAGAGTTTATGATTAAAACGGTGAACCAGTATGGCATGAAATCCTGCAGTTGAGAGCAGCGCTTCCAGAAAATTATTTACGGCGGGGTCGCGATCGAATATCGCTCTGTAATCAGCAGCTATCTTTTTAAACATTGACAAAACCCCTTTAAAGGTCGAGATTAAAATCAGTAATTAAAGTATACTTTTCTTATCTACATTGTATCATCTCTGCCTCAAAATGCAAGCTGGATCTGTTAGTTTTTGAAGGCTTTATGCTGGCCTGGAGCCGGACCGGTAATTAACATTTGGTTCTTCTCCAGAACATAAAGTGATACCGGGAATTCTTCAGAGTTCGTTACTCCAGATCAAACTCCTCGCTGGCTGGCCAGCTGTTTTCCTCCAGATAGCTGGATAAAATTTCAAGGGCTTTATCCATCTGCAGATCCTCTTCTTCGATAGGATCATCCTCGTATTCTACGACATAATCGGGCTCGAGCCCATCTTCATATATGGGGTTTTCGCCCGAGGTGTAGTATTGGGCTGTGGTCAGCCTGAGTGCAGATCCATCATCGAGGGGAAAGACGCTCTGCACGCTGCCTTTGCCAAAAGTGCTCTCACCCACCAGCCTGCCTTTATCCTGATCTCTGATGAATCCGGCAACTATCTCGGAAGCGCTGGCCGATCCGCGATTGGTCAGTACGACCACGGGCAGCTCTGTATTGATCCTGTCCGGATTGGCCCTGAAAACGTGCTCCTGATCATCTCTCTGTTTGATGGAAAGCACAATTTCGTCGTCGCCGAATATGCTGCTGACCTCTACGCTCTCCTGCAGTATTCCTCCTGGATTGTTTCTGAGATCGATGATAAGGCCTCTCTTACCGGCCTCTTCCATCTCTTTAACAGCCTCGCTTAGTTTGTCGGCGGTCTCCTGCAGAAACTGGGAGACCGAGATATAACCTATATCCATTTCTGGATACGTTTCCGTCTCGACTATGGGTATATCTATCAGTTCCCGCACGATATCCACTTCAAACTCCTCGTCTCCGCGCTCTATAGTCAGCTCAACTTCGGTGCCGGGATCTCCGCGCATTATATCCACAGCTCTCTGCTGGGTCATATCCTCCGTGGTTTCACCATCTATTCCAGCTATGACGTCCTCGGCTTTGAGACCGGCCTCATCGCCCGGTGTGTCACTTATAGGAGAAACGATGGTAAGCTCACCATCGCGAATGGTGATAATGATCCCTATACCGCCGTATTCACCCTCCATCTCCTCCTGCATTTCCAGATACTCTTCCTCGGTCATATAACCGGAGTAGCGGTCAACTTCGCGGAGCATTCCTTCAATGGCGCCCTTGAGCAGCCTTTCCTCCTCAACCTCCTCGACGTAATACTCCTGGATTATATTTAAAATATTTTCGAAATTTTCCATCGAGGCATATTCTTTAATTTCCTCATCCAGCTGTGCCTGTTCGGCTTCGACGGCCGGAGACAGGACGGTACCAGCCATAACCAGTATTATAACCAGGCCCAAAATAAATTTCCTGATATTTATCTTCACATTTACCACCTTTCCTTTTTAATTGGCTTTTAATCTCCCGCGGAACGATTCCTTTAATACTAAAGTCATAAATCGAGGAAGTCTTAAAATCCGACGCCAGCGGGAGGGTTCTTTTAAAAATCTGTACAGCCATTCCAGGTAAAGTTTCTGCAAAACCACCGGCGCCCTATTAACCCGGCCGGAGAGAACATCGAAACTACCTCCAACAGTGACGGCCACCCGGACTTTCAATCTTTCCCGGTAAGCTGCGATAAATCTTTCCTGCCGGGGAGCTCCCATGCCCACAAAAAGCAGATCGGGTTTTATCCCGTTTATACTCTTCAGAAGTCGGTCAGCATCGACTCTGTCCAGATAACCGTGATGACAGCCTGATATCTCCAGACCATCATGTTTTTTTTGAGCGCGCCGGGCTGCTTCAGCGGCTATCCCCGGTTTTCCTCCCAGAAAATATATATCGAAATCTCTGCGCGAGGCGGCCGCCAGCAGATTTTTGAGCAGGTCACAGCCGGCGACCCGGGCAGGAAACTTTTCAATATCAGGTAAAAGCCGGGAGGCGAGTTTCAGCCCGGCTCCATCGGGCAGCGTCAACCACGATCTGTTGAGGATCTTCAAAAATTTTTTATCCTGCCGGGCCTGCATAAATATTTCTGCATTGGGAGTATAAACAGGCAGACAGCTGTACTCCTCCTCATTCTCTATTCTCTCAGCTATAAGTTTTACCGTCCGGTCCATGGTCAGAGGGTTTATTTTGAGTCCCATTATTCTGGATTCTGCTGTCATATCTTAATCAGCCTTCCCCTCCTTAACAGAGCTCAAAATTTCCTCGAGATGGCAGGCTATCTCTTTTTTCTGTTCCCGGCTATAGTCCTGCTGTTTTTTGGATATGATCTCGCTCCGGTTGAGCGTTCTGCGCAGGCCCAGCCCGACGTCCCGGGGGCTGAGATCGGAGGTGGTACCTATCGGTTCGAGATCTATCTGTTTCAAAAAAGCAGAAATCTTGGGATCATACTCGATGCCGGCACAGGGTATGCCCAGCAGGGTGGCGAAGATCAGGGAATGAAGGCGCACCCCCAAAAGCATATCCAGCCCGGAAAATTTATCGGTTATTTTTGCGGGATGTTCGGGAGGAGTTTTGAGGTTTACCGTTATAATATCCTTATTCAAACCTTCTCTCTGCCGCAAACCCCCGGCCACCTCTTCGGCCGCCTTTTCATCCCTGCCCCTGTGCAGGGGCAGAAGGGTAATTTCCAGCTCGTCGATGTCACGGGAAAATCCGATTATACCCTCCGTCAATGGGTCGAGATAGCTGTCGTCCTGCCAGGGCCTAACCGCCACTCCGAGCTGCAGGGGAGTCCTTTCGCCTCCGGCATCAACTCCTTTTGGCCTATCCCCGGAAAAGAGCGAAAAAACGGGATCGGGAACGACCCTGATGCTTTCCTTCTCCAGTCCCAGCGAGGTCAACAGATTTCGGGAATCTTCATCTCTTACGGAAACGATATCGGCTTTTTTGATAGCTCTGGCCGTCATCATTCTCACAGGTGCTGTATTCAGAGGGCCTACCCCCTGGAAGGCAAAGGCGGTGCAGCTCGAAAAAAATCGGGAAAAGGCAAGAAGGCCCAGGTAATAAAGCGGCGAACGCAGACTGGTGGCATCCTGTATGAGACTGCCTCCCCCGCTGAGGAAAATATCGCTCCGGCGCAGAGCAGATAATATATTTCCCGGGGAAGTTCTGGATACAGCTTCAACACCGTATCTTTTCGAAGTTTTCCGGGGAGAGGCGGAGAGAACATTTATCCGGCAGGGTTTTTCCGCTTCTTTTAAACCGGTTATCAGGCTGTAAAGTATGGCCTCATCTCCCATGTTGTCAAAACCGTAATAACCGCTCAAAACTACTTCAATCATGATCGACCGACATCCACCGCGATAAATTCGCCCGGAATTTTGCACATGCAAAATAGGCTCCCAAAAGCAGCAGTGCCAGCGGCAGAGACATCAGATAACCGAAAGCTGTCCTCTCCAGTGTTACCATGAGAGGAGTATGCAGATGCGAAAAGCTGTTGACCACGGTTATCTGCCCGATAGTCGCCAGAAGCACAGCCGGCAATTTGAAATAATCGGGAGTTTTTCCAGCGGCCAGAAAGGGCAGCAGGAAAAGGAAAGAATGACCTATTAAAAATTCTTTGAACCTCGGTCTCACTCCCAGAAAACTCTCAAGAGCATCCCTTATAGCCAGTTCCCAGGCCGGCACAGGTAAGAAGGGAAGATTGCCGGTTCTGCCGATATAAACCAGCAGCACCACAGCTGTCAGGCCGCCCAGGATAATATGGCCCCAGGTTATGGGGCTTAGTATAAATTTTTTAACTCTGCCGAACAGCTCCTGCAGGCTTTCTGTCTTTGCTTTCCGGGAAGAGCTGCCGGTATAAAAATAAAGAAATATAATCACCAGCGGCATCAGAAAAGAGATTTTTACACCGCGAAATAGATGGATTTGATTGTAAAACTCAGTGCCGGCCAGGACTGAAGCGATCAGCAGCCCTCCTGCTTTTGTGGCGGCCAGAGCCGGCAGCAGACCGAAGACAATCCCAGTATTCCCCCTGACGATATCGACTAATAACAGCCCTGCCAGCGAGGGAAAGATCAGAGCCGCCAGAAGAGCTGTAAGCTGCCGAAGCAGAAGACCGGGAAGCAGCCAGGAAATAAAACCAGCAGCCAGGCCAGCTGTCAGTATAGATACAACCGGAATTAGTCCGAAAATTTTCCCGCGCAGGAAATCTTTTTCCGCAGGGAGCCAGCCGGATATCAGAACAAAACCGGCGGTTATGACCAGGGTTAATTTTGTCAGCAGGAGATGAAAGGAGGATCCTTCCCCGGAGAGGGGTTCAGCCAGGCCAGGCACAAAACCGGCCGACTGCAGATCAGAAATTATCGCCTCCGTCAGCAGCTCCTGTTCACCGCCCCGACCGGCAAATCCTTCCGACGGGGGAATGCCCCTGATATAAAGAGAGCGCACATTCCTCTCCCTGACAGATCTCAGATAACGATCGACAGTAGTATCGATAGGAATCTGCTTCATTTCATCTCTGTCCATGATATGAGTTCTGATAACATTCTCCGGCATGGCTGCCGCCAGCTGTCGAGCCCCATCTCTGCCGGCCAGAAATGGTTCTATAAATTTATAGTTCAGCCCACCCTCCATCAGCGCTTCGGCAGTACGGTCTGTCTCCTGCGGATATCCGACAACCCTATCGCCGCTGAAAACGATATTTTCAAAGTCCAGTTCCGAAATCTCCTGCAGCAGCAGATAATCGAGCTCGGAATCCGGCTGGTATCTGTGCCGGGCTGTCAGCCGCATATCAGTTTCCCTGAGTTCATGATAAAGGCGGGATTCATAGCCGGGCACCAGATATTCCAGATCTTCGTTCCAGACAGGAAAATGAACTGCTCTTCCCCCCTGCCAGGCGAAGGTTTGAACCCCATAAAGATCCTTCCAGGCAGAGAGCACCTGCGGGTTGATTAAATTTTCAATTTCTTCGGGAAAATAGAAAACTGCCCCCCCGTCAGCAGTTTCCTCAGCGGAGGCAGCAAAGGATTCCCGGGTGCTCTTTTCCTGGAGGGGAAGTGAAGCCGATGATAGATAACTGATCTTACCCAGTTCCATCAGGTTGCCCAGTGTGTAAACCGGATGAACAGCTGCGGTAGCGCCGGCTTCCTGCAGGCTGTCCCAGGAAATTTCATCATCAAATTCTATGATTTCCTGGACTTCGCCGCCATCGAGCATAACCTCTACCTCTCGATGAGAGCTTTCCAGCTGATATCTCTGTGCCAGCGGAATCAGAGACAGCAGGATGGAGACGGCTGCCAGCAGGGCGATTTTTTTATTCATCAGCATCCTTCCTCTTGTTATGGTGCAAATAGGCTTCGATTAATTCATTCAGCTCCCCATCCATAACTTTTTCCACGTCACCTATCTCCAGATCGGTTCGGTGGTCTTTAATCTTGTTATAGGGATGAAATACATAGGAGCGAATCTGACTGCCCCAGGCGATTTCCTTGTGTTCGCCGCGGAGTTCGTCTATCTTGTCGGCCTGCTGCTGGCGCTTTAATTCCATCAGCCTTGTCTTCAGTATTTTCATGGCCATCGCCTTATTCTTGTGCTGAGAGCGCTCATTCTGACATTGAACCACAATTCCTGTCGGCTCATGGGTGATTCTGACAGCCGACTCGGTCCTGTTAACATGCTGGCCGCCGGCTCCACTCGCCCGATAGGTCTCTATATTCAGATCTCCTTCGTCTATATCAATCTCGGGCTCATCATCCATTTCCGGCAGCACATCCACTGAGGCGAAAGAGGTATGTCTTCTTCCGGAGGAGTCGAAAGGAGATATACGAACCAGGCGATGAACTCCTCTCTCTCCTTTCAGATACCCGTAGGCATACTCACCCTCAACCAGCATGGTAACTCTTTTGATGCCAGCCTCATCCCCTTTGAGAAGATCGAGAGTCCGGGTGGAATATCCCATCTTTTCAAACCAGCGCTCATACATGCGCAGCAGCATTTCAGCCCAATCCTGAGATTCTGTGCCCCCTGCTCCCGGATGAATGGAGAATATCGCATTGTGATTATCGTATTCACCGTTAAAATGAAGCTTAAGCTTGACCTCGCTCAGCAATTCATCAAAATTTGCCAGCTTTTCCTCGAGTTCGCCTCTGACAGAATCCTCGCCTTCTTTAAGCAGCTCGAGCAGAACCTGGCTTTCTTCGAGATTTTCTTCCAGCTCGTCGATCAAATTGATGCGCGATTTTATGGTGTCCAGTTTTTTGGCTTTATCGCTGGCCTTATCGTTATTATCCCAGAAGCCAGGTTGATTCATCTCTTCTTCCAGTTCCTCTTTTTTAGCTTCTAGTTGAGCCCGGTCAAAATAAATCCCTCAAATCGTCAAATTTATGTTTGACCTCTTTGTACTTTTCATTCACGTCCAATATTGATTACCTCCCACAGCATTTTTTATATTTCTTGCCGCTGCCGCAGTGACAGGGATCATTTCGGCCGGGCTCGTCCGGCTTTACCACGGTTTCTACACCGCTGTCTTCGGATTTGCTGCTGTCCTTGCCCGACGAAGTCCCCGAACTGGCGGCAGCTTTCGATTTTTGCCGCTGCTGGCGGTTCTTCCTGGCTATGACGTCTGTCTTTTTGTATTCCAGATCCTCTCGATCCTGAGCGGATTTTGATTCTCTGTCAGCCTGTTTTTTATCCCTGACTTCCACGCGCAGCAGCGAGCTGATTATATCCTCTCTTATCGAACTGTTCATGTCTTCAAAAAGCTCATAGGATTCAAATTTAAATTCTGTCAGCGGGTCCTTCTGGCCGTAAGCTCTTAAGCCGATACCCTGGCGGAGTTCCTGCATATTATCGAGATGAGACATCCACTTTCGATCGATTATCCTCAGTGCCAGCTGTCGGGCCAGCTCGGCAAAATTTTCCTCGCCCAGCTCTTCCTTTTTGTCCTCCAGAAGCTGATCCATCTCCTCATGCAGTTCCTCTCGCACGGCTTCTCTGCCTTTTTCCATGACTGTCTCCTCATCCCAGTCGCGCTCAAGGCTGAAAAACTTGAGTTTCGTTAGAAGCCCTTCGACGTTCCAGTCGGAGGGATGAAGATCGTCAGAAAGGTACTGATCGATTATATCATCGATTACTCTGTCCAGCATGCGCTGCAGTTTTTCCTCGATTTCATCGGTCGTTAAAATCTGCTGGCGCTGATCGTAAATAACTTTTCGCTGTTTGTTGAGCACATCATCGTACTTCAAAACAGCTTTTCTGGCTTCGAAGTGTCTTTCCTCGACTTTTTTCTGAGCTCTTTCTATAGCGGAATCCAGCATCTTGTGCTCGATAGCTTCGCCCTCTTCCAGGCCCAATTTGTCGAGTATACCTGATATATTATCTGAACCGAATAACCTCAGAAGGTCATCCTCAAGAGAGATAAAGAACTGGGATGAACCGGGGTCCCCCTGGCGTCCCGAACGCCCCCTGAGCTGATTATCTATCCTGCGGCTCTCATGACGCTCGGTGCCTATTACATGCAGCCCCCCCAGATCTGTGACTCCCTCTCCCAGAACTATATCAGTTCCACGGCCGGCCATATTGGTGGCTATTGTGACACTCTTCTTCTTGCCGGCATCTTTTATGATTTCAGCTTCCCGCTCGTGGTTTTTCGCGTTGAGCACATTATGAGGGATTCCTCTCTTTTTCAGCCGCCGGCTTAAGTCCTCGGACTTATCGACATCGACAGTTCCCACGAGGACAGGCTGTCCCTTCTCATAACGTTTTTCGATCTCTTCAGCCACAGCCTTAAATTTCTGATCCTCGGTGCGGAAAATCCTATCCGGCATGGCCTCCCTGATCAGGGGTTCGTTGGTGGGAATAACGACTACTTCCATGTCATAAATATCTATGAATTCGTCCTCTTCTGTTTTGGCAGTACCCGTCATCCCGGCCAGTTTGTTGTATTTTCGGAAGAAATTCTGCAGGGTTATCTTGGCATAGGTCTGCGTTTCTTTTCTCACTTCTACGCCTTCTTTTGCCTCTATAGCCTGATGCAGACCTTCGCTGAATCTTCGGCCCTCCATAACTCTGCCGGTAAACTCATCGACTATCTTAACTTCCCCATCCTTGACGATATAATCCCTGTCCTTTTTCATCAGGGTATGGGCCCGCAGAGCCTGATTGAGACGGTGATTCAGCTTGAAATTGGAATTATCGTATAGATTTTCAATATTGAGTAGATCTTCAGCCCGGGCCACCCCTTCTTCGGTCAGGGTTACATTCTTGTTCTTCTCGTCGACTTCATAATCGCGCTCCTCTTCCAGCCGGGGGATTACCCGGTTGAACTTGCGGTAATCCTCGGTGGTATCGTCCGCCGGACCCGAGATTATCAGAGGGGTCCTGGCCTCGTCGATCAAAATACTGTCGACCTCATCCAAAATGGCGAATTCATGGCCGGGCTGGACGAGATCATCACTGCTGTAGGCCATATTATCCCTGAGATAATCAAAACCGAACTCATTATTTGTGCCGTAGACTATATCGCAGTCGTACTGTTCTTTGCGCTCCTTCGGGGGCATGCCGTTCTGGATGCAGCCCACAGAAAGCCCCAGAAACCGGTATATCTGTCCCATCCATTCGCTGTCACGCCGGGCCAGGTAATCATTTACAGTCACCACGTGAACCTGAGTGCCGGCCAGCGCATTGAGATAAGCCGGCAGGGTAGCAGCCAGAGTTTTTCCTTCTCCGGTTTTCATCTCAGCTATCTTGCCTTCGTGCAGAACTATTCCGCCCATAAGCTGTACGTCATAATGACGGAAGCCCTCATCGGTAGAACGTTGAGAGGCCTCCCTCACCACTGCAAAAGCCTCGGGCAGCAGGTCATCTAGATCTTCACCTTCCTGATATCTCTGCATAAACTCCTCGGTTTTTGCCCGCAGCTCGCTGTCGGAAAGACTCTGCATATCCGGTTCGAGATCGTTGATATTTTTAACTATCGGCTTGATTCTCTCAAGCTGTTTTTCATTATAACTTTTGAACAACTTTTTGAAAATACTGCTCAACATAAGTGAAATCACCCTAATTAAAATCTGCTCAAAGCGGCGGAACCGATAATTTTATTAAAATTTTTCTTTCCATTTATGTTATTATAGCACTTATGTAAAACAAACTCAATCCGGCCGCCATAACTCAATCCGGCGGCCGGGGTGATGAAATACATAATATACTGTTGAATGATATTTATCTCGTATTATTATTGTTGTATATCGGTTCTATAAGACCGTAGTTGCCGTCGTTACGACGATAAACTACGTTGACCTCATCTGTGTCAGCATTGGTGAAGACAAAGAAATCGTGATCGAGGAGATCCATCTGCATTGCTGCTTCCTGAACATGCATGGGCTTCACCGGAAAACTTTTGGTTCTGACTATTTCCGGCTCAAAACCATCCCCTTCTTCGTCTTCAGCCGCGGTTTTAACCTCTTCCGGCATCAGCTTATTTTCATCTTCCATGAGCTGCTGGGTGCGTTTTTGCCGGTACTCCTCTTCTTGCTGCTGGCGTTTTTCCCGCAGGCGTCGGTTGATTTTGGTCTTGTATTTATGCACCTGTCTTTCCAGCTTATCCATAACACCATCTATTGAAGCATACATATCGCCGGTCTCTTCTTCGCCCCGCAGAATCAGGCCGCCGACATGAGCCGTTATTTCTACTATATGTCTTTCTTTGTCCACTTCCAGGGTGACCTGAGCCTCCATGGGCTCCTTATCGAAAAACTTTTCCAGCTTGCTCACTTTCTCCTCAGCATACTCTTTAAGCGAAGGCGTTACATCGATATTCTTGCCATAAATCATAACTTTCATGGCTAAAATTCCCCCTTTCCGATGCCTTAAAAATAAATAAAGTCAGCGGACCTATTCCACTTATATAAGAAGTTCTAGAAAAAAATCAGTAATCCTGCCTCCCCACGGCAGCAGCGGTGAGCGCGAGCAGATTCCCGCTCCCTTTTTGGGCCAGCAGCGAACCTGCGGCCCTGAGTGTACTGCCGGTGGTGATTATATCGTCGACCAGCAGCACCTCACGCCCGGCCAGCTTCCAGCTGAGAGAGTTATCAACGGAAAAAGCGCCGGAAAGAACGTTTTTTCTTTCCAGAGATGAAAGCTCATAAAGTGGAGGGGTCTCCCGGGGTCTTTTGAGAATATTTCTGTCGAGTTCCAGCGAGAATTTGCTGGCAATAATCCCGGCAAGTAGCGCGGCCTGGTTGTAACCCCGGTTTTTCAGCCGGGAACTGGCAAGCGGTACAGGGACAACCAGCGCTGAACTTTCGGCTAAGAGTTCGGCCAATATGCTGCTGCCGGCCATTATCTCAGCAAGTGGCAGGGCAGCTTCGGGCGAATTGTCGTATTTAAGGCTGCGCAGAAGGCTGCGAACAACACCTCTGTAGACGAGAGGAGAAATCATCAGGGTAAAAAAGCTGTCGGAGCCCTCAATCCCTTTGATAAAAGGCTCCTCGCGCAGCTCGATTTCGGATAGGCAGGAATTACACAGCACGGGGAGAGAAGAAAATACAAAGGTATCTCCGCAGTTTATGCAGAGAGGCGGCTCGGGAAAAAGCTCCCGCCAGAAACCCAACCTACTCAACTACTCCCTGAAAATTTAACTCATCTTTGATCTCATCCATCTTTTTGCGAGCACGCTGCAGAGCATTATCGACCGACTTCAAATTAACCTCGAGCTCTTCGGAGATCTGTCTGTAACTTTTATTCTCAAGATATTTTATGAAAGCATTATGCTCCAGCTCGGTTAGCTTGTCCTTGATCTCATCCATCAGCAGGTCAATCAGCTCCCGGTAAATAAAAAACTCCTCAAGATCATCCCCGTCATCGGAAATGATCTCGTTATAGGTCCGCTGATTTTCACCTTTATCTATCGACTTATCCAGAGAGGTCGAGTTATTTAGGGGCATATGTTTTTGACGGTTGGCCTTTTTTATGGCCGAAACCAGCTGCCTGTGGATACAGAGCTGGGCAAAACCGCGAAAAGAGGCTTCTCTTTCTTCTTTGTAATCTCTTATAGCTTTGTAAAGACCCACTCTTCCTTCCTGAATAACATCGTCCTTATCCAGACCCTTGATGAAAAAATAGCGGGCCTTGGCATAAACTATATCCATATTTTCGTCGATCAATTCCTCGATAGCCCTGACGTCACCTTCCTGCGCTTTTTTGACTGTTTTCTCCATTTCCTGTGTTTCTCCCATTAAACCACCTCATTTTGATGTGTGATGAGATGAAATTATTTTATCTATTATTTGAGAGGTAGATCTCCCGGCAGTGACCGGTAATAACTCTACCTTCCCGCCTATCCTTTCTACCGTCTCCCATTCAGGCAAATTGGAGCGGTCATAATCTCCACCCTTTATGTAAATATCGGGACGCAGCAGTTCGATAGTTCGACGGCAGGTATCTTCCTGAAAAGAAGTGACAAAATCAACTGGCTCCAGAGTGGATATAATCTCCATTCTCTCCTCAAGGGGTATGATCGGCCTTCCCGCCCCCTTCAGCCGGGCCACTGACTCATCGCTGTTGAGAGCCACCACTAGAATATCCGCAAGTTTTTTAGCCCCGGTCAAATAACGCGTATGCCCTACATGAATGATATCAAAACATCCATTGGTCAAACCGACGGTGAAATCTTCATATTCGGATTTGATTAAATCCTCCAATCTTTCAAGTTCTATTATATCATCTTTGCTCACGATTATACAACCTCTTTCAGTTCGTCCAGATAAACAGGAGCGGCACCCTCTTTTTTAACAGCTACACCGGCAGCTTTGTTGGCCAGTCTAACGGCTCTGCCCACATCCATATCGGCCCCCATGCCCAAAGCCACAGCGGCTGCAACGGTATCTCCCGCCCCGGTCACATCGTATACATCCAGCTTATTGCTGACAGGTATATGTTCGTAATCGTCCTCCCTGTAAAAAAGAGTCATACCATCCCTGCCCCGGGTAATAAGCAGGTATTCGCTTTCCAGCTGCGAGAGAATTTGTCCTCCGGCCTGCAGCACCTTCGCGTCTGATTCTGGTTCAAATTCGACCGCTCGCCCCGCCTCCTCCAGATTTGGGGTCGCAATCGTCGTTCCGGAAAATTTTAGGAGCTGATAACGGCTGTCGGTGATGGAGGGAGTGCTGTTCTTTCTGCATATCTCGAGCAGTCTGCCGATCAAATCTTCGTTGAAAAGCCCAAGTCCATAATCGGAAAAAATCACAGCATCAACCTTCGAAATCATCGATTTAACGTATTCCTCAATCGCCCTGCGGTGATCATCACTGAGAAGATCGGCTTCCAGGCTGTCAACTCTGACAACCTGCTGTCTGACTATTTGATCGCTGCCGGCCATAATCCTCGTTTTGACGGCTGAAGAGATGCTGTCAGAAACCTCAACCCCATCCGTGGATATATCATACTCCTCCAGAACTCCGGCCAGCCTGCGCCAGGAATTATCATTACCCGTCGGTGAAACCAGATGGGCCTCCCCGCCCAGCGAGGATACGTTTACTGCTGCATTGCCGGCGCCACCGGGTTTGATTTTGCGGTCGGTTTCATCCAGAATTAATACCGGAGCCTCACGTGAAATGCGGGAGGGTTCGCCGTAAATAAACTGATCCATTATCAGATCGCCTATGATCATTACGCTGACCCCGGTGAATTTTTCCAGTTCATCCATTAAAGATCTGCCTCCAGAATTTAAAATTCGATTTCCATGCCGAAATTTAACTGATGATCATCTCTATCCCAGAAAGAATTACCGACTGAAAGCTTTACATTGCTGTTGTAGGTTAAAGGATATCCGACCCCGCCATTATAGACCAGACTGGAGCTCGATACATCAAAATAGTAATCAAGATGACCGAAAAAATAATGGTCTCGACCTTCTCGAGGAAACCTGCCTCCCACCCCGAGAGCCGGTTCGAAACTGTCGAGACCATCCTCGGAGGTCAAATTCAATCTCAACCTCATATCGTGAGGTGTATCTTCGGTAAAATCTATCAGCCAGGTGCCCTGCAGGTCGAGATCATCATTATCATATCTCAAAGAGGTCTCAAGATAATTGATATCGGTCAGCCTGAACTCCAGCCCGAGTGTGATCGCCTCTATATCCATGCTGGTAATATCTGCGGTGTCAGTATTGATGCTGTAATTGAGTCTTTCCAGTCTGGCCGGCGGTCTTTCCTGAGCCTGAAGCTGATTGCCGGCCAAAAAAGCGAATAATATCAGCAGAACAGCAATCTTTACTATCAGTGGTTTTTTGATATGGTTTAGAGGCTTCATCATTCCCATCCTTTATAATAAATATTTGTTACTCTTCCGGTACGATCAAAAGTGAATTGCTGACCTCCCTGTGTCCGCTGGGCACATTCATGGTGAAACCTCTGACCAGCATCGAAGAAGAATCGCCGCCATCAAGATTGACGGCCTCATAAGCTCCCAGCTTGAGCAGAATATCTGCCAGTCCCTCGAGAGATACCCCCATACTGCGCTCGGGCTGACGTCCATCCACGGTGACCAGCAGAAGTTTATTGTCCCCGGTAACTCCCACAGCTGTTCTTGGAGCCCTTCCAGAAACTATATCCTCCTGGAAAGATTCCTCCTCGGAGGTTATATTCACCACGCCCTCTTCTATCAGCTGCGGACCGGCGCCGAGAATAAAATCTATCTCTCCGGGCAGCTCCGATTCGGGTTTGATATTCTCCCTGATTTCCACCGTATCTCCGGTTTCCGCCTGGCTGAGTTGGCCGGCGGCTTCTCCCCGGGCCTGAATTAAATAACCACCCGAAGGAATTTCCAGGGGATAGGAAAGCTGTCCTCTGTGCATCCCTCTTATCTTATCATCCACCACCAGAACTTCGACTCCCGCACTGCGCTGGCGGGGAGGTGAATCTCCATGATAATTATTTATCAGAGTAAGTTCGCCATCCCGGGCCGGGCGATTAACACCCGATACATCGAGCTCAATATCACCTGTTCTTAGTTTCGCAGACCATTCGTATCTGGCTATGTTAAAATTGTCTTTTTGATCCCCTGCTATAGCTGTACGGGATAAACCCGGCGGGGTGGTGGAAATAATCTCACCCTGCCTGTATAAAAGTCCGAGAGGCCTGCCCTGATAATCAAAATATCCCCCGTTCACGCCGACCAGAGCTCCCTTTCTCTCGCCCAGTCCGGCCAGGCTCTCCGGGCCGCTTTCAATGCTATCACCGGCCAGAAAGGGCTGCAGATCATAACGAGAACGGCGCTGGTTGAATTTAATGACGTTGAAAACCCGTCGACCTTCAATGGTAAACTGCCGGAGCTCCTGATAATCTATCCCGAGCTGGACCCTGGCATCGACCGCCCTCTCGGTTATAAGCAGATCTTCCAGTCCGATGATCTCAGCTCCATGATAAATAGAAAGTATTTCCCGGCGGTCAGTTCCCTCCTGGGCAGCCGAAGCCGCCGAAGAAAGCGGCAGCCCCATTCCATGGCCCTTTCCCCGACCTGTTAGACGAAGTCGATAAATTTCATCATTTTGAGTGTATTCATCTATCTCGAATAAAAGAGAAGGCAGTTCAAAATTCTCGGATTCTTTAGCAAAAATTTCATAGATGTCCTCATCCTCTATCACGAAACTGCCGGATCCGGTGTGAAAAACCAGTCTGGAGACTCTGCCCGACCCTTCTCTATCCTCAACTTCTATTCCTTCCAGGGTGGATGGAAGAACCTGGAGATCAGGGTTTAAGTCGACAAGGCGCGAGAGCAGCTCGTTTTCGATAAAACTCAACCCGAAGTTTTGAGACCAGGTATTTTCCTCGGCATATTTGTCTTCCTGTGAGCTCAATCCATCTCTGGCGGTCCTGACAGCGGGTCTTTCCTGGTCCAGAAGGCTTTCTGGCTCAGCTGTAACTCCTCCGCTGTCGGGATGATAATACCCTCTCATCAGCTCTCTTTTCCTGCTCAAATACTCACCCTCGGTAAAATCGACCGCTGACTTACCGGCTGCCGTTATTTTTCCTATCTCAGCTTCAGAACCCAGTTCGGAAAGCTCCAGATACCCCTCTTCGGAATGCAAATAATCGCTGAGAATCCTTGATCTGAGAGCTACTGCCAGGGCCCTGAGAGCCTCTTTTTCAGCTCCAGGAATATACTGCCGGGCCAGAGGTGAAATATTATATTTTACCGCCCTATCAATCGGCATCCAGCCCAGAACCTCTATTTCCGATCCGCTTTTAAAAAGCCCGGCACCGTTTAACCTGATTCCATCGACAGCCATCATTTCGCCCTCTATTTCCAATCTGTCGGCAGCAATCCTCTGTTCACCTTCAGCAGTTTCCGGCGAATAAAATGTGAAACCGCTCTCCTCTGAGGGCGTGGTGGTAATCCAGCCCTGAAAACCTGCCTCCTGCAGCCTGTTCAGCAGCTGCTCGGCTTCATCGCGTTCCTGCTCAGCCCCGACCCGCAGCCGCCAGAGATCATCATCTTCACCTATCTCATCGGGGCTTATGATATTCAGGGCAGCAAAACCGGCTCTTTCAGCTTCTTTTTGGACCGTCATAACCCGGGAGCGAGAATCAGAGGCGAATATCTGCACGGAGTGTATTTCACCCATTCCTGTCTGCTCGAAATCGACTCTGTAATTGCCCGGCTCGAGATACATAGCTTCACCGCTATCAGGATCGCGCACCCGCGAGGTTTCCAGCAGCTCTATCTCCCGGCTGTGTTCACTCTGCTCGTGCTTTATCCTTATCTGCTCATCCTGTTCATAGAATTGCTGAAGCTCCACACTCTCGCCGATATTCGCAGCAGCAGCTATACCCGGATCGACCGGTGAGAGCCCGGCAGAAAAAATCACCAGCGCCATAGCAAAAAAGGCAGCAAGGACCCCGATGTGAAATTTAAAAAGGGATTCGAAGATTGGATTATATTTCTTCTGAAAACTCTGCCGGATGAGATCAAGCAAAAGCAGCCCTCTCCTTTCTATTTTCAGGAAAGATGATCAGAAATCACTGGCTCAACTGACGGTATATCGTCTCGTTCAGGCGTTTAAACTGAGATTGAGCAGCCCCCCTGCCGGCCAGCTCTTCGTCCAATTTTTCGGTAAATACATCCTCAGCATAACCACCGTCGATTAATCCATCATCGGGTACGGTATCTCTCATGGAGCTGAACATCTGCTGAACAAAAAGCCCCACAAAATCGCTTATAGCTTCTTTCAGTTCTTCATCATGAGTATCCTCTATCTCTCCGGCGGTTTGGGAGCGATTCGCAACCTCATCCAGCATCTCTGCAGGGTCGTCATTATCAGTCTGATGGTTCAATATCTCCTGACGATCGGCCGGAGAATTGGCGGGAAAATCAATATCCATACTTTAAACCTCCTCAATTTCAGAGCAAAAACTTCAATCCTTACCGAACCCTTATCTCACTTCCAGTTCGGCATGCAGAGCACCGGCAGCCTCTATCTCCTGTAGGATTGATACCATGTCGCTGGCATCGGCTCCCACCGCATTGAGGGCGGTGATTAGATCGCCGGTATTGGAGCCGCCTTCTACAACCATTGAATTTTCCTGTTCATCCTCTATCTCCATCTCCTGTTCTTCTTCTATGAAAGCCTCCTCTTCTTCACCCTGTTGAATGGTGCTGTCGGAGGAAACGGTAACAGACATATTTTCATGAGCTACGGAAACAGTCGATATGCGGGCATTATGACCCTTAACTATGGTGCCATTGTTTTCATTGATCACAACTCTGGCAGTCATCGTGGGCTGAACTTCGAGATCGTTAACCTCGGCGATAAAACCCACAATATCATTGCTGTACTCCGGAGGAATTTCCACTCTGACTTTGCTCTCGTGTTCTGCCTGGGCTATCTCATCGACCCCGGGAAGATCGGCAAAATGATCGTTGATCTCATCGACTATCTCGCTGGCGGTGCGAAAATTTCCATTGTGAAGGGCAAGGTCCAAAACATCTCGATCGAGCTGATAATCGACGGTTCGTTCTATGATGCCACCGCCGGGCACCCTGGCTGAAGTCGGATGTTCTCCTTCTTCTCCTCCCAGAGAGACCGAACCCTGGGCAACGGCATAGACCTCGCCCGTCGGGGCCTCCAGAGGAGTGCGGACAAGCGTTCCGCCGGCCAGGCTGTCAGCATCTCCTATGGCACTCACCTGGACATCTATGGTATCTCCCGAGCTGGCATCGTGAGGCAGATCGGCGGTCACCATAACAGCGGCTATATTCTGACCCTCAATCTGATCGGGGCTGACATCCACCCCATATTCACCCAGCATATTGGCTATACTCTGCACCGTGGCCTGGCTTCGGGTCGAATCTCCTGAGCGGCCCAGTCCGGTCACCAGCCCATAGCCGACCAGCTGATTGCTGCGGGCACCTTCGGTTCTGGTGATATCGCCGATGGTGACCATCGGATCATCAGCGGCTGCCGGCTGCAGAAAAATTGCCAGGCATGCAGCAGCCAGCAAAAATGCAGATAATACTACTGTCAATTTCCGACATGAAAAACGCAATTTATCAAGTTCTGAAATCTCGAATGAAGATTTCATAACTTTTCACCTCTGTTAAAAGATAGCATTGAAGAAACGGCTTATAATGCCCTGCTCCTGGGTATCGCCCACAATACCCTCGCCATCATATTTTATTTCCGGATCGGATAGATGGTATGACTGGGCTGTGTTATCGGCCGCCACATCATCCTCTCTGATTATGCCTGAAAGCTGGATAACCTGTGTTTCGTCGTTTATGGTGATACTTTTATCACCTATCACTCTCAGATTTCCATTGTCTTTAACTTCTTCAACACTGACCGTTATATCAGCTTCCAATGAGCCGCTGCGCTGAGTTATGCCTTCAGAGGATTCCGAAGCTGAATAACCCGTGGAAAAGGGGTTTATAAAATCCAGCAGTCCTCTTCCCTGCTCCAGTTCCACATCGGCCTCGCGAGAAGTATCGCTGTCGGCATCCTGGATGGCCGTTGCGGCTTCATCTATCTCTATGGTGATCAAATCTCCCTCTTCGAAAACTTCCTTATCGCTGTACATGCTGGTTCCATCATCTTCCCAGAGTGAGGTGGCCTGAACAGATGATGTCAGCAAAAGACTCACAGCCACGAGCAGGATCAGCGCGGGGACAATCTTATCCGCGGATTTTATATAAGTACTGCTATCTTTCAGGTTTTTAACTTTCATTTGCTTCACCTCAGTTTAAATCGTTTTCTGCCGGCGGTATCAGCGGTGAACCGGCAGGCAAAAATTCAATTTATATCAATCGACAATTTCCACCATATCTTCACTTAAAACTCTGGCTTCTGTTCTCTCACCACTCATGCTGTTTTCCACAGTTATTATATCCCCGAGTCTGCCTCTATCCCGGGCTATGACCGTGACCGTTATATTGATGCCGCCCTCGCTGGCTCTTCCTGAGATTTTATCTCCATGCCTGATCAGGATCGGCATTTCCATCATATCAGCTGTCAAAATCTGCCCGGCATTGTAATCTCTGGCATATTCGCCCTCCTGAACCAGTTCGTCCTCCAGGCTGAGAATCGGTTTTTGTGGCAGCTGAGAGACTCTAACCCGTTCCTGAAAAAGATGGTCGTCCTCTACCCTCTGGCCGCGTTCAACATTTTCTCTCAGCTTATAGGTTTCAAACTCATGCTCTATGAAGAGTTCAAGGAAGATTCTGTCCCATCTCTCGCCTTCTATAAAAACATCGACCGGCTGCTGGACACTGCCTCCGCGATCAAAATTGGTGCCGCTCATCTTTACCTCTGCTTCACCGGCCGGAATCAAAATTTCTTCAGGATCACTCTCCAGTTCGATGGTGGTGGTGAATTCACCGGCAGGCAGAGAGTACTCGGGGCTCTCGTAAAAATATTCCTCGATTTCTTCTTTGAGGTCCGAAAAAACTGCCGATTCGGAGATATTCCTGCTTTTGATTGCAACAGCAACTTCCTCGGCTCCGGTAATTTGAAACTCTTCCCGGGAAAAGCCGCTGTTGCGCACATGCAGCTCTATCAGCCGGCGGGAAAGATTCTTGCTGCTTTGAAGATTGGTAAACCTGTCGAGTTTTATACTGCCGAGAATATCCCTGTCCGTCTCGTCGGCAGAAATTTCAGCGATATTCTCCAGATGAATTTCAGGACTGGTAACCTCAGCTCTCTCCGGGAGATGTATTACCGCCTCTGCCGCCTGAATTCTCTCCGATCCGGAAACGCCCAGGAGAGCTAATATAATCATAAGCAGTATGATCGTAACTGAAAGGTTTTTCATCACGACCACCTTCCGGCTGAAATTTGCACGGCAGGATTATCTTCTCAGCTGATTGGCCGTCTGTAACATCTCATCCGAGGCCTGAATCGAGCGAGAATTGGATTCATAAGCTCTCTGAGCTGTTATCATGTTGACCATCTCATCGACAACCTCTACATTCGACATCTCGAGAAAACCCTGTTCGATCGTTCCCAGGCCATCTTCGCCCGGGCGTCCGGCGATTGGGGGACCGGAAGCATCGGTCTCCTGAAACAGATTGCGGCCCTGACTGGAAAGTCCGGCCGGATTGGTAAAATGAACCAGCTCAATTTCTCCGGCTTCTGTCATCTCATCTTCGCCGCCTATCCTGTAGCTTACAGTCCCATCGCTTGTTACCGATATATCAGTGGCATCTTCGGGAATCTCCACCGGCGGTTCCAGGGAATGTCCATCCGCTGTCACGATGCTCCCGGTGCTGTCCATTTTAAAGGCTCCATCCCTGGTATAGGCGGTGCTGCCATCCGGCATAGTAACCTGGAAAAATCCGTCGCCCTCGATGACCATATCCAGGGGATTTCCTGTCTCCTCGAAGCTGCCCTGGGTGAAGAGCTTCTGGGTGGCTGAAATTCGGGCGCCATGTCCTATCTCCGTGCCTACCGGTATCTCTTCGCCCATGGCATTGGGGGTGCCGGGATGTCTGCTCTCCTCATATATCAGATCCTGAAAGTTGGGACGCTGTCTTTTAAAACCGGTCGTGTTGACATTGGCGAGATTGTTGGAAATAATGTCGGTATTTGTCTGCTGAGTCTTCATTCCTGTCGCCGAAGTATAAAGTGCCCTGATCATAAAAACACCATCCTCCTTTAAGTTAAAAGCTCCGAGGCGATGCCTCTGTCGGTTGGCATCGCAGGATGGCCTCCCATCCGGGTCCAGCCATCTCGCTTCCCGGGCTTTTATTTTTTTATTTCTATTAATTACCTGCCCTGCTCTCGCATTTTACATAAAGCTGGCTATATCATTAACAGCCCTCTGCAGGGTCTCATCCTGAGCCCTGACAGCACGCTGATTGGTCTCATAATGCCTGGTAGCTTCGATCATATCGACCATCTCTCTCACAATTTCAACATTCGACCTCTCCACAAAACCCTGCTTGACTTCAAATTCTTCCGGTTCAACTTCCTCGGCTTCAGCCTGGGCATAAAGTGAATAACCTTCCTGTTCCAGCAGATTCCTATCATCAAAATCGGTGATGATCAAATCATCGACTTCCAGACCACCTGAATATACCGTGCCATTTGTATCGACTGTCGTTCTCTCTCCGGGCAGCACCTGCAAAGGACCCTCTTCGCCGAGCAGCGGATAACCGTCATCGTTGACTATCAGCCCATCGGAATTCATGGTAAAATTTCCCCTTCTGGTATAACGAACTCCTTCCGGGGTCTCGACGGCGAAAAATCCATCCCCGTTGAGAGCGAGGTCGAGATCCGCCTCTGTCTCTTTGATCCCTCCCTGGCTGAAATCAGTATAACTCTCGTCGATTCCCGCTCCCGGGCCGAGCCCTCCGATCTCCTGGCGCTCGCCGGCCTGTATTCTGTGCAGCAGAGCATCTTCGAAGGATTCAACAATTCTTCTATCCTTTTTGAAGCCGTCGGTATCGACATTGGCTATATTGTTGCTCAAAGTGTCCATCCGGGCTTCATTGACAGCCATTCCTGTTGCAGAAGTATAAAGGCCTCTGATCATAACGTTCACCCCCTCTCTTAAATTTCAGTTATCAGTATTTCCTCGAGCACATCCAACTTATCGCCTGATCTGGGTAGATAATGAGTTCCGGCTCTGATGTCCCTGGAAATATCGAACATGAGCTGAATTCTATTAAATTCACTGAAACTCATCACTCCGGCCCGATCTAGGATATATCCGACCTGGATGGCAGCAGCACCTTCAGGAATAATGACGCTTACATATTCTCCGGGGAGATTTTCCAGCTCTAAAGTCGGGGATTGAAGCTCAAGACCCTCAGCAGCTCCGGAAAGATCGGCGGGAAATCTCCCCTCATCTTCAACATCGAGTTCTACAACCCAGTCCTCATCCAGTATTTCGTCTTCGATCTCATCAATATCAACTTCCTGAAAAACTCTTTCGTCTTCTGCTTCTTCTGGTTGATCCTCCTCATCCGTCCCGGATTCCTCCTCATCATAAATTCCGGTTTCTTCATAGATGTCTTCCTCTTCTGCCTGAATCTCCTCTTCGGGCTCTTCAGGGGTCCCGGGTTGAAGCTGTTCCTGATACAGAAGATAACCGCCCGAGAGCAAAAATACCAGTCCCAGTGATATCAGAACGAACATTATTACCTTCGCCTGGGTTTTATCAACCTTCATCATCTGCTTCCTCACTTCCATGCATCTTTATGATTAATTCGGTCTCTCTCAGCCCCAGGCCCAGAGACTCCGCTATTTCCTCCCGGTTTTTCCCCTCTTCATGAAGATCTATGACCTGACGATAGTGATCCGGGATATCTCCCTGTTTTAAATGATTGTACTCCTCATCGAATCTTTCCTTAAAGCTGGCCTTTCTGATTATCTTTGCCTGTTCTCGATCCAGACTTTGAACTTTTCTCTTCAATACTTTTTCCCTCTGTACGATCTCCTCGATCAGATCATCCAGCTCTTCGTTTACTCTGTTCAGCCGCTCCTTTTTTTGATCGAGAGCTTCATCCCGGGAGCTGTTTTTCTCTGCCCTGTTATCCTGCGAAATATCGTTATTCTCCATGGCCTGACGATATCTGGCAGCAGCTTTATTACCGGCTTTACCGCTCGATGTTTTGCTTTTAGATCGCTTGGTTTTCGCAAAGCCTCCAATCTCATCAGACTTAAGATCGCTGACCGAGAGGCCTTTTTCCTGGTAGGGGTTCACCCGACGCTCCTCGACACTGCGGGAAGTCCGGGTTTTCAAAATGAATTTTTTTGTAAATATACCTGCCGCGATCAAAAGCAGGCCGGCTGCCAGCAAAATCCAGGCTACTGCCACGTGTATCACCTCAATTAAACTTTTGTATCCAGATTACCGCCCCGGCCGTCAAAACCCCGGGAATCTTCATCGTCAATCTGTCTGCTGTCTTCCTGTTCCTGATTTTCATCATCTTCTATGGACTTACCATCGACTTCTTCCTCTTTGTTCACCCTTCTCTGTCTTTCAGCTCTGATCTCGTCCTGCTCCTGTCCTCTCATGCCCTGTTCATGCATAAAATCGAGCTGTTCCTGCTGCATCATCTCGTTAATTTCCAGCGAAGCCTGAAGATGATTGTAGGGGTTAATATGGTGGACCATGGCTACCACCACCTGGGATTATAGGGGTTTTTGTCTTACCTCTCCCTCTTCTTCCACGAAAGAAGTCCTATCCTGGGTGTCCTGTACGAAGCAGGAAGAGTTTCCAACCGAAATCTTGACCCCGGGATGTACTTTTTTCCTCACCTTAATCTTGCCCCGTCTGTTCTCGCCGGCCCGCTTTTTGAGCTCCTCCTGTCTTTCTTCCATCTCCTGTCGCGATTCCTCGAGATCTTTTCTGGTCTTTTTCAATCTCAGCTCCATCATTTTTTTGTCCTGGGGCAGCTCACCCTTCTGTTCCTTTAGTTTTTCCAGCATATTCAGGGCCTTTTTTGTTTTGGTCATATTCTGTTTGTTTTTCTCCAGCTTTTTTTCCAGCTCACTCAGCTTCTCTTTGAGCCCGGGATCAATACCTACCTCAACCATGGTATCAGTGGCCAGAGAGGAACCTATAACCCCGGCCTCGATTTCTTTGCCGGCCCGGGACCGGCCGCCCACTATGAGGCCTTTTCCGGACTCTTTTAAAATTATCTTCTCTGCAGCCGAAACACGGCTGTGCATTATAGCATCTCCGACTATCAAACTGCCGCCGCTTTCCACTTTTCCATTCTCGATGAATTTAATTTCCACATCTCCACCGGCTTTTATGCTGCCTTTTTCCTTGCCTATAAAACCGTTGTGGATCTTTATACCTCCTCCGGCTTCAAGATCCGCAGCAAAGACTTTACCCTTGACTTCGATATCGTCCTCTGCCTTCACCTGAAAACCTTCCTGCACATCTCCGGCGATCACCACGCTGCCCACAAAATCCACATTGCCGATATCGAGATCCAGATCTCCCTGAACTTTGTAAACCGGAGATACAGAAATTTTATTTCTTTTTTTCACAACCTGCCCTTCTTCTTCCGCTATCAATTTATCGTCCTCAACTCTAACATTTTTTCCAGCGGGCAGATTTACGTCTTTGGGTTTTTCGGGTTCAACTACCTCTCCGGTTACCGTCTTACCAGGCTCTCCCTCCACGGGAGGTTCGCGGCTGACCAGCACCTCCCCGGGTTCAACATTGGTGATCAGATCTCGGTCAAAAAAGTTTATCGATCCGTCCTCGCGCTCGGTTCCTATATTTTCTTTTTCAATTTCGCAGTGATAATTTAAAGCTGCATCCTCGCCCGGTTCCGGTTTTTCACCTTCAGCCACTACGGCTCCACAGATTTCCTCTTTGCTGCCGGCTATCTTCTCGAGTTTTTCCCTTTTGATTCCCTGGACGACCCCCTCCTCTTTCAGCTTATTCTCAATCTCTTCGGCGGTTATCTCCTCTCCGCCGCGGGCGGGCTCATAATCGAGGGTGACTTTCATTTTATCATCGCTGATGTCGATCTCCACCGAAGCATCCTGATCGAGTTCGGGAAGTCTGGGAGCAATTTTAACCGGCTCCTGTTCCTCCTCTTCATCCGGTTCATCCAGCAGTTCCTGAACAACCTGCCAGTCGACATCTTTTATCTCCAGCTCTTCCACTTTCTCGCGTATATCGTAATAACCGGGCCAGTCACCTTCTCCTCTGGGAGGGATCAATCGGAGCATAATCCCTTCCTCGGTGAAATTTATCTCGAAATCTCCATCGACCGCGAGATCTTCCTCCATATATTCAAGCTGCTTTTCGATTTCTTCTGTATTTGCCTCATTTTTATTCAGGCTGATCCTGTAAAGATTATCCTTGCTTCCCAGACCCAAAAACCCGGAGCGCTCCTCGAGGAGCTCAACCTGAACCAGATCGGGATCGATTTCTATATCATTTTCCCATTTAGAAATTGCTTTATCCCGGGCCTCCTCCTCTGATTTGGCTTCCAGTTCCAGTTCTCGGGCTATATTTTTATTTTCACCCATTTCTAAAATCAGCCCCCCAAGAATTCGTTTTCGTGACTGAGCAGGCCTCTGAGTTTCTGAACAGATTTTTTGTGAAGCTGGGACACCCGGGAGGAGGTTAAATCCATGACCTCTGCTATCTCCTGCTGGGTCAGTCCATCCCGGTAATAAAGGCTGAGCATCAACTGCTCTTCCTCATCCAGCTTTTTGATGGCTTCAGCCAGAACCTCTTTTTTGCGGGCATCTCTGATATGCTCAAAAGGACTTTTATAATCCCCGGATAAAAGATCGTACATGGTAGACTCTCCCCGGGTAGAATCAAGCGAAAGCCACTGCGAGGAGTTCAGATACCTGCCGAGTTTTTTCACCCTTTCCCGTGAGAGGGAAGTTTCACAGGCCAGTTCCTCTTCATCCGGTTCGCGACCGAGCTCCCCCTTAAGCTTTTCCCGGGCCTGCATGATTTTTTTGCAGTCCCGGCGCATGGAGTGAGGAAGCCAGTCAAGCTCTCTGAGCTGATCTATCATAGCCCCTCTTACCCTCCGACGGGCAAAGGTGGCAAATTTTACTCCTTCATCGCTTTTGAATCTATCTATGGCCTGAATCAATCCGATAATTCCGTAACTTTCGAGGTCTTCCAGCGAAATAAAGTCCGGCAGCAGATTTTTCAGGCGTTTGGCTTCGTATTTGACCAGCGATAGATGTTTTCTTATTAAATTATTTCTCACATCACTATCTCCGGTTTTCTCATATTTCTGCCAGGCCGAGTAACTTTCCACATCACCCCTATTGATGCCGGAACGGGAATCATTCATTTACTACAACCCACCTTCAAATTCCTCCTCCTCTGTTTCCATGACCGGCGGATCAAGAGGAGAGAATTCTTCTTCGGAAGTTTCAGGTTCAGAATCTGACTCTCCGGTGCTTTCCCGGGAGCTTACCTCTGATGCCCCGGAATCGGCCTGACCCTCGCTGTCCTGATCCTGATAATGTTCTGCCGCCCGGGAGGCAGAGGGGGAATCGATCTCTCCCCGGTCTGTTCCACCCTTCTTATTCTGGATGAGATAAAAAATGATCTGCAGGATGAATGTCAGCAGGAAAACCCCGATCAAAAATCTCAATCCTCTCCACAGAATAAGAGGCAGCGGATGGAACATGGCCAGGCTCAATATCGTAACCAGTATATAGGCTCCCGCTCCCAGAAGAAGAGAGATAACAAATCTCTTCAACATTTATAACAGACCCTTGCGGCGAAGTTTTCTCTGATATTCAAACATCCAGCCCATAAGCAGATCGCGCGTATTACGGTCTATGTCGACAAACTGAATTCCCAGCGGCTTTTTATCCGGTATATTGGGCCGGTTGTATTTATTTACGACTTCGGAAATGATGGGCACTTCTTCAATCTCCTCGATATCGAGTTTCAATTCGAGAAAATCCCCTTCAACGACCTCATAATCCCGGGGGACGAGCATTTTGACTCCGCCTCCGCTGATATCCAGGGTATGCGTTTCGCTGAATTCTTCCTCCACGGGTTCCCAATCATCATCTAAAGCACGATACCAGACCTTCTTTCTGGCCTCAAGACGGAAGTGATTGCGTCTCTGTATTTTTACCAGGTCATCCTCCTCCGGCTTTCCCAGACAGAGCACCGGCACCGGCTCGCTCCTTCTATTTTCAACTGTGGTAATAAATTTAAAAGCTGCTGTTTCTCCGGCAAAAAAGATCACGACCTCAAGACCCTGACGAAGAGGGACCAGATTGCCCTCTCGATAGGGAGTCAAGATTTCGATAACTTCATCTTTGATATCCGCCACTCTGCTCTCATAACTTCCTTTATAGGGCCCCTTTTTAACTTCCAGATCTATATCCTGATTGACACTTAAATTTTCCAGTCCCATTTAAACTATGTCCTCCTCAAATGACTGCACAAAAGGGTGCCTGCCGACCTGTCTTCAGTCTCCCCGGAAAAAACCCAGCATCCTGTAAACAAATCCCTTCATTCCCCGGGATTTCTCCTTTTCAGCTCCAAAGGCCATGATCTCGGCCAGCTGAGAAAAAGCCTTACCGGCTTTAGAGTTGGGGTAAATCTCCATCATGGGATTCTGCTTTTTAACCGATTTTCTGAGGGCGCTGTCATAGGGGATTAAAGCAGAATTATCCACATCGATCTCGAGATATTTCCTGATGGCATTCTCCATTCTCTCGGTGACATCCTCCCCTTCTCTGCGATTTTCAACCTGGTTGACAACCAGATTTAACCTGCTGGACAGCGCATAATCCGAGAGTATCTTGAGAAGGCTGTAAGCGTCCATCACTGAAGTCGGCTCCGGGGTCAGAACTACCATGATCTCATCAGCCGCCCTGATAAAATTAACCACGCCTCTGTGAGCCCCGGCGCCTATGTCCATTATGATAAAATCAAATTCTTCTTCGATGGCGGCGGAAAGCTCGAGCAGCTTTTTGACCTCGTCGATATCGATATCGGTAAAATCATCAACCCCTGAAGCTCCCGGCAGAACGGTTATGCCGGAAGGCCCCTGCAGAAGAGCATCTTCGATGGAACATTTATCCTTTAGCACATGGCCGAGATGATATCTGGCAGTCATCCCCATAACCACATCCACATTGGCCATGCCCATATCCGCATCCAGTATGAGAACATCCTTATCCAGTTTCTGCAGGGCCAGCCCCAGATTCACGGTGATATTGGTCTTGCCTACCCCTCCCTTACCGCTTGCTATGGAAACCACGCGCGAGCGGTGACGGGAATTTTTATCTTCCCCTTTTTTCTCCTCTTCGCCGCTGTCAGGAAACATTTTGCGGAGTTTACTGGCCTGATCAAACATTGTAATCACCCAGCAGATAGGGCAGTAGATTCTCGGGATCGGCGGAATTTAAATCCTCGGGCACATCCTGTCCATAGCTGTAATAGGAATAGGGCAGGTCACACCAGAGCCTTATATTCAAAAGATCCCCATGATGAGCAGCTTCATCCAGTTTGGTGAGCAGAATCTTATCAGGATTCAGGCGGGAAAATTTTTCATAAACCTTGCTTATATTCTCCAGCTTCTGATTGAGGCTCAGCAGCAGATGAATTTCATCGAGCAGTTCTCCGTCGAGAATACCCTCTATTCTGCCCAGCTGCAGCTTGTCATCCCAGCTGCTGCCGGGGGTGTCGACGAAAACGATATCGAAGTTGCGGAAATCTCCGGCCATCGTGGAGGCAAACTCCTCTTTGCTGTAGACGACTTCCAGCGGTATATTGATTATATCGCTGTAGGTTTTCAGCTGTTCAACGGCCGCCACCCGGTAAGTATCCGCTGTGACCATGCCGACCCTCTTTTGGGGACTTTTGGCGAAAAAAGCTGCCAGCTTGGCTATAGAGGTCGTTTTGCCCACTCCTGTAGGCCCCACCATGGCCACAGTATGGGGAGGATTTTCTATCTCGATCTCCTTTGCTTTTCCCAGCTGCTCTCTGACCGTGCTCTGCAAAATTTCCAGTTTTTCCTTCTTATCCTCGCCTGAAGATACATCCTCTATTATATCACAGACGAGCTCTTTCTTCACACCTTCTTCCAGAAGATGATTGTAAAGCTTCTCTGAATAATCATCGAGCCTGCGGACAAAATCGTCCTGCTGCCAGGATCTGTTGAGCTCATCGATCTTTCTTTTCAGCTCCTCGATATCCTGATTGGATCCTGCTTGATTTACCTGATCGACTTCTCCGGCTGGAGCTTTTTTTTCAGCCTGCTGCTCGTTCTCCTCAACCCCGGCCAGCACTTCGACTTTTTCTTCGCCGAATAATCCGAAAAAACCTCCCTCTTTGAACTTGCGCGTATTGAGTATTATGGCATCAGAGCCCAGTTCAGCCTTGATTTTGAAAATCGTATCCTGCATGTTTTTGCCCACATATTTTTTTACCTTCATGCTACTTCACCGTCCCATGAATTTCTAGGTCCACATCGGACTCGAGCTCGTTAAACGATAGCACTATCAGTCTTTCCAGCGAGCGATGGGTGAGTTCTTTGAGAGGCTTTCTGATATTAGGCGCGGTCAGCAAAATAGGGTCATAGCCCAGCTCGAGAAGCTGCTGCATTTCGGAGGCAATATTGCCGATTAAATCCTGTGCTTCCTGCGGTTTCAGGGCCAGATATTTGCCCTGATCGCTGGTATCCACAGCCTGATCGAGTTTATCCTCGAGTTCAGGATCGAGACTGACTGCGTGGAGTTTGCCGTCCCCGGCCATATACTGACTGGTGATCTGCCGGGAAAGAGCCTGGCGAACATACTCCGTGAGAACATCAGGATCCTTGGTTCTGGGAGCATAATCAGCCAGCGTTTCCATTATCGTCAGAAGATTGTTGACAGGGATACCTTCCCGGAGAAGGTTCTGCAGAACTTTCTGGATCTCACCCAGAGTCAGAAGATCAGGCAGCAGTTCATCGACGACCGCGGGGTAATCCTCCTCGAAGCTGTCTACAAGCTCTTTAACTTCCTGTCTGCCCAGAAGCTCATGAGCATTATCCTTGATGACCTCGGTCAGATGGGTGGCCATAACCGAAGGAGGATCGACCACAGTATAACCTGCCATTTCGGCTTCGTCCTTCTGATCCTCCTCAATCCAGATAGCCGGGGTTCCAAAAGCCGGTTCTTCCGTCTCAACACCTTCTAGATCATCAGAGGTCATCCCCGACTCCATGGCCAGATAATGATCCGGTTTTATCTCGAATCTGTCGATCTCGACCCCTTTTAGTTTTATCCGGTAAACTCCCGGATCCAGCTGAAGATTGTCGAGTACCCGAACCGGCGGCACAATGATACCCAGCTCCGAAGCAGTCTGCCTTCTGATCATGGCAACTCTATCGAGGAAATCGCCTCCCTGTTCGGGCAGCACCAGCGGAATTAAATTGTAGCCGACTTCCACCTCCATGGGATCTACCTTGATGAGATCGGAAAGCTCATCCCTCTGAGGGCCGCGCTCTCTTTCCGCTTCGGCCTCTTTCTCGGCCGCTGCTTCTTCCTCTTCGGCTTCGACCTCTTCGGCCATCTGCACCTGCCGCCGGACCATAAAAGCCACAGTGCCCACCAGAAAAGCCAGCACCAGAAAGGGCAGGGTGGGAAGTCCGGGCACAAAAGCGAGCAGAAAGAGCACTGCGGAGGCTATCCAGAGAGCCTTGGGCTGGCCGGTTAACTGAACCGACATATCCTGGCCCATGCTGCCCTCAGCGGCCGCCCTGGTGACCACCATACCTGTGGCCGAGGATACCAGCAGGGCCGGTATCTGACTGACCAGGCCGTCTCCCACCGTCAGGAGTGTATAGGTCTGAGCAGCCTCGGCAAGGGCCATATCCTGCTGAAGAACCCCTATAACCAGTCCGCCGACAATATTTATCGAAGTGATTACTATACCTGCTATAGCATCACCCTTGACGAATTTGCTGGCGCCGTCCATAGCTCCATAAAAGTCTGCTTCCTTGCGGATTTTTTCGCGCTGTCTGCGCGCTTCCTCCTCGGTGATGATCCCTGCATTGAGATCGGCATCTATGCTCATCTGCTTTCCCGGCATGGCGTCGAGAGTAAAGCGGGCTGCGACCTCGGCAACTCTTTCTGCACCCTTGGTTATCACTATATACTGAATGACTATGATGATTAAAAAGATTATAAATCCGACGACGTAATTGCCGGCCACCACAAATGTACCGAAACTCTCTATGATCTCTCCTGCATAAGCCTGCCCGAGTATCAGTCGGGTGGTGGAAACATTGAGACCGAGCCTGAAAAGTGTGGCAAAGAGAAGCAGCGATGGAAAGACAGAAACCTCCAGAGGTTCGGTGGTATATATACTGACCAGTATGACGACCATGGAAAAAGTGATATTTGTGGTCAGGAGAATATCCATGAAAGCCGTAGGCATCGGTATGATGAACATGATTATTATGCCCACGACTGACAGGGCAAATAATATGTCCCCGTTTTGTGCTATGAAATTGCGTGCTTCCGGGGCCTTGCTTCCAGCTTCACTGCCGGTAGCCAATCTCCCAACCTCCTCAAATATATTTTTGATTGATATAACATAAACTGTTTAATAGTTTTAATCAACCCTGATATTTGCCTTCTTCGCGGAAGACAAAGGCCAGAACCTCTGCCACCGCCTCGTAAAGTTCTACAGGGATCTGTTCGCCTATCTCGGTGGTGGAGTTTAAAGCCCGGGCCAGCGAGGGTTTTTCTTCTATGGCTATATCCAGCTCTTCTGCCTTCTCTTTGATCCTTTCAGCCAGATGTCCCTCTCCTTTGGCCACCACTATCGGGGCTTCCATCTCCTCGAGATCGAACTTGAGCGCCACGGCAACGTGAACCGGGTTGGTCACAACAACGTCGGCCTCCTCCATATCGCTCATCATCCTGTTTACGCTCATTTCTCGCTGCCGTTCCTTGCGTTCCTGTTTTATCTGGGGATCTCCTTCGCGCTCTTTTCTCTCCTCTTTGACTTCCTGTTTGGTCATCTTTAGGTCCTGATAATGATCCCAGCGCTGATAGGCCAGATCCAGAATTCCTAAGAATATCAAAAAGAGTATTATTCTGATGGCGATATGAACTATCAGATTTGCCAGCAGTGCAAGTCCCGGCTCCAGCCCCTGATGGGTCAATCTTACCAGCTGCGGCCAGCGCTGACTGATCTGGCTGTAAGTTATATAGGCGATGCCGGCAGCCTTTGCCAGTGACTTGGCCAGTTCTACCAGAGTCTGCAGAGAAAAAATATTTTTCAGACCTTTGATGGGGTCGAGCTTGGAAATCTCGGGCTGGATAATCCCGAAATTAAATAGGGGACCCACCTGGATAAAACCGGCCAAACCACCGACTACCGCTGAAGCGATCATGATAGGAGCGACGAGATCGGCCACGAAAATCATGTAATCCATAACTATATTGTATCCATCGGATGGGCTCATCACCGGTGCCTCATGCATGGTAAAGGCTTCATTCAATCTGTATTCGAGAGAATGTATGATGTTTTCCATCAGGACGTATAAAACCAGAAAACTACCGAGCAGAGTAAAAGCCTGATTGAACTCCTGACTTTTGGCCACCTGGCCTTCCTCTCTGGCTTCCTCTTTCCGTTTCGGCGTGGGATCTTCAGTCTTTTCTCCGGGTGGTTCTTCAGGCATTTATCCTCACCCCACAAATCTGCCTGCGGCAGACTCGAATTTTTCGGATTTGAGCGATATATTTTCAGTGGAAATATTCCAGCAGACCGCTGATATTGCGGAAGACCTCGTCAAAAACGTCTAGATAGTAGGCAAAGATCAAATTCGAAGCCAGAAAAAACATCAGAAAGCCGATAAATATCTTCGCCGGCAAACCGACGATAAATATATTGATCTGGGGGATCGAACGGGCAAGAAATCCAAAAATCACATCCGCGATAAATACAGTTCCTATAATAGGCAGGGCGATCATAAACGCTATGATGAACATATCTCCGGCCTGCCGGAAAAATATTTCCCAGGCCCGCTCTTCTATGATCAGCCGGCCGGGAGGGATGGTCTCAAAGGTCGAATACAGAGCTTCGATCAGGATCAGATGGCCGTTGATAGCCAGAAAAAGCAACGAGGCGACAGCATTTTTCAGCTGTCCGGAAAGCGGCACAGTCACCTCTGTGACCGGGTCGAAAACATTTACAATCATAAAACCTAGCTTCAAATCTATGAACTGACCGGCAAGCTGAAAGGCGGTGAATACGAGCTGGACCATAAAACCTATAAATAAGCCAATGCCCAGCTCTCTGAGTATATCGCCGAGCATTATCAGAAGATTTACAGGAACTTCGATATCATACCGGGCGGATATCACCGGCGCTGTGGCCGTGGTCAGCAGGAAAGCGGCTGCCACCTTCATTCTTCGAGGATAGGCGGCGCTGGACAGAACCGGCGTGATCAAAAACAGGCCGGCAAACCGGAGCATCACCAGAATGAAAAGATAGGTAAAACCTGTCAGCACCTCGGTCAGATCGGTCATATTTTAAAGCATCCCCAGATACACCGGTATATTCTCGAATAATTCCTCGACAAAATCTATCATGGTGGAAAGAATCCAGGGACCGAAGAGTCCCAGAGCTATCAAAACAGCGAAAATTTTGGGCACAAAGGCCAGTGTCTGTTCCTGAATCTGAGTGGTCGCCTGCAGGATCGCCACTATAAGGCCGGTCAACAGGCCCGCTCCCAGAACCGGAGCGATAATGATCAGCACTATATAGAGGGCATTTTGAGTTAAATCTACGACCTGTCCCGGCTCCATAATCTATTCCTCCCGCTAAAAGGTTCTGATCAGCGATTCTATCACCAGATACCAGCCGTCCACCAGCACGAAAAGCATTATTTTAAAGGGCAGCGAGATCATAACCGGGGGCAGCATGAGCATCCCCATCGACATGAGAATGCTGGCCACTACCATATCGATCATAACAAAGGGTATGTATATGATGAAACCGATTATAAAAGCAGTTTTCAGCTCGCTCATAACAAATGCCGGTATCAGAAGATAGGTCGGCACATCTGCCTGGCTTTCCGGCCTGTCCATTTCGGTCATCTCGTAAAATAAACTCAAGTCCTGTTCCCTGACCTGTTCGAACATGAAAGCTCTGACCGGAACCAGCCCTTCTTCGATCATCTCCTCCGTACCTATTTCATCCTCGAGGTAGGGAGTGACCGCCTCCTCCATGACCCCCTGCCATACGGGCGCCATGATGAAAACGGTTAAAAACAAAGCCAGACCGATCAACACCTGATTGGGCGGCATCGTCCTGGTGGCCAGGGCGTTTCTGATCATGGAAAGAACGATGATGATTCTGGTAAAGGAAGTTACCATTATCAGTATGGCCGGAGCCAGCGAAAGAAAAGTGAGCAGCAGCAGGATCTGGAGTGTTAAAACAAGATCGTCCCCTTCTTCTCCTCCGGGGCTTATCTCCAGATTGACATCCGGTATCTCAAACTCCTGAGCCTGCAGCGCCGGTGCTGATAGAACCAGAGCTGCGATCACCAAAAAAGTGATTATAGCTATTTTATTCATCTTCACCACGGCCGTAAAAGTTCAGCCGTTCCTTAATGCGCTCACTAAAACTTTTTTGTGCTTCGGCATCGGTCATCGAGCCCGCAGCCTTTTCCAGCTCAAAATCTTCCCGGGGCCAGGAATTTAATTTTTTTACCCCTTCCTCATAGATGACAATCAGCAGAACCTCATCCCTGGTTCTAACCAGAGTTAAATTTTTTTTAGGAGAAAGATAAAGCTGCTCAATTATCTGCATGTGCTCCCCCTGCTGCTGACGGCGCATGAATCTGCGAAAGTATTTCTGGCCGAAAAATATAATTCCCAAAACCAGCAGAAGGTAAAAGAAAACCCTGACCAGCTCGAAACCGTAATTCATTTTATTTCTCCTTTAACTGCATCCTAAATTAAATATTATTCAATCTCTCCTGCGGACTGACTATATCTTTAACTCTGAAACCGAAATTTTCGTCTATCACCACAACTTCGCCCTTGGCAATTAATTTGCCGTTGACCAGCAGATCAACCGTCTCCCCGGCCAGTTTATCAAGCTCGATAATCGAACCCTCACCCAGATCCAGTATCTCCTCTATTGTCATTCTGGATTTGCCCAGCCTGACGGTAACCTGGAGCGGTACGTCTTTTATAAGCTCCATGTTCTGGGGGAGCGGTCTGCCCTGACCTTCCTCAAAGTCGGGAAATTCCGCTTTTTGCACCTCTTTTTGAACCTCTCTTTCCCCCGAAACTCTGCCGCTTCTAGCATCTCCAGCCTGACCGGCAGCAGCACCTGCCGCAGAGGCAGCAGCAGCTGTCTTATCCTGCCGGGCGGCGGGTTCTTCCGCCGTTTCTTTTTCGGGTTCTTCCGGCTGCGCTCCTGGCAGATCCTTCTCTTTTTGAGTCTCCTGTATTTTTTCCATCGCTGCTGCAGCAGCCTTTTCACTCTTGTCTGCAGATTTAGCTGTAAGACCCATATCGTCTCCAACGAGCTCTTCTACCAGGCCGTGAACAAAGTTCACCGGCGCCAGCTGTTGAAATTCGCTGTCAACGAGATCGCCAATCTTCAGCTGAAATGAAGTTACCACCAGTTCTTCGTCCGCATCAAAGAATCTTTCCTGTTCAATAACATCATCGAGGTCGAGATACTGGGCTTCGGGGGGCGTGATATTTACCTTTTTATCCAGAATCTTGGAAAGGGAGGTTGAAGCTGAACCCATCATCTGGTTCATCGCCTCTCCCACAGCGCTTATATGCAGCTCACCGAGCTCATCGTCAGCATCTGTTCCATCTCCGCCCATCATGAGATCGGCTATGATAGCCGCATCATCATGCTTGATAACCAGCAGATTATAACCTTCCAGTCCCTCCGTATACTCAACATTGACCAGAACAATCGGCCTATCATACTCTTTTCTTATATCAGAGAATTCTCTGACCTCGACCTGGGGCGAGGTGATCTCCACCTTCTTATCCATGAGCGTATAAAGCGCTGTAGCGGCAGATCCCATGGCTATGTTGCCTATCTCGCCCATAACATCCTTTTCCTGATCGGTCAAAAATTCACCGCCCTCGTCTCCATTTTCACCTTCAGAATCATCATCGGAGTCATCCAGGAGAGCGTCAATTTCATCCTGAGAGAGCGAATCTCCACCGCCTTCATCACTCATCATCCACATCTCCCTCCTCCTGCTCCACAACTTCCATAATCTTGAGAGCTTTATGTTTGTGTCTGGTGCCGATAATACCGCGATACTTTATATTGCTGCCGATTCTGACATCAGCCATCTCGTCGGTTAGTTTGTCCATCCTGACAACATCTCCTTTTTCGAGATAGAGCAGGTCAGAGACCGTAAGCTCGGTGCTGCCCAGCTCAACCTGAAGTTCAAGCGGGGCTTTTCTCACTCTTTTTTTGAGCTTCTCGAGATGCTTCGCCGTCTGCTCCTCTCTGCTGCTGGCAAACCACTGCTGAGCGCTGAGCTGAGGTACAATCGGCTCGAGCATAATATAGGGAAGGCATATATTGATAAGCCCTTCGCTCTCGCCGATCCGGGCAGAAAAAGTGATTATAATCGTCATATCATTGCTGGGTACTATCTGCGTGAACTGCGGATTTGATTCCAGTTCCCGCAGTCGGGGATTTAGATCCAAAATGTTTTCCCAGGCCTCGGGCATTGTGCTCAAAAACCAGTTGAGGACTTTTTTGAGCACCGTCTCTTCAATATCGGTAAAACTGCGCCCTTTTTCAATTGGACGGCCGAATCCGCCAAATAATCTATCTATGATCGCAAATCCTATATCAGGATTTATTTCCAGCAGAAACTGTCCGGAGAGGGGATCCAGCTCTGAAATACCGATAATTGTCGGCTCCGGCAGCGAGCGGGTAAACTCCTCATAGGATAGCTGCTCGATCGAGGCAACCTCGAAATCGACCACTGTTCGCAGCTTGGTGGAAAGAGTCGTGGTCAGAAGCCTCATCATGTTTTCATGGATCATCTGCAGCGTCCGCATCTGCTCCTTTGAAAGCTTATCAGGACGCCTGAAATCATACTCCTTTACCTCTTCTTCCTGCTCTTCTTTCATCTCATCGACATCGACATCGCCGGAGTCGAGAGCTGAAAGCAGTGAGTCTATTTCTTCCTGATCCAGCACGTCAGCATCAGCCACGTAAAATCCCCCCTCACTGGACTACAAAATCAGTAAACCAGACATTCCTCACTTCGCCATTGCGGCTTATCTCATTGAGCGCAGATTTGATGTCCTCTTTAAGACCCGGCATGCCGGGCTCCCGCAGCTCCTGATCTCCCGCATTCCGCAGCACACTGATGAGCGTATCCTGGACCTGCGGCGATCTCTCCTCGAACTCCTCTATCACCTCTTCATCGCTTACTTCGACCACTATTTTGGTCTGTAGAATTTGAAATGCGCTCTCACCGGTCAGATTGACGGTATATTCACCGAGATCATAGGTGGGGCCCAGTTCGACTTCTTCGGCTTCTTCGGCATCCTGCTGGGATAGATACCAGAGAACGCCGAAACTGGTTGCTCCTGCTATAAATACAACTAAAAATATTATTCCGAGGATCATTCCCGCGCGCTTGATTTTGCTCTGCTCTGCCATCTAAATCTCACTCCTTAAATATTGAAAATCAAAAACCTTCAGCCTCCGGCACGTCTTCAAAATCCGGGGCAGGAGATTCGTCCTCAACCTCGGGACCGGGAGGAGTTTCCATGTCATCACCGATCTCTTCAGCTTCCGGGCCAGGCTGTTCCTCTGCGGGCTCATAAACCGGTGATTCCCGCACAAAATCAGGGTTGAGAAAAATAACCTCCACGCGGCGATTTTGGGCCCTGTTTTCGGGAGAATCGTTCGGCACCAGGGGTCTATATTCGGAATAGCCTGCTGCCGAGAACCTCTCAGAATCAAGGTTCATCTCCTCTATAAAAAAGCGGGTGACGGTGGTAGCCCGGGCGGTGGAAAGTTCCCAGTTGGAGGGGAACCTGTCAGTTCTGATGGGAAGGTTATCGGTATGACCTTCCACCACTACATCATTGGGCACTTCCTCGATCATCTCGCCGACCTCTCTTAAAACTTCTTCACCTTCAGGACGAATCTCAGCTTCCCCGAGATCAAAAAGAATATCTCCAGCAAATCTTACCTCCAGCCCCCGCTCTGTCATCTCCATGGAGACTGCATCGTCCACCTGCTCCTCTCGAACATATTGCTCGATCTGGCCCATAAGCGTCTCCATCAGCCTGATATTCATGGGAGTAAAACCTTCGCCGATAGCGCCGCCATCGAGCAGGCGCTGCGTGGCGATAGTTCTGCCGCCGGTAAAAACGCCCAAACCTTCTCTGATAGAATCGAGGGCGATTTCAAACTGTTCCTCATCTATCGAGGACATGGAATAAAGCAGCACGAAAAAAGTGAGAAGAAGGGTCATCATGTCGCCAAAGGTGGTCATCCATTCAGGAGAGCCACCTCCGCCGTCGTCATCGTTGGTGGGGCCTTTCCCAGCCATTTATTCCATGGCCACCTCCTCGGTGCCCGCTGCCGGCTGCGCTTCTTCTTCCTCCTCTCCTTCTGATTCAGCCAGAAAGGCACGAAGTTTTTCCTCCACAATTCTGGGGTTTTCGCCGGCCTGGATGGAAAGAATGCCCTCGATCATAACCTCTTTGAGCAGTATTTCATCCTGGCTGGTAGTTTCCAGCTTGCCGGCCATAGGGATAAAGATCAGGTTGGCTATCAAAGCCCCGTAAAATGTGGTGAGCAGAGCAACAGCCATGCCCTGGCCGAGTTCGGTGGGATCATCGAGATCGGCCAGCATCTGAATCAGCCCGATAAGGGTACCGATCATACCGAAAGCAGGTGAGAGCGTCCCCATCTTGCGCAGTATTCCCCGACCTTCGCTGTGCCTTTCCTCGATGAAGGTCAATTTGGTCTCGAGGATGCTGCGCACCAGCTCGGGATCGGTGCCATCGACAACGAGCTGAATACCCTTCTGCAGGAATTCATCGTCTGCCTCCATGGCATCCTGTTCCAGCGCCAGAAGGCCCTCGCGCCTGGCCTTCTCAGCCAGCGATACCAGCAGCTGAATAACCTGTTCGGAATCCCTGTCATTTTTGCTGAAGGCGATCCGTATCAGATCAGGTAGCTTGGCCAGCTTATCATAGGAGTAATTGATCATGGTGGCAGCCAGGGTGCCTCCGCCGACGATCATGACGGATTCCAGGCTGACGAACATAAAAGCCTGTCCGCCGAGAATTATGGCGCCGCTTATCAAGGATAATCCGGATATTACTCCTATTATGGTGATTATATCCACAAAATTCACTCCTCACTGAGTCTGCGGGGGTGGGAGTTATGAATTTTCCTCTGATATTCGATAACTCTTTCAATGATTTCCCCGGTTTCTTCTTCCACAATTATCTTCTTTTCGGTGGTCAGGGTGATCACGGTGTCAGGGGTGGACTTGATATTTTCGATGAGATTGGCATTGAGCACTATCGATTCGCCCCCCATTTTTGTGACCCTGATCATACCTGAACAACCCCTTAATGATGGGCCGGGAGAGCAAAATCCGCTCCCGCAATCGGAAAGCTGAGCGCCCTCCCGACCTTTTTGTTGAGTTTTCTTAACCTAATTAATCTAAAGCCCTCTACATTAACAGCATAACATATATCCGGCCCGATAAAAATACTATCTGGCCAGATTTACCAGCTCCTGCAGCATCTCATCGCTGGTATCTATCGTCGAGGAGTTGCCCTGGAAGCCGCGCTGAGTTCTGATCATGTCGGTGAACTCCTCGGCCAGATCGACGTTGGACATCTCCAGCGTGCCGGGGGCGATGTCGCCAAAACCGGCAGCGCCCGCATGGCCAATCTGAGCATCTCCTGAGTTTTGCGATGTGCTCATCAAATTATCGCCCTCTTTGTTGAGACCGGCCGGATTGTTGAAGTTGGCCAGAGCTACCTGCCCGAGATCGCGGGTAAGACCGTTTGTATATGAACCGGTAATGATACCGGTGCCGTCGATTTCGAATGAATCGAAAAAACCGTATTCATAACCGTCCTCAGCTGATCCCTCCACGTTATAATCGGCGGCCGCCTGAGTTAGACCGGTAAAGTCAATTTCTACATTCAGATCATCGGCCCCTGGATCGACGTTATCCTGAGACCATTCAAAATCAGCTATTTCAGTATAATCATCTTCATCATATTCAGTCTTATCATAATTTTGAGGATGATCAAAGGTCAACCCTCTGAAACCTCCATCCTTATTAAAATGAGTATAGAGATTATCATCCCCAATTCCAGTCTCATCGAGCTCTATATCATTATATTCAGGTTCTATATCCCTGATCTCCCAGACATTGTCCTGAATATTTGAGTCAGTGTCAGAACTTACATCGAACTCTTCACCGGTAAACTCCAGATCGGCAAAGTTATCTGTCGGTATTTCCAGCTCTTCGTGATCTATGTCATCCCAGTGAACATGAAGATCTTCAATTTCATAATTATCTATGTCAAAAGTTTCCCCTGTCAACTCATAACCATCAAACAGTTCATCAACTCCATCTTCGTTCTCTCTTAAATATATTCTTTCAGGAAGATCTCGGTCATCGCCGCCGTCATAAAACTGAATATCATTGTTTATTTGAGCGGACCAGAAGCTTTCTGTTTCACCACTAACATCCTCAACAGCCCAATCTGAAGCATCAGCGGAAAATTCATCATCGTCAGTAACAAGGACCTCTTCGTATTCTGCATTTTCATTTCGGTTTACAGCAAACTCATCATCAGGATCTAGTGCATCATTCAGTGCAGAATTTATATCAGAAGCTTCAACATCAGTATCTTCTTCTAAATAAACTTTTAGCTCTTTATCATCAGTATCCTCTTCATTGTACGCAACAGCTATTATGTCACCATTATTGTCAACATCATAAATATCTTCATATTCATTTTCAACAGGCTCATTATTAACTATCTCAAAACTTTTTATCTCCTCACTGACCTGATCCAGCCGCACATCCACATCTTCATCATCTAC
>CAYTDP010000002.1:0-30606 GCA_964436625.1 uncultured Halanaerobiaceae bacterium | reverse complement strand
TACTGTAAACTCACCAAAATAGGAGTGCAGCCGCTCGAATTCAATTTCCTCATTATGTGATTCACCCCGGGCGTTAACTGCCTCTATTTCTACCTCTTGAGGTTCATTAAGATCTAAGTCACTGCCTAATTCACCTTCAAAGGTAATTTCATCGTTGGTATATGTCCTGGCAAAATCAAACTCAACGGGATGGCTGTCACCCTGTGAGTCAAAGACATCCATGGTCACCGTGCGGCTGATCTCTCCGGTATCATCAGCCTCGCTGGCTCGGGCATCGAGGTTGCCGGAAAAACTGGCTTCAGTAGTTGCATCGCCCTCCATCTCATCGTCCAGCGGAATGGCAAGATCGCCCATATTGGGTTCGGTCCTTTCGGGAATATCTCCGTTATTATCAGCTTCCCAGCCCTGGACTGTAAAACCATTGGTAGAGCTGACCAGATCTCCATTTTCGTCCACGTCAAAATTTCCGGCTCTGGTGTAAAAACTCTGAGCTCCATCATTGACAATAAAATGACCATCTCCATCTACAGCCAGGTCAGTGGAGACCCCTGTCGATTCCAGACTGCCCTGAGTCACATCGGTATCTATACTGGCTACATCGACACCCAGACCGATCTGCTGGGGATTTGTTCCGCCCCTGTCATCGGTAGGCGCCTGAGATGGCTCGAGCGTCTGGCTCATCATCTCGGCAAAATTTACCGTACTGCCTTTAAATCCGATCGTATTTACGTTGGCTATATTATCTCCAATAACATCCATTCTCTCCTGATGTGTTCTGAGTCCGGACACACCGGAGAACATAGATCGCATCATAGAATATACAAACCTCCTGTGATTGTCGGCGGAAGCCTGCAGTCGGCAGACTTCCCGGGCCTCCTCACTGGAGGTCCAGCCCTGAACCGACATGTAGTTTTTTTACATTAAAACCGCGCTGTCGATATCGGTAAAGACATTCTCCCTGACATTGGCCTCATCGACGGCCGTGATAACTGTCCTGTTCTCGACGCTGACTATATAGGCGGTATCATCGACCATGATCAGTGATTCCTGCGCTCCCTTATCTTCGGCCTTTTCCAGTCCTTCCTGCAGTCGGTTGAGCGTGCGGGGGGTTACATTTATACCGCGCGATTCCAGCCTCTCGCGGGCATGCCGGGAGAACTCGATATCATCCTTCTCTTCCAGCCTCTTTTCGAGAATTTCGCCAAAATCGGCCTGTCTTTCCTCAGCTGCCCGACCGGCCTGATCCCTGCGGGTCGGCTGGGTTGATCCCGGTCGTTGAATTGGCTGGTTTACCATCATTCTATCATCCATTGAATTTACCTCCCGGTAAGCGGTTTACTCCTGGACCGCCTGAACTGCGCTAACTCCCGACATCGAAAACTCCTCTTCATAACCTTCCAGCTGCAGGTACATCTCACCATCCTCGCGGCTTATCCTGTTGACCATTCCCTGCACTTTTTCACCCGATTCAGGATGTATTGTTTCAACCTCTCTGCCGATTAAAGCCGAGCCCTCTGTTAGCTCCTGGCGTTCGATAAAATCTCGCATCGAGCTGTTGAGGTTCTCCATCTGTTCGAGTTCGCTGAACTGGGCCATCTGGGTGATAAAATCCTCATTGTCCATCGGTTCGAGAGGATCCTGATTGCCCAGCTGGGTAACAAGCAGCTCCAGAAAAGCATCGCGTCCCAGATCATCACCTTCAACCCGGTCTATCTCATCCGGCGCCTCCATATCCTCGTCCGCCAGAGCGGTTTCGTGACCGGCCGGCGTCGGCACGGTTCCTTCCATCATAGCTTAACTCACCTCCTCAAGACAAATTCGACAGCTTAAAGCCAGGTGTACTGATACTGCTTCCATCTCAGCCACCCTCTGAGTTCTTCGTCGATTTCACCGGTGTCAAAATCATCCATTCGAGATATTCTGCCGGACCATTCCGAGGGAAATTCTTCCTGAAAGGAGCTTTCCCTTCCGGAATCGCCGGAATCATCTTCCCTCTGTCGGCCACCTTCTCCCTGCCAGTGCAGCGGAGTTTCCTCATCGCTGGCTTCCAGAGTTATCTGATCGACCTCAAATCCCTCGCGAACGAGATTGCGGTGCAAAACTCCCAGGTTGTTCTCCAGTTCGCTGCGGACGGCGCTGTCCTCGACGACCAGATGAGCCAGAACTTCACCGCTCTCCACCGAAATTTCCATGCCTATTTTGCCCAGGAATTCGGGTTCGAGCTCCAAAACCATGGTGTCGCGCTCCTGGCCCTGCAGCAGCGTGAAGGATTCGACGATCTGATCAACAGCGCTCTGCTGCCAGCCCGACCAATCGGTTTCAGCGCCGGCGGCAGCTGATTCGGCTTCGCCGCCCAGCATCAGCTGGGTTAAATCCAGGTTATACTCTCCGGCTGCGTTGAGCTGCTGTTCATTTCCTGACCCGGGCATATCCAGAGTATTTAGACTCTCAGGGTCAAGGTCCAGATCAAGGTTCACATCAGGCCTTTCAGCCTCCTGTGAGCCAGTGTTAAAAAGCTCAGCGGTCAGCTCCTGCCAGTTCGAGGAAGTCTGTGAATCATCTTCGCCGAAAAGCAGATCCCGCAGCAGCTCGGTGTCAACTTCTGCTCTTCCGGATTCGGAATCCTCCAGACCTTTCAGAAACTCGATTAAATCGACATCTTCTGAAGGGCGGTCCAGTTCTCTGCTGAGGACTTCTGACAAAACATCGTTCCAGAGCTCCACCGCATGTCGAGCGGGATTGGCTTCGGTGTTTAAATCAGCCGCCTCGCTGTCCAGCCGGGCTATCATCTCGGACAGCAGCTGCGAGCGGTTCTCGCCCTCATTATACTTCTGCTCAACTCTCTCAATTAACTCCTCGACCTGATCCTGGCTCAGGTCATAATGATCGGCTGTCTTCTCGAGCAGCGGGGCCAGATCCTGATCGACCCTGAGCTGGGAAAATGACTCTTCTGTCGAATCGGAGTTCAGCAGAGCATGCATTATGGCATTTTTGTCGCTGTCGGCCAGCTCCGAAAGCTCTTCGGCATCGGAATCCACGAGCATCATTCTAAAGAGCAGATTTTCTGCCTCGCCCGGCTCGCGCTCGCCGAGCATTTCCACAAGCTCCGATGTATCAATTCCCTGCAGAGCTGCCGATCTCAAAGCACTTTTGATCTGAGCCCGAATCTGATCCGGATTCTGCCAGCGCTCCTCGAAGCGGAAAAGAGTTTCTTCCAGCAGAGCCTCGATCTCACCGGCATCGTAGTTTGCCGCCATCATGAGTTCATCGTGCAGGGCAGAAAAACTTCCTTCGCTCGCATCCATCATCTCCAGCAGACGCTCCAGATCGATTTCACTATCGTTGAGCATCCCTACCAGCTCGTCGGAAAGACTCTCCGAGGAAAAAATCAGCTCACCGTCGGAAATTTCGATATCAACGGCCCCGGTCTGTACCAGCCTGTCGATCAGAGCCAGCAACCCTGCGGAATCTCCCGGCCTGGAAGTGATCTCCTCCTCATCGAGCAGAACGGCAAGATCGTCCATGAGAGCTTCCAAATTCAGCTCTCCGCCGCCCTCCAAAATGTTGAGCACCCGATCATCCCCGGAGTCTTTCTCCTGAATCCTGCTCAGGATTTCACCGAAGTCATCAGGCATCTCCGAAAGAGGTTCGCTGTCTGGGCCGGAGGTCAGATCGCTGGACTTCGAATCTGGAGAAGCATTCAGCATTCCCTGGAGAATATTAACAGCTCCCGAACTCATTTATTCACCCCCTTTCCTTTTTATTTCCAGCCTACTTTTGATATTTCCAGTACAGATCTATTGTAATTCTGCTGAAAGCTCCGCCGCCTGATCGGCCGGCAGATTCTCCAGCAGCTCGGCTGCATCACGATCATCCATGTTGGCCAGAATGGCCACGGCCAGCTCCTGATTCATGGTTTCAAATATCTCCGCCGCCTGAGCCGCCGCCATGTTGGAGTAGATGTTGACCAGCTGTTCCATTCTCTCCTCTCTGGTCATCTCCTCTTCCTGCATCTCCTGATAGAGCGCTTCCAGCTCCTGTTTTTCGCTGCGGACCGTTTCCAGTTCAGCTTCGAGCTCGTCATAATCAGTCTGTAGATTTTGATGTTCCTGCTGTAATTCTTCGTGCTCTTCTCTGAGCGCCTCGTACTCATCCTGAAGCTCAAAATACTGCTCTCCCGTGCGGACATGATCTTCCAGAACGGGCAGGCCGGTCACTATATCCTCTGCATATGATCTAACCGAAATTATGCCAAAATAATTGAGGGCCACCAAAGAAATCGTTGCCAGAATAGATAATATGATAGCTACCAGAATTAATTTGCGCAGCATCCACTTTCCTCCTTACAGCTTAAAACCAGCTTCTTCCTCGTCCGGTCCACCGGTATAGTGCTGGGCCAGATCATCTATAATTTTCTGCTGATCTTTCTGCAGCTCTTTATAATATATTTTAGACTTATTCTCCTTTAACCTCTCCATAGCCTGCTTTTTTTGCGATTTTTTCCTGAGCTCCTCCCGCCGTTCATCGACTATATCTCTCTGTCGGGAAAGATTTCTCTGAAGTTCATTGATCTCCCTGCGGTTATGCTTCAAATACCGGCGGGCCTGTAAAGCTGCCTCCGGATCAGGATTGGATTTTTCTCTGATATGATTGTAAACTCTCTCCTGAACACCGGCCAGATTATCGACTTCGTCCTCCAGCTGCCGGGCCTGCTGTCGGGCCTTATAAAAACTGGCCTGGGCCAGATCCTCTCTTATACTTCTCACCTTTAGTACCTTCTCGAGCTCAAAATCGAATTCCTTCAAGCAGAATCAACCTCCCGGCTATTCGACAATATTTTTCAGCTGAGATATAGTCCCTTCGTAGCTGGCATCCTCTTCTATATCCTGCTGAAGAAAATCATTGATATCCTCAATTCTCTCTATAGCTCTATCCACATCGGGATTGCTGCCTTTTTCATAGGCACCTATATTGATCAGATCCTCCGACTCTCTATAATCAGCCAGAAGCTTTTTGAATTCGCCGGCCGACTCTTCATGCTCTTCGGGAACTATGTCTTTCATAACCCTGCTGACGCTTGAAAGCACATCTACTGCCGGATAATGATTGCGGGAGGCCAGGTCCCGGGAGAGATCTATATGACCGTCCAGAATAGCCCTGACGGTATCAGATATGGGCTCGTTAAAATCATCGCCCTCAACCAGCACGGTGTAAAGAGCTGTGATGGTGCCCTTCTCGCCCGCCCCCGTTCTTTCCAGAAGCCGGGGTAATCTGTTGAAAACAGAGGGAGGATATCCCCTTGTTGTGGGAGGTTCTCCCACGGCCAGTCCTATCTCCCTCAAAGCCCGGGCAACCCGGGTCAAAGAATCCATCATCAGCAGCACATCTTCACCCTGATCGCGAAAATATTCAGCGATTGCGGTGGTTACCTGAGAAGCTTTGAAACGGACCAGGGCGGGTTCATCAGAAGTAGCAACAACTATGATCGATTTTTCCAGCCCCTCCTCGCCCAGATCCTTCTCGATAAAATCTCTTACCTCTCTCCCCCGCTCGCCGATAAGACCTATAACATTGACATCGGCCTCGGTGTTGCGGGCGGCCATCCCCAGCAGAGTACTCTTTCCGACACCGCTGCCGGCAAAAATTCCGATTCTCTGACCCCGGCCGCAGGTTAAAAGCCCATCTATGCTGCGGATTCCCAGGCTCAAAGGCTCGGTAATTCTCTGCCTTTTGAGCGGATCGGGCGGATTCTGAGTGGCAGGAACTTCGCTCATCTCACTCCGGGCATCGATCTCGCCCATCTCGGGCCGGCCCAGTCCGTTCAGAACGCAGCCAAGAATTCCTTCTCCAACTTTCACTGCAAACTTTTCGCCGGTCGCCACCACTCTGGCTCCCGGATTCACCCCTTTAATATCGCCTATGGGCATAAGCAGTACTCTGTTATCATCGAAGCCTACCACTTCTGCCCTGACGGTGCGTTCGTGATTTTTGATCAGACAGATCTCACCGATGCTGACCTCAGGACCGCGAGACTCGATAATCAGCCCGACAACGCGGGTTATATGCCCGAAATTTCTCCTTGTATCGGAAATTTCCAGGGTGCTTTTAAGCCTGTCATAATCGACTATGCTCATTTTTGATCACTGCTCCCCGGAATTTTTGACTTCATCGGTGAGCTGGTCTCGCAAAAGTTCGAGCTTGCTTTCGATGGTGGCATCCTGACCGCCGAAGTCGGTCTCCACCAGACAATCTCCCGGTTTTAGACCGGAATCAGCTACAATTTTGATCTCGGTATCCCGGCGGCCTTCGTAATCCAGATCCAGCAGGTATTCCTCAACTTCGGGAGCTACCCGAATGGTAATCTCATTGTTATTTAAACTGATTTCCTCCAGACATTCCTCAACAATAGGAACTATAACTTCAGGATTGAAATGAATTTCAGTCTGAACTATCTTTTCAGCTATATCAACAGCAAAGTCGACCATCCGCTCCGAAGTGTCCTGTACTTCCTTTTCGAGCTTTTCATCCGTTCTGGCAGCGGCCTCTGTTACCGTCTGCAGAGATTTTTGATGTTCCTCTCTCAGCTTCTCACGGGCTTCTTTCCTGCCCTCTGCAAATCCTTTATCATAACCCTCTTTATAGCCTTCTTCCTCTGCCTGTTCTTTTATTTTTTCAGCTTTGTTTTCAGCAGAGGCGATAATCTCATCGGCTTTCCGGCGGGCTTTTTCTAAAATATCATCAGCCTCGCTTTTGGCCTGCTCAAGCGCTTTTTCAGCTTCTTCACTTCTTTCGTTTTTTTTACCCTGCTGCTGATTCTCACCGCTTTTATTGTTCTTTTCTTCTTCATATCTTTCGCGGGCCTTTTTCTCGCTCAACTGATACTCCCCGGTTATGCTGGAAGACTTTATTAAATTGGAACTGGAATTGGGACCTCTGGAGTCAGACAACTATTTCTTCCTCCCCGCCGCGGGCTATAACTATCTCGCCGCTTTCTTCGAGTTCTCTGATGACATTTACTATGCGCTGCTGGGCTTCTTCCACCTCTCGAATTCTGACCGGGCCCATATATTCCATATCTTCCTCCAGCATTTCGGCAGCTCGTTCCGACATGTTGCTGAGAATTTTTTCCTCAACTTCTTCGCTGGCTGTCTTTAAAGCCAGGGCCAGATCATCTGTTTCAACCTGCCGCAGGGTAAGCTGTATGGCCTGATCGTCGAGCAGCGTCAGGTCTTCGAATACGAACATTCTCTGTCTGATTTCCTCGGCCAGCTCCGGATCTTCCTGTTCCATTTCATCGAGAATGTTTTTCTCAGTTCCTCTATCGACGCTGTTTAATATATCAACTATCGATTCTATACCGCCGGCCCGGGCATATTCCTCGGTGACGACGGAAGAAATTTTTTGCTCGAGAACCTGCTCCACGTCCTTGATAATCTCGGGAGATGTTCTATCCATAGTGGCCAGCCGTTTGGAGACCTCGGTCTGAATCTCCTGAGGGAGCGAGCTCAAAATTTCGGAAGCCTGATCGGGATTGAGATAGGCGAGTACCAGCGCTATGGTCTGCGGATGTTCATCCTGAATAAAATTTATCAGCTGAGAGGGATCGGTTTTGCGGATAGAATCAAAAGGGCGAACTTTGAGCGAAGCTGTCAATCGCCCGAGTATGTCCTTGGCTCTCTCCTCCCCTACTGCTTTTTCCAGGACATCGCGGGCATACTGTATTCCCCCCCTGTCAAGAAAGTCCTGGGCCCGGGCCATCTGATAAAACTCCTCGACAACCCCCTGTTTGGTCTCCTGTTCTACTTCCTGAAGATTGGCTATCTCCAGGGTCAATTCCTCTATCTCTTCTTCGCTTAAATGCTCAAAAATCTGTGCGGAAACATCAGACCCCAGGGTTACGAGCAAAATGGCCGCTTTTTTACGCCCATCTATTTCTGTGGGCATTAAATATCACCTCTTACTCTTCCATGATCCAGCTTTTGATGAGTTCAGCCATCTCTTCTGGTTGATCTTCGGCCATATCATGAAGCTCCTCGCGCATCTTTCTGGCTTTTTTCTCTTCTTCGGAAAGCTCTTCTTCGGGCAGCTCCACCTCTTCTTCCTCTTCATCTTCGACCATCTCATCGACGGTAGCGCCCTGCGGAACTGCCATTTCTTCCGAAGTTTTCATTCGTCTGCGCAGAATTAAAGCTGCTGTCAGAGTTATCAGAAGGATGGCAACTATGAGAACACTGTATATTATCTGCTGTCTGCGGCGCCGGGCCTCCTCTTCGGCCCGGGCAGCTTCTATCTCCTCTTCGATGGTTCGATCGAATTCCAGGCTGGAAACATTTATGGTGTCATCCCTTTCGGGATCAAATCCGACCGCAGCCTGAATTGAATCCTCAAGAATTAGCAGATCATCCTCGGTCATCTCATCATCGACCATCACAGAAACGGAAAGGTGTTCCAGCCGTCCGGGAGCAAACTCCTCGCGCTCCACGATCTCATCCATCTCATAATTTATGGTTTCTTCAGTTCTTTCGTAATACCCCTCTTCTTCCATTTCCTCTACGGTTAGATAACCGGGTATGTTGGTGGCTGTGCCCGGGGCTCCTTCTTCGGGAACTTCTCCACCGTAATAAATCTCTCTCAGTTCTTCTCTGCTGCGCGGAAGCCCCTCTTCATCTATAATAGGCAGATATGTATGACTTTCCCTTTCCCTGCGATCGAAATTCATCCTGCTTTCGACCTGGACGGTGAAATTATCCGGCCCCAGAATTCGGGTCAGCATTCCATTCAACCTGGAGGTTAACTTCTCCTCGTATTCCCTCTCCATCTCCCTCTGGGTGGAGCTTATCTCCCGGGCATTGAAAGCATCGTCATCTGTCAGCTCATCAGCTGCAACCAGATTGCCCGCGGTATCGACAATGGTTACGTTTTCAAGGTTTAAGTCGGGAACACCGCTGGCCACAAGATTTCCTATGGCTCTGGCCATGCCCTCATCGAGCTGGTGGCGCGGCGCCAGCTCCAGCATCACAGAAGCTTCCGCAGGCCTCTCTTCGGAGACGAATAAGCTTTCCTCGGGGGCGGTGATCTGCACCCGGGCACTTCTGATAGCTTCCATGGCTTCGATGGAGCGGCTCAACTCTCCGCCCATGGCCCGGTAAAGATTCACCCTTCTTTCAAAATCTGTCGTGCCGAACTGGACATCGTCAAAAACTTCAAAACCGACCTGACCGGAAGTGGGCAGCCCTTCTCCCGCCAGAGCCAGCCGCATCTCGTGAACCTGATCGGCCGGAACCAATATCGTACTGCCACCGTCTTCCAGCCTATAACTGACCCCTCGATTCTCCAGCTCATCAACAATCTCGCCGGCATCTTCGTGAGCCAGCTGTTCGAATAACGGCTGATAGTTGGCATCTCCGAGCACGAAAATCATAAAAACCAGGCCGGTAAAAACTATAAAAGCAGAGGCTCCTATAATTATTTTGGCTCTATTATTGAGTTTTTCCCAGAGCTCCTGAAGCTGGCTGAAAAAATTTCTGATCCTTGCAAACATTACTTTAACCTCACTAAATTTGCATTCTCATGATATCGTCATGAGCCTCTATAACTCTGTTCTGAATCTCCGTGGTCAGCTGCAGGGCAAGCCTGGCCTTCTCGGTGGCAACTGTTACCTCGTGAATATTGTCGATTTCCCCCAGGGCAAACTGCTCGCTCAGATCCTGAGCGCTGCTCTCCATCTGATTGACTTCTTCGATGTTTTGAGCAAGCATTTCTCCAAAATCGTCTATGGGGTGTTCGCTGCCCTCCGTCTCAGTGGTTTCAATCTCCCCGCCGGACAGCAGCTCCAGTCTTTCAGAGATAGGCCCGATCATATATCATCACTCCTCTGTTAAGCTCCTCCAATATCAAGAGCTCTCTGGGCGGTATTTTCCGCGGTTTCCAAAGCATTGATATTGGCCTCATAGGCGCGGGAAGCATCGATCATATCAACCATCTCCATGGTGATCTCAACATTGGGCTTTTCTACATAACCGTCGTCGTCAGCATCAGGATGTTCCGGGTTATAAACCGTTTTAAAGGGACTGTCATCTTCAGCAATCTCGGCTATCTCAACCCCTCTGCGGGAGCTATCTCCACTCTGTGAAAAACGCGAGGCTCTTTCAGATAAAATTCGCGAGAATCTGCCCGCCCCTCGTGAAGCTCGATTGCGAAAAACAGGGGTTTTGCGTCGATAGGGGCCGCCATCTTCAGTCCGGGTGGTGTTGACATTGGCTATGTTATCCGAGATGACGTCCATTCTGGTTCTCTGAGCAGTCAGTCCAGAGGCGCTGGTATTGATGTTTTCAAACATGTTTATCCACCTCTTTCCAGTACGGTACCCAGATTATTGAACTTGGCATTGATCTGCTGGGAGAGAGTGCTGAAGTAGATTTCATTTTTGGACAATTCGGCCATTTCTCTTTCTATATCGACATTATTTTCATCGTACCTATAGGAAGTATCAGTCTCTTTATAACGTTTGAATTCAGCGCCAGTTCCTTCCGTTCTCCTGCCGGCGAGATGTCCGGGATGAGTCCTCCTCAGCTCGGTTCGGCCGCCGCCGGAAGAATTTCCCTCCATTTTTCCCCGCAAAGTAGAACGGAAGTCAACATCCTCGCGCTTATAGCCAGGAGTATCCGCATTGGCTATGTTATTGGTCAGAGCCGATTGTCTTTCTGAGGCGCCATCGAGGCCGGTCTGTAAAAAATTTAGGTATTCATTCATCCAGAAACCACCTCAAAGTGAAAAGATTTACTCCAAATTTTAGCTGTCTAAATAAGACATACTGCATTCTACCATAATATCATCTGCAATTGAAAGGGCCATGAGGAAAAAGCTCTGATACAATAGTACTGTTTTGCTTAACAAACTGGTAGAAGCTTCCTCGGATAAGTTTTTAACCTAACTTTTGCAGGGCTTCCAGCACCCTTTCATCTTCAAAGGGTTTGACAATAAAGTCTTCCGCTCCGGCTTCGATAGCCTCGATGACCATTTTTTGCTGGCCCATAGCGCTGACCACGACAATATCTGAATCAGGATCAATATCCTTTATAGCTTTTATGGCCTCGAGCCCATCCATCTCCGGCATTGTTATATCCATCGTTACGATATCAGGCTCCAGCTCCTGATATTTTTCCACTGCTTCTTTTCCGTTTTCCGCCTCGCCCAGGACTTCGTAATCCTCATCCAGTATGTTCTTTAAATTCAGCCTCATAAAGGATGCATCATCCACTATCAAAACCGATTTCAAATTTTTCAGCCCCCTAAAGAACTTCTTTAAGGCCTCAAAAACTGAACAGACGATAAGGCTCCAGCCCCGGCAGAACTGTTTTCAAAATATATTTAGAAATACTTGTTATTCATTGTATCAATAAATAGTCCAAAAGTCCATTAGCAGCACTGATAAGATTTTACTATTTACTATTTATAATGGTTATTATACTTTTTTATCGGAGTTGATGTGCCGACAGGCAGAAGTTATGAAGGCTGATCTCTCGGCTGCCTCCCGGAACTGGTGCTTGTTTAATATTTTTCGAACTTCTTCGATATAAGCCACAAGCTCTCTGACCAGATCTTTATCTTCATAAAACGAGAATATTTCCGCGGTGCATTCAATAAAGCTTTCAGCTTCTGACCTTGATAGCCTGGTAAGAACACCCAGCCAGAGTATGGGATTGTAATCATCTTTCTGCAGCATGCGGGCCTGAAAGAGCAGCTCTTTAAAACAGCCCGGGTTTTGGCCGCTCAATTCCACCAGCATCTCCACAAACTCGGGTACAGGATATGGATCGGGATTTTCTATAAATTTTTCCATTATAAAATCAAAACCATTCTGCTCTTCCGGCCAGTCTTTCTCTTCCAGAAATTTTATCAGAGTATGCAGGTTTTGGGCCAGATCGGATAGGTAGATCAGATCTCCTCTATCCCGGGATCTATCCTTTTTCTTCTTTCTGGCAGGCGCAGTTTCGGCCACCGTCGAAGGCCGGCCGGATACCACTTCATTTATGGTGCTGCTGATGCCCTTCACGCCATCGTTCACCATGTTAGAAACCTCCCGGAAGCTTTGATGTTTAAGCGGCAAAATAAAATCCCAGAAATATCAAAGCGGTGCCGAGCAGAATTTTAATCTTATTTTCTGGCAGTGAATGAGCAGAAATGGAGCCGCAAACTACACCGATCAGCTGCCCTCCCGCCAGCCAGAGAGCAAGCAGAAAAGACAGGTTTCCGGCCTGCAGATATCCGGCAGCTCCCGCAAGAGAAGCAAAGACACTAACCACCTGACTTACTCCCACCGCCAGAAGAATGGGCCAGCCTGCAGCCACCAGCAGAGGAACCAGTAAAACCGGACCTCCCACCCCCAGTAAACCGGAGGCAAATCCTACGATTATCCCTGTGAGGGAAAAAATTATAACGGGTAAAACCTTTGACTCTATATTGTTGAATCCGTTTACGGGCAGAGAAAATTTATGGCGCAGAAGAGTGAAAACTCCTATCGCAGCCAGGAAAAGCCCGAGAATTGTCTTCAGAATCTCTTCATCAAGAGCTAAATTTGTACTGGCGCCAAAAATGCTACCCAGAGCGCTGAAAGACCCCAGCAAAAGTGCTGCCGACCAGTTAATATTGCCTCTGCGATGATACATCAAACTCCCCATCATTCCTGTAGCGGTAAAACTCAATAGAACTGTCCCCATGATCTCCGACAGCGATAAATCCATGATCAAAATTAATGCCGGAGTTAAAAAAACCCCTCCCATTCCCATCATTCCGATTGAAAATCCCACCAGCACTGAGTAAATCAGTATCAACCAGAGCATCTATTATTGTAAGGTTTACCCTCCTGTATTATTCCAGCAGCAGATTAACCTGTAAATGAATTATATCATCAGCAAAAGCCTTTGTTAAATAGAATCTTCCTGTCTTCAGTTGGTAAACAGGTGCGTCAAAAATACTTATTTAGTCATACTGGAAGATATAAAGCTTCGTTCACAATGAAATTTTTTCTGCTTTAAGTGATCTTATACAATATTAATCAACTGATAACAAGAAGAACCGTTAAATATAAGTAAAATAAAAAACCGGACAGCAGGCTGCCCGGCAGTTAAGCTGATTATAACCCTGTTTTCAGTGTTCAAAGAACAGAAACAGTCGGATCTTCTATTTATTTCTGCGGATTTTTTTGGCATGAGGCTTGGCACAGGTGATAGCTTCGGCAACTTTTCGCTGAGAGGGACAGACGAAGCTGCAGATTCCGCACTCAGCACACTCGGTGGCATGCAGCTTTTCAGCTTCTTCGTAATTTTCAGCTTCGGCCGCCAGGCTCAGCTCATTGGGATAAAGCTTCATAGGACAGGATTCCACGCATTTGCCACAGCGTATACATGGTTTTTCATCCTGAGAAGGTCCCAGGCCGGCCATATCCGGCGGCAGAAGAATTACACCGGTATCGCTTTTGGTTACGGGTACATCTAGAGAACTGACGGCAGTACCGGTCATAGCTCCTCCCAGAATTATTTTGCAGCCGGAAAGAGAGCTAATATCAACTCCGGTTGCCTCCATCACATGCCTTATAGGAGTTCCTACAGGCATAATGTAATTGCCCGCTTCCGGGACAGTTTCAGGGCCGCTGACTGTAACCACCCTTTCAAAAAGCGGCTTGTTTTTGACTATGGCCTCATAAATGGCGATAGTGGTTCCTATATTTCTCACAATGCAGCCTACATCAGCAGAGCGTGCTCCCATAGGAGGCTCTTTACCGGTTATAGCCTTGATCATACTCTTCTTATAACCCTGGGGATACTTGGTATCCAGGGGAATCACTTCAAAGTTTTCCAGGTCTTCTGTCTTTTCAGTTAAAACCTCTATGGCATCGGGCTTATTAGTTTCAATACCTATATAACAGTTATCCGCTTTGATGATTTTGAATAAGATCTGCGCTCCCTTGATAAGTTTATCGGCCCATTCCACCATCATGCGGTGATCACAGGTTAGAAAAGGCTCGCATTCAGCGCCATTCAGGATAAGGTTGGGCACCGGATCATCGGTGCTCACGTTTATATGAGTGGGGCAGGCTGCTCCGCCCATGCCCACGATTCCATATTTCTGGAGCATAGACTTCATCTCATCGATCTCGAGATCCTTCCAATCGTCTCCGTTAACTTCTGAAAAATCCTGCTGTTCGTCATCAGCATCTATGACAACGGAAAGAACCCGATCACTGCCGGCCATCTGTCTTTCTTCTATGGCCGCAACTTCGCCGCTCACGCTGGCATGAACGTTCGAAGACCAAAATTCATTTAACTCTCCGATCAGCTGTCCTTTTTCCACCCTCTCTCCTACCTCTACCACGGGTGTTACCGTCTCACCGATGTGCTGATTGAGGGGTATTATCACCCTGTCGGGGTAAGAAAGTCTGGTGATCGGACGATCGTTGGTGTAAGATTTGTGATGGGGGATATAAAGCCCCTTTTCAAACGATTGTTCCTCGATATCCATATCTTCGAGCTTTTCGAGTTCAGCTGCATTTTCAGCCATGATGGAACACCTCCAAATTTTTAAATCCCTTCCAGTCCTGAAACTGCCAGCGCCAGTATACCCAGGATAATCAGCTGGATAGGGACACCTTTTAACCATTCAGGAGCGGCCGTCTTTTCCATCCTGTTATTCATACCGTCTATTATCAGCAGCAGAGCGGTAAAACCAATACCATAACCGGCTGCACTGACTACAGCTTCTATAAGAGTTTCCCATTCAGCTATCTCCAAAAGAATCATACCAAAAACTGCTGCATTAAAGAATATATCAGGCAGATAATAATGCCAGGAATATATTTTTTCGGGATTCTCTGGCCTCATTCTCATAAAGAATATCAGTCCCATAATCAACAGGACAAAGATCAAATTGTTGAGATATGTCAGATTTAAAGGTATCAAAATATGCTCGTGAACGATAAAGGTTATTAAAGCCAGGAAAATCATGAGCACAGTGGTGGTTATTCCTGTTCCCAGCGAATCCCTGAAAGAGCTTTTTCTTTCGACTAAAAACGGAGTCAAACCGAGAAGATTATTGAGCACTATATTGTTCCAGAAAATTCCGCCCAGAAACAGCTGCAGTAACTCGACCATCCTAATTTACCTCCTCTTCAGCAGCAGGCCCGGAAGAAAAAGCAACTTTGAATAGCGCGACTAAAGAACCGAGAACTATCAAAATGCCCCCGGGTTCTCCAAAGAAAGCTATATCGCTGGCAAATATTTCGATATTACTTATCTCGCCGGTCAGGAAGAGTTCCCTGAGACCGCCCAGAAAAATCAGCAGCACCAGCAGTTTAAAACCAAACCAGACGCTGCCTCTGAATTCACGGCTGGCATCTTCAACTTCAAAAAGAACAGTCTGCCTCAAAACCAGCACATTGAGAGTTATCAGGGGAAGATATACTCCGAGTTCTTCCAGCAGTGCTGTATCGACAATGCTTAAATAAATCTGGAAAAGAGAGATTAAAGTGATGGTAATTATAACGGTGAAAGGAGCCCGGGTATTCCTGGTAACTATACCTTTAAGAGCTATATTTATAAGTCCGGCTCCTATGATGGCCAGCAGTGTCAAACTGCCGAGCCAGATGGCGCTGCGGATATCATTCGCTCCTCCCAGAACGGGAGCCAGCGCTACCAGAACCAGATATTTCCTCGACTCCTGCCAGAATTCTGATCTGAACAGTTCCATTGATAACATTCCTCCCTGGAATTAGTACTCTCCCGAACGCAGAGCGTCGAAGGTGACAGCAACTGCTTCCCGGGCTGCCTCGGCCAGAGCTTCAGCAGAAACCGTCGCTCCGGTCACGCCCTGTACATCTTCTCCTATTTCAATGGGGTCATTGTAACCCAATCCCATAAATCTATCCTTGAAATCATCTTCAAAAACTCTATCTCCCAGATCCGGTGTTTCGGAATGCTCAAGCACGTTCATGCCGACTATATCACCGGCATCATCCATTCCCACTAAAACTTCAATTTCGCCACCGTAACCCGAACCAGCAGCTACATGGGCCATTCCGGTGACAGTTCCGGCCTCACGCACAACGAAAAACAGATTGTCTTCATACTCAAATTCGGAAAAGGTGGCATCATCATCGTAAATTTCAACCAGGTTTTCCCTCATCTCAGGGGAAACATCCTCTTCCACGATGAGTTGATCAGCTATGCTGTGCGCGTAGGCCAGCACCAGTACGGCCACCACTAAAGTGATAGCCAGTATAAACACGCCCAGGGAGAGATCATAGTTTTCGGTTTTCATTCGGTTTCAACCTCCCCAAATGCCCTGCGCCTTAATAATTTATCGAGCAGAGGGACCAGGGCATTCATAATTAATATAGCATAGGTTACCCCTTCAGGCAGGGTGGCATACATTCTTATGATGACTGTCAAAAATCCGCAGCCAAATCCGAATACCAGCTTACCTCTGCTGGACACCGGAGAAGTCACCATATCCGTGGCCATATAAATTGCTCCCATCATCAGTCCACCCGAAAATAAATGCAGAATTATATCACCGCCCATGAGCGGGGTAAAAATTCCCACCGTGACAATATAGCTCAGAGGAATCTTCCAGCCTATTCTGCCCCTGAAAAACAGATAAACTCCTCCCAGAAGCAGCAAAAATGCGGAAGTTTCTCCCAGGCTGCCGGGAATGTTGCCCAAAAACAGCTCCCAGTAGCTATAATCTCCTCCGGCCAGAGCAGTAGCAGCTGTAGCTCCATCTACCGGATCGGTAAATGTCGTCATCGAAGCCGGCCAGAGTGCAAGCATGATACCCCGGCCTACCAGCGCCGGGTTAAAGAGATTATTGCCCAGGCCTCCGAGCATCATCTTGCCCAGAATAATGGCCAGCGCCGCCCCGACCGCAGCCAGAAAAGGGGAAACGTCCGGTGGTAGAGTGAGAGCCAGCAGCAGACCGGTGACAGCCGCGCTGCCGTCATCGAAAAAATCTCGCAGACTGCTCCAGCGCTGTAAAACCACCGCTTCGATTAACATGGCGGTGATCACCGAAGCGAGTATTATGCGGACGGAATTCAGACCAAAAAGATAAACACTGGCCAGGGTGGCGGGAATCAAAGCTATAATAACATCGATCATCACCAGGTCGGTACTATCTCCATCGGTTATCAGATGAGGTGCATCTGTAATTACCAGTTCAGGTTCCTGTGACATTCTAGCCCTCCTTAACCAGAGATAATAACAGATAACCGTAAAACTAATTTAATACTGTATAGCCGTTCAATACTATCGATTCCGTACAGATCCACATATCACCTTCTAGAGCAAATTTGCCTGTTGTCATATATCCCCTGAATATATATTCATCCAGATAAATCGGCTGAGTTCTGGGCAATTCCCGGGGCCGCTCAGTGAAGATGAAGTGGTGCTCACCTTCCCCTTCTATTCCGGGCAGCTGTAGACTGCCCTCAAAAGTCAGCTCATTTTCAACTCTGTTCAGCAGATCAAAATTAAGATCAGCATATATATTTTCCAGGTCATAATCAGCATGATCGAGCTCGACTATCACGTCAACATCGTCAAAATCATCTCTGACCCTGACAGTGCCCTGAAAATTGAAATGAGGAGCAGCGTAGTCCAGCGAAAATATGATTCTGCTCAGCATCGGTCGGCCGGGCTCTTTTACGTAATCGATGACTTCAGATGTCAGTTCAATCTCAACATACCTATCATCATCCCGGAAGGTCCAGGTCCACTCATCGCCCTCATTCCAGTCCTCCGGCTGTTCGTCAAACTGCAGTTCCAGCTGTTCGATAGCCTCCACCGAAAAAAGCCCCTCCGGCTGAGAATCGGAAGCGAGACTGTAAACTCCAGGCTCTTCAATTTCAGGCAGAATATAATATAGATAATTCTCCAGATAGATCAAAGGTCTGCTGAAATCTTCAAGACTCTCTACCAGTTCGACCTGATCTACATCAAGGCTGCCGGTGAGTCCGGTTATCCATTCCTCTTCGGCCTGAATATCCTCAGCCTGTCCGACAGCCCCGAAGACAAAAATAAAGCAAACGGCCGTAATAACTATTATAGCCAGCGGCAAACCTTTTTTCTGCAGCGTATCCAGCATAAAATTTCCCCCCTGCCAGTTGATGAGAAAGTATCTCCAGACGAATACTGACCAACGGCTAATCATTACTCCTAAATGATAACAAAAACAACAGAATCAAGGCTCGTTATAAAAATAACATAATTTAGCATAAAAAATCAAGATACCAGCTGCACTTTAACTTAAGCAGATGAAAAAATGACGAATTCCATATCAATATCGAATTATATCATAAAAATGTCTCGATTTACAGCCCTTTTTGGGTTTCTCGATAAAGTGTTTTATACTCGAAAAAGTACTCTACAAATGTTTATCTCTTTCAGTTTCCAGCCAATCTTTTTTTCTTTTTCTGAGCTCTTCTCCGGCTTCAGGAGTGCCCTTTACTTTTTCAGGAAGATCATCACCGCTGATCTCATTTTTTAATTTCTTCATAATTTCAAAAACATCATCATATCTGCTGCGGGCTTTTTGAAATAAAGACGCAGTCCCGACTCTTACATCTTCGCCTGCAGCCAGAACCAGTGCTTCCTGCAGGTCTAAAATTTCTTTATCAAAAATCTCCTGTGCTTCAACGAGTTTTATCGGGGGAACTTTCTGCCAGTTTCTGATAACAGGAATAACCTCGACAGCCTGTTCAGCTGCTTTTATCCATTTTTCGGGCAGAGTCAGGAGGGAGCGGGCCCGGTCCATTTTATTCTTTTTTGCGCTCTCAAAGGCCAGGGCCACAAATAAAATTTTATCAGTATTCTCGCTGTATTTACAGCCAGCTTTTTTCGCTATTCTCAAACGGTCGAGCGATTTTTCTGGTGATTCCAACCAGGAAAAATGATGGCTCAAAAGATCAAATTTTTTAAGTCCGATTATAAAAGCGGCAGGCCGGGGAGAGGTAAATATCTTTTTGAATTCTTCTGTTACCCTTTCCGGAAATAAACATTCTATTTCCCCGGAAGAAAGTAATTTCAGCTTTTTCTTTAAAAGAGGAGAAAAGGTGAGACCGGAAATTTCGGCTTTGAACCTAAAAGCTCGATACACCCGCAGTGGATCAGCTGATATGGACCGCGGCAGGGGCTGTAGAATTCTCTCTTTTAAATCCTGGAGTCCTCCCTGAGGATCTCTTATCTTTTTATCAGCCAGAGAAGCGGTAAGAGAGTTGATCGTGAAATCCCTGCTCATAAGATTTTTTTCTGGTGAGCTTTCTCCTGTCCAGGTAATTTCAACCCCCCGCCAGAGAAAGATCGGAAAATTACTGCCGACCACCTCTCCCCCGGGAAAACCTTTTTTTAAAGACGCTTTATCGATCCCCGTCAGCAAAAAGTCCCAGTCCTCAGGTGTTCTTCCCAGAATAACATCTCTGACAGCGCCTCCGACATACCAGCCGCTGCCCGGGCTTTCCCGCAGTTTTTTTAATATCTCTGGCCCGGGAGATCGGAACATATCATAATCGGTAATGTCAGGCGGCTCAATATCAACAGGACACATAATAAATCCTCCGATATTAATACTTAATAGAAAAGAGAACCCCTGAAAACGATCATCAACAGGGTTCTCTTGACTTGTTTGTCCAGAAAATAATAATTCATAAGTATTGAAGCTCAAAAACAAATGCTTTTCGTAACCTGAAAAAAAGAAACTCATTTTAATGATTTAATTATTTCGCTCCGGCACTCCGAACAGATGAATCTGTTTTTAAAAATATCGCCCTCTTTGTGTCGGCCGCAGAAGTAACAGGGAATGGAAGTGTGGGCTGTCAGCTTGTCCTCATCTATTTCCAGCAGAATCACCCTGCCCGGCTTCATATTTTCGGAAACCTTCAAAGAATTCGGAAGCGGGATATTACCCTCATCATTAATTCGACAGATAACATTATCCACCAGCATTTTTTCACCCCCTCTCCCGTCCATAGTGTCAAGAGGGGATAGAAGAATTTCTTTATCTGGCTAAAATATGAAATTTCTTCTATCCTGATTAATATTTAAAATATATTAAATCATATTTTTATATTTACGTCAATTAAATTAATTAAGTAAATGAATATTGATGCTCTTCCATAATCAGGATTAATTTTTAGCTAATATTTATTAATGTTCCTCTGTTATATCCTCATATTTGAGTCTTGTCTCCCGGGAATTTAGCTCCTGTTCTTCATCAAAATATCCCATGGAAATCAGCATGGTTACAACTATATTATCATCGAGATCAAACATCTCCTTTATTTTAGTTTCCGAAAAACCAATCATGGGATGGGTATCAACTCCGTAATATTTAGCAGTGTTCATGATATTCATGGCCAGAAGAGAGCTGTTGCGGACTGCAAAACCTATCTTTTTGGCCTCATCAGGGTATATTCCCTGCTCACACTGCTCGATAATTTCCTCCATCTTTTCTTCGTCGAGCTTCCCGAGATTTTTCTTTTCATCCCACATGGGATTATAACGCCTGTATCCCGTCATGTCGCCTGTCACTATAAGCAGCACGGGTGCGTCAATAACTTTCTGCTGTCCACAGGCTCCCGAATTGTAAATTTCCTCTCTTTTTTCCTGGCTTTTCACAGCAAGCAATTTCCAGGGCTGCAGATTGAAGCTGGAGGGGGCCAGCACCGATCTGTTGATTATTTTTTTGAGAAGTTCATCTTCTAACTCCCGGCTCGAGTCGAAAAAGTTAACCGAACGTCGATTTTCAATAATCTGCATATAATCCTTATTTTCTTCGGTCATTTTTTTCAGCCTCCTCGCTGAACTTTATTTTAGAATTGAAACCAGGCAGGACTGCGAAAGATCATCTATAATTATATTATGCAGTGTCAGCTACATAAAAACAAGATCAAATTTTTACAGGAGCCGACAAAAATGAGCGAACGCGACCAGAAAAACTTTCAGCATAAAAGCAAAATCTCCAGATTTATATTTTTGATCGTTCTTTCCATGGGAGCTTTTGGGGTAATGGGAGGAGGGCTTGTAGCTCCCGCTCTGCCAGCTATAAGCGAAGCATTTGGCACTCCGGAAGAACAAATCGGTCTGGTCCTGAGCATTTACACCATCTCCGCTGCCATCAGCCTGCCCTTAATCGGTTATTTTATCGACTCAGCCGGCCGCAGAAAAGTGGCACTTTTCTGTCTGCTGCTGGACGGCCTGGCCGGTCTGGGCAGTACCATGGCCGCTTCTTTTCCCGGACTGCTGATCTGGCGTTTTTTTCAGGGAATTGGTGTAGCAGGGTTAATACCTGTGGCCATGACCATAATCAGCGATTGTTTTGCAGGAAAAGACAGGGTTAGAGCCATGGGATTTTTGACAGGAACTATTTCAATAGGCGCTGTGATAATTCCCTCTCTGGGCGGTCTGCTCGCCTCGGTAGATTGGAGGCTTGTCTTTATGGTTTACGGTCTTTCCCTGATTCTCGGAGCTATATTCTTTTTTAAACTGCCCGAGACATCACCGCAGCTGCAAAAGACCTCTTTGAGTGGATTGAGGACTCATATCAAATCTCTGGGAGCAGCCATAAAACGCCCGGATATTATGATAATTCTTCTGCAGTCCTTTGCTGTATATTTTTTCCTATATGCCCTGGTGACTTTTCTTCCTGTCATGCTTCATCAGTATCATGATCTGGGGGAAATTTTTTCGGGAATATCTCTTTCCATGCAGGGTTTTATCGCCGCTTTGCTGGCCAGCAGAGCCGGGGTTTTCGCCGGTATAATGAACTGGAAATCGAGAACTTTTTTGGGTTTTTGCCTCATTTCACTGGCTTTTATCCTGCTTCCCTTCTGGCCGCAGGGCAGTTATCTTGTCCTGATCAGCATGGTAATATTTGGTGCCGGGATGGGAATTTTAAATCCCACCATCTACAACAGGGTCACCAGACTTCCTCCAGAAAATCTGAAGGGCTCAGTTATTTCGCTTTTTAATACCCTTAAATACATAGGAATGTCCCTATCACCGCTTGTTTTCAGCCTGCTTCTTCTCAAATTCAGCATGCACTCGCTTTTTATCATGGCGGGTATCACTGCAGTTAGCTGGGGAGCAGCTCTGCTCTATTATGGTTGAGGTTGGCGCTTCAACACTCCATTGTTTCCCCCGGTTCGATGGCCATAACCTCGACATCCTGCATATTTTGTGCTACCAGCCGGCAAAATTCGTCGGCTGACTGTACCAGCACTTCAAAAGTTCCGTAATGCATGGGCACCACTGTCTCAGGCTGTAAAAGTTTGACGGCATGGGCAGCCTGTTTGGGATCCATGGTGAATACGCTGCCTATCGGCAGCAAGGCTATATCAATATCATAGATATCTCCCAGCACATCCATTCCGCCAAATATCCCGGTGTCTCCAGCATGATAAAATGTTTTGCCTGCGGGCGTGTTGATGATATAACCCGCCGGCGAGCCAGCATCCGAGGAATGAAAAGCCTGAACCATGGTAATGTCCACATCCTTGACGTTAACAGTTCCTCCGATATTCATGCCGCTTCCCGCCAGCACAAGATTTTCATCCTGCAGACCTTCTCTGCTGTTTGCCCTGATTTTGTTCAGCACTTCCGGCTGACCTACAATAATGCCATCAGCCGCCAAAAATTCCTCCAGATTATCACAATGATCGAAATGATCATGGGTGATCAAAATTATGTCCCCCTGATCAGGTCGCGATCCAGCTGCCGGATTGTCCTCCCAGAAAGGATCGATTAAAATATTCTGGCCTGCTGAAGTTTCTATTTCGAAAAAAGCATGTCCCAGCCAGCAAAGCTTCTCAGCCATGATCTTCACCCCTCAGTAATTTTTGGTTTTCGACTGCCAGGAATTAATTTCAGCTTAAAACCGCCAGTCTTGATATCATTTCCGCAAGCAAACCGAAAAAAGAACCGCTGAAACCATAAATTTTGAGTCTGTTAAGATACCGGCCGGCAAAAGATTTGAAGAGACTCTCAACTGCCTCAGAATCCATGTTCTGCACCCTGTCAATGGTAATATCCTTGATAGCCAGCGAATCCATAAGACTTTGAAATCTAACCTCCAGACCATCAAGAGCGCCTCTTGATAAATTTAAAACCAGATATTCCAGCGTCGCCTCTTCAAAATGCCGGGGAAGTCTGGCAGAGGCTCTTTCTAAAAAACTGTCAAGACTTGCTGAAGATCTCTCCCAAAACGCTTCATTTTTTTCCAGTCTCCGCAGCCACCAGTTCATATCCTTCTTAAAGATTTCTTCATCGATAAGAGAATCGATCCTTCCTCCACCTTTATTTTCGCCCCTGTTTTTCTCTTTATAAAAATCCCCGGCAGCTTTGAAAACTTCAAAAATTCTCTCGCAAAGTTCATCTTCATGTGTCTGCAAAAGTTTGTGGAAATAATCATGACCGGGACTTTTATGACCCGTGATAAATTCCAGAAAATCGGCAGGAGAAAATTGATTAAAAATCTCTTCCAGGCCAATCTCACCGAGCCTGAGGATTTTCCGAACCGCTGAATCCCGGGCCCCGGCTTCTATCTTTTCATATCTTATCTCAAAAGAGGTATCCCGCAGCTTCGCTTTATCTCCACCCAGAAAACCGGCAAATATTTCAGGCGGGAATTCGATTTTCCAGAGTCGGTTCAAAAGACTTCTGATGAAATTTCTGAAGTTTTTTTCAACCCCGGGTCGGGCTGCAGCCATTCTCATGATTTCAACCCAGCCTTCAGAACCCGTCCTGCTCAGAAACTCATCGGAGATATTCCGGACCGTCCGATCCAGCACAGGTTTTAAACGGCTGCCGATATCTTCCTTGCGCCGATGCAGATATTCGGGCAGTTTTTGATCGATCAGCACATCTATAACTTCTTCCACCGTCGCTTCTCCATCGGTGAGCTGATAAGCCCCCCGCAAAAATATCCCGCTCAAAATACCCTGTTTTTCTTCCTGTTCTCTGAGCTGCTGACGAACCATTTCCAGAGATTTTCTTTTTATCTCATCTCTGTTTTCAGAGATGAAAGACAGTGATCTCTGCACAAATATATCCAGAAAATCATCGAAGTTGGCTTCCAGCAGATCGCCGATGACCTTCTCGCCTTTTCCTGAATAGAGGTCTCGAAAAAAATCCCGGTTAATTCCGCTGTGGATCTTTGCGAAATCCTGTCGATGCAAAAATTCACAGGCTTTATTTTCGATGTATTTCTCGATATCTTTCCTGTATCCGGGCGAAACCAAATTTTCCAGGTCAATATCTTCTCTGCCGCTCAGAAAATCCGCTGCCATGCCGGAAATATCGAAGCTGGAGGCTGAAGAAATCAGCTTCTCTCCGATGTGATCGAAATCTTCTTCAGAAAGTCTGGAAAAACCAGCAGAAATATCCGGCTTCAGTTTCTGTCCAAAAATTTCCGACAGGGTTTTTTCTTCCTCCGCCGATCTCTGCAAGATTTTAGCAAAAGAAGGAACAAACTCTATCTTATTTTCCTCCAGCAGCGGCAAAAGCGCTTCCAGTCCATGGGAAACAGCTCCGGCAGCGTCAACATTTTCTCTCATAAACTCCGATAATTTTTCAGAAAAACCGGCAGAATTGTTCACCATCAGAACCCGGATCAGCTCGCTCAATCTGCGGGCAAAATTATCGCTGCTCGTCCTTAAGATCAGCCTGAGCCGGCGAAAATCGTTGCTGAGAATATTTCTTTCAAGGGCTTTTTCCAGTTCATTCCTGCTGTTTTTAAGTAATCTGCTGATTCTTGCCGGTTCCAGCAGATCCTTCTCAACGAAATTACCAAGGGCTTCAGCAAACCTGTCCCGATTGCGCGGAATAAGACCGGGAGTGAAGGGCATTTTTTTCCCCAGAATGTGCACAGGATTATGAGGCCGGAAAATCATATTTATAGCGATGACATTGGTCAGAAATCCTACCATACCATATGTTAAAGCAGGCCAGAAAAATCCTCCTAAAATGTTCGCGCCGGGCAGCAGGTTTCCGCCGAAAAGCTCCAGAGAAACTCCGGCTAAAAATCCCAGGCCGCCTCCAAAATAGGTTATCGGCTTTAATTCCCGGCCAATAAAATCCTCAACTATTTCTTTCATTTTTTCGGCAGACAGGCTTAAAAGATTATCCGAAACAGCCCTGCTGACTCTATCCTCAAGCAGAACCGGCAGGTTCTCCTCCAGTATATTAAGAGAGAAATTCCTCAGCCTGGTCTCATACCCGGGAATATCGGTGATTCTGGAAATCAATGCGCCTATCTTTTCATCTTCCTGTGTTTTTAAAATTTCATCCATCCAGCCGGCAGCAGCCGGGCTGAAGGCCGTATAAAATTGCTGGAAAAGAGGAGAATCCTCGGAACTGAAACCCGTAAGTCCTTCGCCTGCACCGGAGAGCAGCGAATCAACTTTTTCGGCGAGAATATTTATATTTCTGCCAGATATCTGAAACAAATCGGAAAGATCGGTAAACTCTCTCAAAATTTCTTCTGTAGCTTCGGAATTCAAGACCGCGGTGAGAAGTTTCTTTAGAAAACCGGCTATGCGCGGAGCGCTGGAAGGAATGAGCAGCAGATTGAGCAGCGAATCGGCGAGCACCTCGGATGTTTTTTTGGAGAAACTATTCAGAAGAGTCTGGCTGTCAATTAGCCGGGAAGGAACAAGTTCTAATTCAGCTGCATCGCCGTCAGCAAAAAGCTTCTGTATATCAGCAAGCGCTTCATTGATTTTGTCAAAAAGATAATCCCAGTTGAATTCACCCTGGCTTTTCAGTCGGCTGACAAACCAGCCCAGGGTCTTTTCTTCCAAAAGTTCCGTGATTTTCATTGATATCTCTTCAGCCAGTTTGTCTCTTTCCCTTTCGGTATTCAATTTTTCAACAAAATCATCGACCACTCCATACCGGCGGGCAAGTTTACCTTCCAAAGCCCGGAACAATATATTTTTGAGGGAATTTTTCAGACCGCTCCCCGTCTCTAAGACCTCGTCGATGGTTTCATCGATAATTTCTTCCAGCTCTGTTCTGTTTTCATCCAGCCACCAGAGAACAGTCTCGATAAGGGGAGGAAGGTTTTTTTCGATCAGTGGTCTGAGCAGATCCTGCCAGCCTTCACCTATAATCTCCGGCAGTGTCAGGTTTATCCTCTGAAGAGAGGATATGAAAGCCTGAACCAGCTCCCGCAGTATTTTACGGGGTTCTTCTCGGGCAAGAAAATTATTAAAATTTTGGAGAAGACGGGCTATAGAATTTCCCTCGCCCGAAGAGGATTCTTCCTGGAAAAATCGGCTCTCCCACTGTCCCAGGGGAGTTTTCAGCATATTTTCAATTCTTGCTTCTAATTCTGTCTTCAAACCCGAATCTTCGATAAAACCGGTCAAAAGCTCTCTCAATCTGCCTTTGCGCCCTGCCAGAGCCTGCTGAATTCGGCGAATTTTCTCCTCCTCCAGTTCTTCTGGATCTTTCTCATCATACAGAATCTGCAGCAGCAGATCCAGAAAACCGGAGACCTGCGAGCAAATTTCATCATCGGCCAGCAGATGCCTGACTTCCCGTAACAGGTTTTCGCTCATCTTCTCCAGCTGCTCCCTGCTAAATAGCTCGGATAGATCTGTGGTCTCCAGAAAATCTTCAGCCAGCGAGCGAATTAAACGCCGATCGATAAGCAGTTCACTCAGACCCCGCCGGCTTTTTTCCCAGCCGGGCACATCAGTCCAGCTCTGGCCGCTGAATTGAGCGGGCAGCTGTCCTGCTATTATCTCTTCGATAAGACTGTCGATCTCCTCCTGAACCTCAGTTTTCTCCAGCTCATCGGCCAGCGTCCTGTAATTAATTATCTCGTCTTCAACCAGTCTGCTCATATTGAGGATAAATTCTTCTCTGGTAGATTCCAGCACTCCTCCAAAAGGACCGTAACTGCGAAAAAGCATTTTGACAGCAACATCGTTTGTTATGTAACCGGTGGCAGAACCTGTTATGCCACTGGCCAGAAGAGCAGCCAGATTCATCATAAAATATCCCGTCCTATCTTTCCAGGTTAATCAGCCAGGTCAAATTCTCGAGCTACCAGTTCCGCCGCCTTTTCATGATCAGCTGTCGGTATCAGCCAGGAAATTTTTATCTCCGAAGTTGTGACCATGTGAACCATGATGTCATGCTGCTGCATCAAATTGAAAACGCTGGCTGCAACTCCGGGCTGTGAACGCATACCAGGACCTATGACAGACATCTTGCATATATCCTCATTAATCCACCAGTTCTTTACATTCCAGCTCTGTTCCCGGCTCTTAAGAATCTTTTCTGTCTCCTGAAAATCCTCGGCGGGAGCTGTAAAACTTAGCTGCATTTTATTTTCACCATTCATCAGCTGTGATATCATATCTATATTAATACCGGCTTCTCCAAAGGTATCAAATATTCTGCTGAGCATATCCTTTCTCTTTTTCACACCTCTGAGATTTATCTGAATATCATCCAGATTAACCGCCATACCGGTTATGACACTCTCTTCCAGATATTCGGTTTCCTCGCCGATATCCGTGCCTTCATCCTGAGAAAATGCATCTCCTACATAGAGCGGAACATCATATTTGCAGGCCAGTTCAACTGCTCTGGGATGAATAACCTCTGCTCCCAGACTGGCCATCTCCATCATTTCCTCATAGGAGATTTTTTCCAGACACCTGGCCCTCTGTACCAGGCCCGGATCACAGGTGTGGATGCCGGCTACATCGGTGTATATTTCGCAGCGCGCTTCCAGTTTGGCCGCCAGAGCTACAGCTGTCGTATCGCTGCCGCCCCTACCTAAAGTCGTATATTCATTGTCCTCAGTGACCCCCTGAAAACCCGCGGCAACTACCACCCTGCCACGCTTAAGCTCTTCCTGAACTCTGTCCTGGTCTATATCTTTTATGCGGGCTTTTTGATGACGATCAGTCGTGGCAACTCCCAGCTGAGATCCGGTGAGAGATACAGCGGGTATATTTCTTTTCTGCAGGGCCATGGTAAGAAGAGAAATAGAAATCTGCTCCCCGGTATTGAGCAGCATATCCATCTCCCTGGGCTCAGGATCATCAGCTATCTCATGGGCGAGGTTTATGAGTTCATCTGTGGTATCTCCCATGGCGGAAACAATAACTACAACTTTCTCCCATTCATCCCAGGCCTTTTGAACTCTATCCGCAACTTTTTCTATTTTTTTGCGATTTGCCAGCGAACTGCCTCCATATTTTTGTACTAAAATGGACATCTACACCTAACCCCTTTTATCTGTAGTATTTAACCGGCAGGTATTTTTTTATTCCTGCGAGAAAAGCTGTCGACGGGAAGGAAGTCCTCTGATAGCCCCATACTCTTCCACAGTCAAAGCCCCCGCTCTGTTGGCAAAGGTCATAATCTCCTGCAAAAACTCTTCAGTCAGCCCTTCGGGAAAATCATCGGCTCTATCATTTATAAAACTTACAAGAACGGCCATAAAGGCATCTCCAGCCCCGGTGGTATCCAGAGCTTCGACCTCGGAATCAACCGCGACATAACCGCCTGCTTTGCCGGTTTTATAAAAACAGCCCTCGCTGCCAGAAGTGATCACTACAAGTTCCGGGCCATTTTTCAACAGGGTATCGGCAGCTTTCTCAACTTCCGCAGCCTGATCGGAAAGCAACCCATCTTCCAGATCAGCTTCTCCTTCCCTCTCGTTCAGCAGCACTAATTCCTCAAGATTCATCTTCAGCACATCTATATGCTCGAGCAGCGAATGGATTTTATCTGCAAAAATTTTTTCTCCCGGCCAGAGAAAATGTCTGTAGTTGACGTCAAAACAGGTTATTATATCTCTTTTTTTCGCTTCTACCAGTGCCTTTTCCGTGGTTTCGGCAGCGGGGCCACTGCTCAGAGATACAGAACCCGTAAGCAGAACTCTGGTGGCGTCGAATACTTTCTCATTCAGAACATTTTTGGATAAAAGAGCGTCGGCCCCGGGCTGACGGTAAAAAATAAAATCCCGCTCTCCGGATTCCTCAAGCGAGACAAAAGCCAGGGTTGTGGGAGCTTCTCCTGTCATCTCAAAAAAATCAGTCTTTACCCCGTTATTCTCCAGGGTCTCCCTGAGAAATAGGCCAAAGGCATCTTTTCCGACCTGTCCGAGAAAATAAACGTCCTCTTCCAGCCGCCCAAGACCCACGGCAGCATTGGCCGGTGCTCCACCGAATCTTTTTTTGAAATCTTCAACAGAATCCAGACCAACCCCCCGCTGCTGAGGAACAAAATCTATGAGGATTTCTCCCAAAGCCAGTATCGCCATCTTTAGCTCTCCTCTTCTTTTACTATTGCGATCATATTTTTTAGATAAAATAATATTTCTTCGGAGAACAGCTGAGCCAGCCGGCCATCCCGGCCCTGCTGATAGGCCACCAGCGCCGATTTTATGGCCCGATGATATTCTCTTCTCTCGTCCTGAAATCTCAGCTTTTGTTCTTTATCTTCTTTGACTCTCATAACCTTTACAAGCTTACTCTGCATCCATTCAAGACCCTCCAGGGCCGAACGATAACGGCTTATAGCCTTCTCTTTTTTCTCGCAGGATAAAAAATCGACCATCTCATCGATGGTGGCTTCCAGCCGGGGAAGGTAATCCTCTATCCTCTCTATTTCGCGCTCCATCAACTCCTGCTTTTCACAGAGAACAAACTCGACTTCCCCTTCTTTTCGAAACTGCTCGTCTTTTTCCAGTTTCTCCTGAAAATAAATCAGCGGCACTTCCTCTTCTTCCAGTAAAATTTTTTCTATAAATGAATCCGGCCAGTTTTCTCTGATCTTTCCGATGATCTCCTGACCGGAAAGTTGAGAAAATCGATCCTCCGGCTGCTTTTCCCCGTTAATGTAAACCTCCATGGGATCACATCCTCACCTGATTATAAATATTGAAGAAACTGCCCCCACAAAATCTGCTCCCCGTGTTGATAGGACGGAACTAATTTCCCTGCAAAATCAGGCTCTCTTAACCTCGACATCCTCATTCACGGAGACTGATTTAAATTTCTCAGGATCGGTTTTGAGCCGACCAAAAACAGTCACAGGGCTGGCAGGTCTGGGCTTTTCGCCGGTGCTGGAAGGAGTCGGCCCGAAGAAAATGCAGAAAGCGTTGCCCTGGTTCCAGTAGCCGAGTTCCCCTATCTCTACTTCTGCTTTGGTTTCGCCCTCGCCTTCCTCTATGCTGACAGGAAAATATATTTCGTCTCCCCAGGTCCTGGCCTGGCCAGAAATCGGCAGTTCTTTCCAGATTTTTTCGGCCATCTCATTCTCATAAAGCTCAGCTTCCGCTTCTAAACCGCCAGCTTCGATGATGATTTTTCTCGCCATAAATTCATACCCCCTTGTATACTTCTCTGAGAAAATTATAAAATACTTATACCAACTTCGCAAGTTTTTGAGGCGTTTAAGAGCGATTTAGGGGAAATAACGCTTAAAAACTGGATTTTCTCCATAACCGTTGCTGAAATTTACGACATATTCTTTTGTAGCGATAACTGCTCACCTCTTATTATAGGAAGCTATGAGACGAAGTGATACTCGA
>CAYTDP010000001.1:0-102679 GCA_964436625.1 uncultured Halanaerobiaceae bacterium | reverse complement strand
GTCATGATAGTGATCTTATACGATATCTATCAACTGATAACAAGAAGAGCCTTTTTTATTAAACAATTTACACCAGTCCGGCCCGGTCTAACACATCTTCGATTCGAGCCGGTACTGCTTCGGGCTTTGAGATGACATCCAGGGCTGCGTCAGGGTCTTTAAGTCCGTGCCCGGTGAGAACAGCCACCACACGATCGCCGGTTGAAAGACTCTCTCTATCAGCCATCTTTTTCACTCCCGCCAGGGAAGCAGCCGAAGCAGGCTCGGCAAAAACTCCTGCACAGTCGGCCAGAGAACTGTAAGCAGAAAGCAGTTCTTTATCTTCGACCTCTTCTATAATTCCGCCTGACTCTTCGGCAGCTGATGCTGCTTTATCCCAGCTGACCGGATCACCGATACGAATGGCGCTAGCCACCGTCTCCGGATTCTCGATAACTTTATCCCTGGTTATGGCAGCAGCTCCCGAAGCTTCAAAACCCCACATCTCGGGACGCGAAGTTATTTTCCCGGCCTTTTGATATTCACAAAAGCCCTGCCAGTAAGCTGTTATATTGCCGGCATTCCCTACCGGAATAGCCAGAATTTCGGGGGCTTCTCCCAGCTGATCGCAAACTTCCAGGGCGGCGCTTTTTTGTCCTTCGATCCGATAAGGATTTAAAGAATTTACTAAAGTTACAGGATGGCTTTCACAGATCTTTCTGACAATCCGCAGGGCAGCATCGAAATTATCCTGGACCGGAATGACATCGGCTCCGTGATTTAAAGCCTGGGCCATTTTGCCGAGCGCTATTTTCCCCTCTGGAACGACCACAGCGGTTTTTAGTCCGGCCCTGGCACCGTAGGCGGCTGCCGCTGCCGAAGTATTTCCGGTAGAGGCGCAGATGATTGCTTCACTCCCCTCCTCCCGGGCTTTTGTCACTGCAAGCGTCATACCTCTATCCTTGAAGGAGCCGGTGGGATTGGCCCCTTCGTATTTCAAATAAAGCTCCGCTTCAATTCCCAGCTTCTTCGCCAGCGAGGGAGCGGGTATCAGGGGAGTACCGCCTTCCTGCAGGGTTACTATCTCCGTTCTATCCTCTACGGGCATAAAATCAAGATATTCCCCTATAACTCCAGACCACATATTCACGATTTATTCCTCCTCAATGACATAACAACCTTTTTCGTCCGGTTCAGTTACAGTGTATTCAGATTCAACACCCTCTTTTCGCCAGGCTTTCACCATAGCTCTGCCTACTACTTTGGGATTCTCCCTGACAATCGCCAGTATGGTCGGGCCGGCCCCGCTGAGAGCTATTCCCTGAGCACCCGATTCATAACCGGCGGCCATCACCTCGTTCCAGCCGGAAATAGCTGAACAACGATAGGGCTGATGCAGTCTGTCTTTCATTATTTTCCGCAGCTTATCATAGTCCCCCGATTTAAAAGCCAGAGGCAAAAGCGCGGTGCGGCTTAAATTATGACAGACATCATCCATCTCAAACTTATCAGGTATGACCTTCCTCTGCTCCCTGGTGTTGCTGGTCAACTCGGGAATAATGACCACCATCTGCATCGATTCATGAGGTATAACCCGGTCCCAGACCAGATCTTTTTCTTCCAGAGAATAACTGGAGACAGTCAGGCCACCGAGTGTTGCCGGTACGACATTATCCGGATGGGTTTCGATTCTGCAGGCCAGTCTGAGTATCTCTTCAGTTGACAATTCCAGCTCAAAAAACTCGACAGCTGCTTTGAGCGTGCCGACTATGGCTACCGCACTGCTTCCCAGACCCTGAGCAGGCGAACAATAAAGCTCCTGTTTGATTCTGGCCCCGGTCAGCTCTCGGTCGGTATATCTGCGCAGCTGCTGCAGGGTCTGCCTGATCAAATCCTCCTCCGAGGCAATATTAAGCTTTTTATTGTCAGCATAAAATACCTCACTGATTATCTGATTTTGCCCGGATTCCGCACCATTTAGTGGAGATATCTGCACGTAATTATCAATATTCAAAGCTACTCCTAAAGAATCAAATCCGGGGCCCAGATTGGCAGAAGTCGAAGGTATTCGAACTTTAATTCCCACGTTATCTTCCTCAGCTGACAGTCCCTTTCTGCTTTCCTTGCCGCAATTTTGAGATCTGGCTGCTGTCCTATTCATTTCCATCACCGCCGGGAACTTCTGGAAAGAATGCCCTGGGAATTTTCCGCGACTTTTTTCCTGATTCTATTTATAGCCCGGGAAATATTTTCCTGGCTGTTAGCAAACGAAATTCTGATATATTCCTCTTCCTCATCGGAAAATCGACTGCCAAAACATTCTCTGTACAGTACGGCAACCCCGGCTTCATGCAGCAAAAACTCCTGAAATTCAGCGGCATTTTCCAGTCCCAGCAGTTCACAGGCTTCTGTAACATCGGCATAGGCATAGAAAGCACCTTCTGGTTTTTGACATTCAATTCCCTCAACTTTATTGAGCTCTCTGTAAACCAGATCGCGCCTTTCTTCCAGCTCTTCGACCATCTTCTGTTTAAACTGACCGCCGGCTCTAAGTGCCTCGACAGCTGCATGCTGAGTAAAAGTGGCTGTACAGGAAACTGAATTGGTTGTCAATTTGCCAATTTTATCTATCAGCTGCCGGGGCCCGGCTCCAAATCCTATTCTCCAGCCAGTCATGGCGTAAGTTTTAGAAAAACTGTCTATAATCAGAGTTCTTTCTTTCATGCCTGGCAGAGAAGCGATACTATCGACGTCACCGCCATAAGAAAGTTCGAAGTAAACTTCGTCCGAGATAATCCAAAAATCATATTCTTCAGCTATTTCGGCCAGCTCGACCAGGCTTTCTTTGGATATAACACTGCCGGTAGGATTATGGGGGGAATTGATGATAAGAACATCGGTCTTTTCGTTTGTCTTATTCCTTATCTCATCCGGATCAATATCGAAACCTTCCTCCGCCGGCAAAGAGTAGGGAACCGGTTTTCCGTCAAAAAGCTCTATAATCGATTCATAAACCGGAAAACCCGGACTGGGATAGGCTGCCTCCGAATCAGGCCCCATCATAGCCAAAATCCCATAAAATATCAGCGGCTTGGCTCCGGGAGCGATGATAGCATTTTCAGCCGAGAAGCTCACTTTTCGGGAAGCAGAAAAATATTCAGCTGCTTCCTGTCTGAGCTCGGGAATGCCGGGGGAAGGGCTGTATCCGGTTTTGTTGGTCTCGATAGCTCTTATGCCCGCTCTTTTAACGTTTTCAGGAGTGTTAAAGTCCGGTTCACCTATAGCCAGGCTGATGACATTTTTTCCTTCCTCTCGAAGACTGTTCACTTCCTCCAGAACATCAAAAGCCTTTTCAGATTTTAAATTCTTCATTCTCGGTGAAAGCTTCATAACTTCTTTTCCTCCTCATAAATTGTTTGAAGATGGATCTATAAAATGACGTCACGAAATTTTGGAGCCCTAAAACTTCTGAAACTAAAAAACCCCCGCCTCCAAACTTTTAGAGGCGAGGGTATCGCGGTTCCACTCTATTTAAACCAGCCGCCGGAATTCCGGCGCCGATTTCGCTCACAGGGATAACAGTCCGAGACCGGGCTTTCCTTACTGACCGATAAAATGGCTTTCGGGAGCCGACTCCGAGGGGGTTTTCAATCGATATTGTTCCAGGAGAACTTTCAGCTGGTTAATTCTCCCTCTCTGGGGAACTCAATCGATTTACTCGTCCTCTTCAACGTCATTTCGAAAGATATTTGTTTTTCATCCATCTTATAACCTATTATAGTCCAGATCTTTAGAGTTGTCAAGAATTGAAGGCAGAAAAATAACTCTCAGCATCCGGAATTTCTCCCCTGAGAGCTGTAATAGCTGCCACCTTTGAGCTGCCCAGGTAAGTTCTGGAATCGGGCGGTCCTATCCTCGCTTTATAATTACGGGTGGTGGTGGTAAAGGCGGTTGCCCCCGAAGCTATTCTGCGTTTATTGCCCATGCATAATCCACAACCCGGGAGAATGACATTGGCCCCGGCCTCAGTAAGAGCTGCCAGACTGCCGTCACGGGCCAGGTGGTTATAGATATCGCGGGCTGCCGGAGAAACAACAAAATTAACCTCAGGAGAAATTTTTCTTTCCCGCACCAGTTCGGCCGCAGCCCGAATACTGCTGTAGCTCCCGCCCACACAACTGCCGATAAAGACCTCATCCACAGGAGTGCCAGCAGTTTCGGAAATCTTGGCCACGTTATCGGGATGATGCGGTCTGGCCACCAGAGGCTCTGTTATCTCCGCCGCTGGAATCTCTATGGTTTCAGCGTAATCAGCTCCAGAATCCGCTTCCAGCAGCCGGGGTTCCTGCAGAAATTCCTGGAAGGACTTTATAGTTCGAGCAACTGAAGGCGATTTTTCCGCATCGGGCCTTTCTTTGAGGTATTCTAGATCGGACTCCACCTTCATCAAAGTTTTCTCATCAGGGGAAATAATACCCGCTGAAGCGCTTCTCTCGGCAGTGGCATTGGTCAATATATATCTCTGGCTCGCCTCGAGAAAATCAAGGCCTTCCATCTCGATAATCCGGCCATTATAGATCTCCCTTCCCGGTCCCTGGCGATCAGCGTAAACTACCAGCGCCGAAACCAGATCGCGGGCGGTTATATGCTCAGGAGGTCTCCCTGTAAAGACAACTTTGACAGATTCATCCATAACCAGATCCTGTTCACCGTATTTCATGGCTCCGGCGACAATATCAGAGGCTGCCGGGAAAGAAATCCCCCTGGGAGTTCTGGTATGGGAGTCAGCACCGAAGATCACATCGCCGGGCAGTACGAAACGGTTGCCAATGGTATGTACTATGCCTTCACCGGGCTCGAGGCTGACCCCACCTCTATCCCTTACGAAGTTTTTGAGAAATTTATGTCTGTCCCTTTCTTCGGTCGAAGGGCATTCAGCCGTGTGGCAGAGCGACTGAAGCACGAATTCAGCCCCAAATTCTCCACCGGCCATCGATTGATATTCATCGACAGTCATCGGCCCGGTCGTATCCTGAGAGAATACCCCCCTGACATTGATTCTGGCTCTCTCTCCCGGTTTTATTGTGGTCATGCCATCAACTCTGCTGCGGGCAACAATTTTTTGAGCCAGAGTTTGCGAGCGGCCATCGGTCTGATTAAATTGTGAAATTTCCTGCCCGGAGATGGGGAACTTTTCCACCTCGATATTTTTTTCCTGACAGAAATTCTGAGCCCATTCTTGCAGTTTATTGCCGGCGTCAAAATATGTCATACCGCCTGCTGCTATCTTCTCAAGGCTGTAATCATCCGGCAGAACCACCTTCAGCTCATCTTGGTCGTTTATTAAGAATTTTTCTTCAGAAAGATCGAGCTTGAGTTCATCCCCCTCTTCTATTTTTTGCGTATCTCCGATAGCAGGAAAAATGCCGGAAGCGATTAAAGATCTTCGGAAGATGGGAGCTATACTGCGGGCTATTACCGTTCCTCCTGCCTTTTTTTCCGGTTCACCCGTAACAGGCTCACCCAGTATCTGCAGCATGGTATATGTGGCTGATTTGCGTGATGATCCCTCTCCCAGCGCTCTGCCGGCCACAAATATGACCTGATCATTTTCCTGTTTCAGCTCTTTTAAACGCTTTAGGAAATCGCTCTCGTCCTCCCGACCTTCCATGATAAATTGAGCATGACGGGGATGATCGGTGCGGGAATCAGCCCTCTGCGAGGGACTCAGATGTCCGGTTGTTATGTTATCCCCTACTTTTATAGCAGCACCCCGCTGAATTTGGGAAAGCTGCCAGTCTTCGGCAAAATCCCGCCGGGCCCAGCTTTTAATGATCTCCCTGACTTCAGTAATCTGCGAGGAAAGATCCGCAATTTTTTGAAACTGTTTTCTGCTAATTAAGACCGTATTCTTCAGAAAATCAGCAGCTTGCTGGCGGAAGATATCTTCAGATAAAAGTTTAACAAGCTCATCGACGGCACTCCCTCCTCTCATATCGGCCAGCATCTCGAGAGCTTGCCGGGGTGAAAGATATTCGGATTGCAGATCGCCGCGCACGATCCTCCCGAGCCCCAGAGATTTAGCCCGGGTAGAGGGAAAGCTGCCGCGCCTCACCTGACTTTCAATGAGGTCAATCAGAAATTTATCCAGCTGTCTTTTTTTCTCAAAAAATTCAAAGTTCTCCTCGCAAAGACCGGGGAGAGCCAGTGCTTCGATGAAAACCTCGACCTCTTCCCTATCCAGAGGCCGGGGGTTTAAACTGTGCTCTTTCCATCTTTCATATGCTCTGCTGCGGTAATCTTCCAGCTTTTCCTGCAGTCTCTCTCTGTTTATTTTCATGATTTACTTCAAATCCTCCCGATTTACATCCTGATTCCAGAACTTTATGATCTAAAGCTTTTCCATTACAGCATCGGCAATTTCATCGGTGCCGGCCTCTCCTCCCAGATCGGGTGTTAGCACCTCCGACTCATTTATCAGTTCTCTGATGGCCGCCTCGAGTCTGCCGGCGGCTTCCTTCTCGTCTAAGTGTTTGAGCATCAATACCCCTGAAAGCATAAGCGCTATCGGATTTGCTATGCCCCGACCAGCGATATCGGGAGCGCTGCCGTGCACAGCTTCAAATAAAGCTATCTCATCTCCAAGGTTGGCCCCGGGAGTTACTCCCAGGCCACCGGCCAGTCCAGCGCAGAGGTCGGAAACCAGATCGCCATAAAGGTTGGGCATTACCATTACATCGTAATCTTCCGGATTCTGCACAAGCTGCATGCAGAGATTATCGACAATGCAATCATCAACCTCGACTTCAGGGAATTCATCGGCCACCTCCTGACAGGTCTCGAGAAAAAGACCATCGCTCAACTTCATGATATTGGCCTTATGAACAATCGAAACCCTGTCTCTATTCTCTTTTTCGGCATATTCGAAGGCAGCCCTGGCAATCCTGTGCGAGGCCTTTTTGGTTATGATTTTTATGCTTTCCGCTGCCTCTTCGCCAACTTTGTGTTCCACTCCAGCATATAAACCCTCGGTGTTTTCGCGAAATACCACCAGATCAACATCGTTGTATTCCCCAACCGGGCCAGGAAAAGTTTTTACGGGCCGCAGATTAATATAAAGATCCAGGTTTTGGCGCAGGGCGACGTTGACGCTTCTAAAGCCGCTGCCCACCGGGGTTGTGAGAGGACCTTTTAACCCTACAGAATTTTTTCTGAGAGAATCGAGCACCTCCCGGGGTAGGGGGGTGCCCTGCTCCTTTTCTGCTATTATACCGGCCTTTTGCCTATCCCATTCTATATCAGTTCCTGTCGCTTCGATGACCTTTACAACAGCTTCTGTAACTTCCGGTCCGATACCGTCACCCGGAATTAAAGTTACTTTATGCATCAGGAAGTTTTTTCCTTCTGATGAGATTTCTTTTCCTGCTTGTAATCCTCATAAATATACATGAGTTCTTTATCGAAAAGTGCCCGTTTATTTTCCACGGCTGCTTTTCTAACCTGAGGAAGAATTTCTCCGGCTTCCTCCTGGGTAAGCTTTATACCGTATTCTTTAAATTTGTTGATCAGAGCTTTTTTACCGGAGTGTTTGCCGATAACTATCTGTCTTTCCAGCCCAACCTCCTCAGGAGTAAACACTTCATAAGTCGAAGAATTTTTAAGAACTCCGTCGGTGTGTATCCCCGATTCATGGGCGAACATATTTGTACCGACGATGGCCTTCCAGGAAGGCAAATCTCTGGCGGAAGCGCGGGCAACATATTCGGAAAGGTTTCTGAAATCTTCGGTGGCAAAACTCATCTCTTTGTCATATAAATGCTTCAAAGCCATAACTACCTCTTCCAGAGCTGCGTTGCCGGCTCTCTCCCCCAGACCATTGACGGTAACACCGATGTACTCAGCCCCGGCTCGGGCCCCGGCCAGAGCATTGGCAGTAGCAAGGCCGAAATCGTTATGGGTATGCATCTCGATATCTATACCGACTTCCTCTATGAGCTCGGCCACCCTATCCTGAATATCAAAAGGTTCCATGATGCCGACGGTATCACAGTACCTTATTCTATCTGCTCCGGCATCTCTGGCTTCGCGGGCGAATTTAAAAAGAAAGTCTCTGTCGCTGCGGGTGGCATCCTCGGCATTGACCGATACATAAAGATCGTGCTTTTTAGCTATCTCCACGGCTTCGACCATGCTGGAAAGCACCCAGTCTCTATCCTGTTGAAGTTTGTGTTCGATGTGGATATCCGAGGTGGAAATGGAAACAGCAACTGCGTCGACTCCGCAATCTACTGAGGTTTTGACATCCGATACCACAGCTCTGTTCCAGGCCATAATATCGGCCTCAAGACCAGCATCGGCGATAGCTTTTATAGCCTCCTGCTCATCTCCTCCCATCACCGGAATGCCAGCCTCTATCTGATCTACACCTATCTGATCCAGCAATTTAGCTATTCTGATCTTTTCTCTATTGGCAAAAACAACTCCTGCTGTCTGCTCTCCGTCTCTTAAAGTCGTATCAACAATTTTAATATCTTCCATCTAAATACTCTCCTCCTGTTTTTTATAAAATATTAACCTCAAAATAATGATTTTGAGCGCTGGCGGACTTTTTAGTCCGCTAAATTTTGTGTTTTGAGCATTATACAACTTTTCTCTATAGCTTGTCAAACAAAATCGGAAAAGTCTGCTGAAAAAATTGGCCTAAAAACTTGCAATATAATTTTTTCTCTATTATAATATTTTAAAAGACTGAACCATGTGTTTTTTGACAGGAAGAATAAATCAAATGCACAATCCAGGAACAAAATCGGTGAAGGAAGCGAGTAATTTCGCCTCCCTCCTCCAGCGAGTCGGTGGTGGTGAGAGACCGGCGGAAAGGTGAGATGAACCGTCTTCCTGAGATTCCCTCTGAATATGAGTATTGAAGTTAAACTCAGTAAGCGGGGACGCAGGCCGGCGTTAGGGGCCAGAGAGGATTCCGCTGTTGTTGATCTTCAGCGGATCAAGCAGACGTGGTACCGCGGCAACAAAGGCCGTCTCTGCCCGCCCTTCGGGCAGAGACGGCCTTTTTTTATTCTCTTTATATACTTTAACTCTTCTAATAATGATTCATGTGTCAATTTCCACCGGGAGGTATCAACAAATTGCAGGTAAGCATAGTTGGAGCAACCGGTTATACAGGTATAGAACTTGTCAGGTTAATCAAGAATCATCCCAGAGCTGAAATCGCTTTGCTGACTTCTGAAAATTTTGCCGGGGAACGGATAGCAGATATATATCCGCACTTAAGCGATATAATCGATAGTCGGTGTCAACAGGTCGACGCCGATGATATCGCGGAGTGTTCAGACATGGTATTCACAGCCCTGCCTCATGGAGTTTCATCAAAACTGGTTCCAGATCTTCTGGAAAAAGGTCTGCAGGTGATAGATTTGAGCGGAGATTACCGGTATCAGAATCCCGATATTTATCGAGAGTGGTATCAAAAACATGAAAATCCTGATCTGATGGCCAGAGCCACCTACGGTCTGGCCGAGATAAGGGAGGAGCAAATAAAAAACAGCCGGCTTATCGCCAATCCCGGCTGTTACCCTACCAGCTCGCTTATTCCTCTATACCCCTTTTTAGCTGAAGGAATTATAAATTCGGAGACTGAGATTATAATCGATGCCAAATCAGGAGTAACCGGTGCCGGCCGCAAACCCTCGCGAAAAAAACATTTCTGTGAAGTGCAGGAAAATTTTCAGGCCTACAGCGTGGAGGGCCACCGTCATCGATCGGAAATAGCAGAAAAACTAAAAAACTGGACGGAATATTCGGCCGAAATAACTTTCACACCGCATCTTCTGCCATTAAAACGGGGTATTTTGACCACGATTTATTCATCCTGCGGTCAACAATATGAACAGAAAAGTCTGGTCTCTCTTTACGAAGATTATTACAGTGAAAATCGTTTCATAAGAATTTTCACCGAAAAGAAACCGCAGCTCAAATATGTGACCGGAACTAATTTCTGCGATATTTCGGTCACCCGACTTTCCTCAGGAAGATTGAAAATAATTGCTGCTCTCGATAATTTGATCAAAGGAGCTGCCGGACAGGCTGTCCAGAATATGAATCTTCTCTGCAGCTGGCCGACAGAACTGGGACTTGATGATATCGGACTTTATCTTTAAAAAACAATTTTAGAACAATCAAATGGTTCTATCTCAAGAAAGAATAAAAATAATAAAATACCGGGGGTTTTGATAGATATGAAAGATTTAAATAAAGTTTCAGGCGGAATAACAGCAGCCAGAGGTTTTAAAGCTGCAGGTGTAAAGACAGGAATTAAGAATAACAGCTTCGATCTGGCAATAATAAAAAGTCAGGAAAAGGCCAGCGCCGCTGCAGTTTACACCACCAATCAGGTCCAGGCTGCCCCTATCGATGTTTGCAGAAATAATCTAGAGGACGGTACTGCCAGCGCAGTGGTTGTAAATAGCGGTATCTCCAATGCCTGCACCGGAGAGCAGGGACTGGAAAATGCCTATAAAATGGCGGAAAAGACAGGTGAGGAACTGGGAGTTAATCCTGATGAGGTAGTAGTTGCTTCCACTGGAATCATCGGCAAGCAGCTGCCCATGGAAAAAATCGAGGCCGGAATAGAAAGCGCCTCACAAAAACTTGATCGCAATAGCGATGAAAAAGCTGCAAAAGCTATTCTGACGACGGACACAACTACCAAACAAATAGCCGTGAAAACTGAAGTCGAAGGAGAAACGCTCACCGTCAGCGGCATGGCCAAAGGTTCAGGAATGATAGAACCTGATATGGCTACCATGCTCTCCTTTATAACTACCGATGCTGACATCAACGATCAACTTCTGCATAAAACGCTGAAATCCGCGGTTGACAATTCTTTTAACAAGATCACCGTGGACGGTGATCAGAGCACCAATGATATGGTTGCTGTTCTGGCCAGCGGTCAGGCCGATATTCCTGAAATTACCGCAGGTGGCAGCGCCTATGAAAAGTTCACTCAGGCACTGCAGTATGTGACGGAAGAGCTGGCCAAAATGATAGTTAAAGATGGTGAAGGGGGTACTAAATTTATAGAGATCGAGGTTGGAGGAGCAGCATCACGAGCTCAGGCCGAGAAAGCTGCCCGTCAGATAGCCAATTCCCCGCTGGTCAAAACTGCCATATTCGGCGAATCACCCAGCTGGGGCAGGATAGCCGCAGCAGCTGGTTCAGCCGATGATGAATTCGACCTGGAAGATCTGAAGATTGTTATCAATGGTGAAGAAATATTCGGGCCGGAAGAACGCGTACACTCCTTTTCTAAAGATATTCTTACCAGAGACAGGATAGATATCGCAGTAGATCTGGGTTTGGGGGATGCTTCCGAAAAGATATGGACCTGCGATTTTTCCTACGAATACGTTGAGATCAATGCGAAATATTACAGCTAATCGAAATGGGGGAATGACGGTGAACAAATCAGAAAAAACTAACATGGGCGAGCAGAGTGCCAGGCTCTGGTCGAATTCTCTGCCCTATATTCAAAAATTAAAGGGTAAAACAGTTCTTGTGAAATTTGGCGGAAATGCTATAATCAATGATGAATTGTTGATCTCGGTCTTAAAGGATATATCACTGCTCAAAAATATCGGGGCCAAACCGGTACTCGTCCACGGTGGAGGTCCTTTTATCAGCCGCCATCTGGAAGCTCTCGGCCTGGAGACAGAATTCTGCCGGGGACTCAGGAAAACTCCCGCCGATGTCATGGAGGTAGTAAGGGAAGTGCTTGTAGGTCAGGTCAACAGCCTGATCGTGGATTATGCCAATACCAGAGCAGATTGTAAAGCCGTCGGTCTGCACGGCGGCGATGATCGACTTATTGAGGCCCGCAAATATTCCTTTGAGGACGGTACAGAGCTGGGTTTTGTAGGAGAAGTTGCTGAAGTCAATACAGATATTATCGAGAAGATGCTGGACTGCAGTTATTTTCCCGTCATTGCCCCGGTGGGAATCGACGGAAAAGGCCAGTGCTACAACATAAATTCCGATATAGCTGCTGGAGAGCTGGCCAGGGCTTTAAAAGCAGAAAAATTCATCGTGATGACCGATGTCGATGGGGTGCGAGAAGATCCGGATGATGAAAATTCTATTCTCAATTCTTTGACGCCAGCCGAAGCAGAAATAATGATAGAGCAGGACAAAATCTGTGAGGGTATGATACCCAAAGTTAAATCCTGCATCAAAGCTCAAAGAGGCGGTGTTAATTACACCTATATTCTCAACGGAACCAGAAAACACATCCTGCTACAGGAACTTCTTTCCGAAGAAAGCGTCGGCACTCTGATTAAATCAGAAGATTAACAGCACGGAAGTATCTTCATAATTCCAGGGGGTATTCAACATTGCAGACAGATAAAGTTAAAGAGCTCGATGAAAAGTATCATATGGGAGTGTATAATCGACTGCCACTGGTAATAAAGGAAGGAAAAGGCGTCTATCTTTATGACAGCGAAGGCGAAGAGTACCTCGATTTTGCCGGAGGTATAGCCGTAAATGCTCTCGGCCATGATCATCCAGAGGTAACCGAAGCCATTCAGGAACAGTCAGAAAAGCTTCTGCACTCATCCAACCTTTATTATTTTGAAATACAGGCCCGGCTGGCCCGGCTTTTGGTTGAAAACAGCAGCGCCGATAAAGTATTTTTTGCCAACAGCGGAGCAGAAGCCAATGAAGGAGCGTTGAAGCTGGCCCGCAGACATTTTTACAATCGCGAGGACGATCGCCGCGAAGTTATAGTCGCAGAAAATTCTTTTCATGGCCGGACTCTGGCCACAATAGCAGCAACAGCTCAGCCCAAATATCAAAAACCCTTTCAGCCGCTACCTCCCAAATTTTCAGAAGTTCCCTTCGGCGATTTAGAGGCTCTCGAGCGGAAAATTTCTGAAGAAACCGCTGCTGTGATGCTGGAGCCAGTTCAGGGCGAAGGTGGAGTCAAACCTGCTTCCCGGGATTATCTCGCCGGGGTTAGGTCGCTCTGCAATGAAAAGGATCTGCTTTTCATACTTGATGAAGTCCAGACTGGCATAGGTCGGACCGGAAGCCTTTTTGCCCACGAAAAATATGAGGTCAAACCCGACATTTTCACTTCCGCCAAAGCATTGGGTAATGGAGTGCCGATAAGCTGCCTTCTGGCCCGAGGTGAAGTCTCAGAGGCTTTTGAAGCCGGGGATCATGCTACCACCTTCGGCGGAAATCCTCTGGCCTGTCGGGCAGCTTACAGCACTGTGAATACAATTCTTGATTCAGATCTGCTATCTCATGTCGATGAGATCGGCAGTTATTTCCGAAATAAACTGGAGGAAATAGCATTAGAATTTGACCAGGTAAACCAGGCACGGGGTATGGGGCTTTTGCTGGGGCTGGAAGTCGAAAATTCTCCTGGAGATATCCTGCAGTCCATGCTAGAAAAAAATGTTTTGGTTTTAACAGCTGGAGACAGTGTGGTTAGATTCGCTCCTCCGCTCATTATCGAAAAAGATCATGTGGATAAGGTTGTTGCTGTGCTGAAGAAGACCCTGTCCGAGCTGTCCTGACCGCCGGCAAATCCATCGCAAACTTTAAGCGAAGATAATCTATGAGCAAATAAAGTTAAACGATGGCTTCTTTAATTTCGGCGACAAATTTTCCGACGTTCTTATGCATTTCTTCAGCGTTTTGACTGTCCTTAATCACCTCAATTATGGCACTTCCCATAATTATACCGTCCACATATTGACTTACAGCTGCCGCCTTCTCAGGGCCGTCTATGCCAAAACCCAGGCCCAGCGGCAGCTTTACTCTATCACGCACCCGGCCAATATATTCATCCAGCCTCTCATAAGGGCCGCGTTCATCACCTGTGACTCCCAGCAGAGAAACACAATAAAGAAAGCCCCTGCTCTTTTCTCCCAGAAAGGAAAGACGGTCTGAAGGAGTATTAGGGGCAGCCAGCATGATTCCATTTACGCCCCTGTCATTTAAATTTTGATAAAGTTCTTCATCCTCTTCATAGGGCAGATCCGGAATGATCACCCCGGAAACCCCGCACCGGGCACAATCTTCAGCGAATCTTTCCCTGCCATAATTAAGAATTGAATTATAATACCCCATTAAGACCAGCGGTATCTCCACCTCTTCGCTGATTCTTTCGACCATATCCAGAATATTCACAAGAGTAACATCTTCTTTAAGAGCACGCTGTCCGGCCGCCTGTATGACCGGTCCATCTGCCAGAGGATCTGAAAAAGGTATACCCAGTTCAATTATATCGGCCCCGGCTTCTTTCAGTGTGAAAATCAACTCTTCGGTCGTCTCTAAGTCAGGATCGCCGGCACATATATAGGGAATAAGAGCTTTTTCTTCTTCCTGAAAAACTCTTTCTATGTTATTCATCGTTATCACCCTCCTTCAAAACCTTCTGCAGAGTATTAATATCTTTATCGCCTCTGCCGGAAAGATTCAATACCACTATATCTTCTTTATCCATTTCAGGTATAAACTTCAGCCCGTGAGCCAGAGCATGAGCCGGCTCGAGCGCTGGTATAATACCTTCAATTTCTGATAGCAGCCGAAAGGCTTCAACGGCCTCCGAATCGGTTACTGATTCATATTCCGCTCTTTTTATGTCCTTGAGATGACTGTGTTCCGGCCCAACGCCGGGATAATCCAGACCGGCAGAGATCGAATGAGCTGGTGTTACCTGTCCGTCCTCATCCTGCAACAAATATGATTTGCTGCCGTGCAAAACTCCAACCTCTCCTGCTGTCAGAGTGGCAGCATGTTGACCGGAATCAACCCCACGACCAGCAGCCTCGACACCAATCAGATCGACTTCTTTATTCTCCAGAAAAGGATAGAAAGCACCTATAGCATTGCTGCCGCCCCCCACGCAAGCCAGAATGACATCAGGTAACCTGCCTTCTATATCCTGCATCTGATCTTTAATTTCTTCACCTATGATCTTCTGAAAATCTCTGACAATTCGGGGATAGGGATGGGGACCGACCACTGATCCTATAATATAATGAGTGTTTTCCACGTTGGCCACCCAGTCCCGGATAGCAGCATTGGTGGCTTCTTTAAGAGTTTTCGTCCCGGCATCGATGGGCACAACCTCTGCTCCCAGCATTCTCATTTTATATACATTCAGCGATTGTCTTTCCATATCTTCCCGCCCCATAAATACCTCGCAATCAAGACCGGCTCTGGCTGCAGCAGTAGCTGTGGCAACACCGTGCTGTCCGGCTCCGGTTTCAGCTATAATTCTCTCTTTTTTCATTTTTTCCGCCAGCAATATCTGCCCCAGTGTATTATTGATCTTATGGGCACCGGTATGATTTAAGTCCTCTCTTTTCAAATAAATTCTGGCCCCTCCCAGATGTTCGGTGAGATTTTCAGCATAATAGAGTGGGCTCGGCCGCCCGACATAATTGGAGAGCATATCCTCGAGTTCATCTCTGAATTCAACACTTTCCTTCAGCTCATTATAAGTATCTTCCAGCTCGTTTAAAGCCCCCCGCAGGCTTTCGGGTACAAACTGTCCGCCAAATTCACCATAATATCTTTCAGCCATAAGTTTTATTTCCCCTTTCCTTATTTTTATAGTATCTTCTCAATCTGACCAAAACTTCCTGCAGAATTTCAGGATCTTTAATTCCCGGTTTTCTCTCAAGCCGGCTGTTGAGATCCACAGCTGCAGGTTTCACCCTGCTTATGCCCTCAATGATATTATCCGGGCCGAGACCGCCGGCCAGAATTATGGGAGCCGGAGGATCGATGCAGTCGAGATAATCCCAGTTAAATTTCTCACCAGTACCCCCGCGCCGGGAACCATTCTTGCTGTCGAAAAGCAGATAATCAGCCTCTGAATATTTCTCGAGATTCTTTAAATCTTCCTGGTTCTCGATACTGATAGCTTTGATGGTGCGGGTGGATACCGAGGCCAGCATTTCCGGCTCTTCCTGGCCGTGAAATTGTATGCAATCAAATTGATTACTGGCATCGATTTTTTTCAGCTGACCGTGAGAAGGATTTAAAACAACGCCCACCCTGCTGATGAAAGGAGGGAGGACTCTGCTCAATTTTTCAGCCTGTTCAAGCGAGACCTGCCGTTCGCTCTCAGCCAGAATAAATCCAACCGCATCCACTCCCATGGAAGCTATCTTCTGCAAATTTTTACTTTCGATCATACCACAAACTTTAACCCTGATCATATAATCATGCCTTCCCCTTTTTAATTTATATCTCTATATCCCCTAGCAGTTCAGCCACTTTATCCTCCGGCTTTTCAGCCTTCATCAGCGCCTCGCCTATTAAAACCCCATCGACACCCAGTTCCTGCAGACTTTCGATGTCTTCACGACTGGAAATGCCGCTTTCTGAAACCACCAGATAATCATCCTCAAGACCGCGCCGGACCAGTTCTTTCATGAGTTTCTCTGTGGTTCCCAAATCGACGGAAAAATCCTCCAGATTACGGTTATTTATACCGATAATCTCAGCCGGTGTGTTTAGTACCATGGCCAGAGTTTCCGGAGTATGTACTTCTACCAGTGCCTCCAGATCGTGCTCATAGGCCAGTTCCAGCAGCTCAATCAGCTGAGGGCGCTCCAAAATCTCCCCGATCAAAAGAAGACAGTCCGCTCCCAGAATCAGGCTTTCATAAATCTGAATCTCGTCTATGATAAAATCTTTGCGGAGCAGGGGGAGTTCGGTCTGCCGATTCACCTCGCGCAGAATTTCCGAACTGCCCTGAAAAAATTCTTCATCTGTGAGAACCGAGACTGCTGAAGCTCCTCCTTCTTCATATCTTTTCAGCTGAGCAGTGGGCTCAAATTCTTCTTCGATGGTCCCGGCACTGGGGGAGGCTTTTTTCAGCTCGGCGATAATAGTCATTTCCTCCCTTTGTAAAACCTGAGCTAGAGAAGCGTCGGTCGTCCGCAGACGGTTTATCTCCTGTTTTTTTTGCTCCACAATCCGATCGAGGATCATGATACCGCCTCTACTTTATCAAATTTGTTGGTGAATTCTATAAATTCCTGCCGAACATTTTCTGCTCTGCCGCTGTCGATTAAGCTGGCTGCCATTTCTGTTCCTTCAACCAGGTTATCCACTTTACCTGCCACCATCAAAGCTGCAGCAGCGTTTAGCAATACCACCTGGAGTTTTGCTCCCCGGTCTTCTCCGGCGAGAAGAGAACAAATGATTTCTTTGTTTTGACGGGAATCTCCTCCCTTTAAAGACTGTACTTCGTGTCTTTCCAGACCTGCCTCTTCAGGCTCAATGGTGTAATTCTCTATACTGCCATCTTCATGCAAAAATGAAACCCTGTTTTTTCCGGCCAGAGAGAGTTCATCCAGACCGGCAGCGCCATGCACAACCATAGCTCTTTTAACGCCCAAATTCCCCAGGGTGCGAGCCATAGGTTCTATCAGCTCCGGATCATAAACGCCCAGCAGCTGATATTCGGCCTCAGCCGGATTGGTCAGCGGACCGAGAATATTGAAAATCGTCCTTATACCGAGTCCTTTCCTGGCCTCAATTGCATGTTTCATCGCTTTGTGATAGGAGGGGGCGAATAAAAAGCCCAAATTGACCTCATCCAGACATTTATTTATCTGGCCCGGACCGAGCTTGAGGTTAACCCCCATCTCCTCCAGTACATCGGCGCTGCCGCTGCGGCTGGAAACAGATCTGTTTCCGTGTTTAGCCACCGTCAAACCTGCTGCCGCCAGCACGAAGGTTACAGTCGTGGAAATGTTAAAAGTGTTCCTGCCATCCCCGCCGGTTCCACAGGTGTCGATTACTTCCCCTTCGTATTCCACGTTTAAAGCTTTATCCCTCATAACCCTGGCTGCTCCGGTTATTTCAGCTATACACTCACCTTTGATCTTAAGAGCTGTCAAAAATCCGGCCAGAGCACTGCTGTTTACCTCTCCCTCCATGATGGAATTCATGGCTGCTTCCATCTCCTCTGTGGTCAAATCCTCTCCCTGCAGTACTTTTCTAAAGCAATCTCTAAAGCAATCACTGAACATATCTGCTCACTCCTTTGTCGTTTTTGTCGGATTCTCGCAATTTATTCTGCCCCGATGTTCAGAAAATTTTCCAGTAGAAGCCGTCCGAACTCGGTCAATATTGATTCTGGATGAAATTGAACACCGTAAACCGGAAATTTTCTATGAGATATGGCCATAACTTCTCCGCTGTCGGTTTCGGCCAGAATATTCAGTTCGGCCGGCAGGGAGCTTCGTTCCAGGGTAAGGGAATGATAACGTGTCGCCTGAAATGGCGAATCAATTCCGGCCAGAAGCCGATCCTCTTCTTTTTCCGTGAAATAAACTTCTGAAGTCTTGCCGTGATAAACCTCACTGGATCTCACCACCCTGCCACCAAAAACCGAACCTATGCACTGATGTCCGAGACAAACCCCGAATATCGGTATAGAGCCGCTGCAGTGTTCCACCACCCCTGGAGATATACCGGCATCTTCCGGTCCGCCCGGGCCGGGTGAAATAACGATCTGATCGGGTTTTAATTCAGCCACTTCTTTAACATTCATCCTGTCATTGCGCACCACTCTCACCTCAGTCATCTCACCCAGATACTGCACGAGATTATAGGTGAAAGAATCATAATTATCAATTACCAAGACCATGAGGGGGTTCCTCCTCCACTATCTGCAGAGCTTCAAAAAGAGCCTCTGCTTTATCAAGTATCTCCTGATGTTCACGGGCGGGCACAGAATCTGCAACCATACCGGCCCCAACCTGAGCTGTCAGCTCCCCATTCTTCATAAAGAGAGTTCTTATTGTTATGCAGGTATCGAGGTTACCGCTGAAATCCAGATAGCCAACCGTGCCGGCATAAGGACCGCGAGGCTCTTTTTCCAGCTGATCGATAAGTTCAATAGCTCTTATTTTGGGGGCTCCGCTGACAGTTCCGGCCGGAAAGACGGCGGACAGAACATCCATAACACTCACATCATCTCTTTTTATACCTTCGACCTGAGAGGCAAGGTGCATAACCCGGGAATAAAGTTCGATCTCCATGAGTTCGGTGACTTCCACCGAACCGTGCCTGCTGACTCTGCCGATATCATTTCTTCCCAGGTCGACAAGCATGGTATGCTCAGCTCTCTCCTTCTCATCTTTCAAAAGACTTTCTCTGTATTCCTTATCCTCCTGACCATCTCTTCCCCGCGGCCTGGTTCCGGCTAAAGGACGGGTAATTATGCGCTCCCCCTCAACTCTGACCAGAACCTCAGGTGAGGAGCCGATCAACTTAAGATCGGGGAAATTCAAAAAGAACATATAGGGGGAGGGATTGCTGACTCTCAAAGCCCGATAAACCCGGAACGGGGGGATATCTGTGGTCAGCGAAAAACACTGTGAAAGAACTATTTGAAACGCTTCACCCGCAAAGATATGCTCGCGAGCTTTTTCGACCATCTTTTCAAATTCCTCCCCGGAAGTATTTGAGGTCATTTCCTCCGGAGAGAGCGAATCAGAACCGGACTCTATTATCTCCTGGGGAGCGCTCCCGATCCGATCTATCAAGCCGTCAATTTTATTCCGAGCCTGATGATAGAACTTTTCTTTATCTTCTTCAGTCTCATCACCGTTCAAACTGACGTTATAAATTATTTTTAATGTGTTATCCAGATGATCATAGGCAAGTACAGTCCTGGCCAGTACCAGAACGGAATGAGGGAGATCACTTTTCTGCAGGCTTTTCCCGGGTTGATCATGATAAATATCCTCCCAGCTGGAAATCATCTCGTAACCAAAATAGCCTACCAGCCCTCCAGAAAAAGGTGGCAGATCATCGGGAACATAGGGATCGAACTGACCCAAAAAATCCTCTATATAGCGATTGAAATCACGATCTTCAATCTGACTGATGGGCTCATCGTTTCTGTCGCTCAGAATTATTCTTTCCCCGGTAAATTTGATGACTTTTTCGGGCTCAAGCCCGATGAAAGAATACCGTCCCACATTCAGCTTTTTGCCGGTCGTGGCGCTCTCCAGAAGGAATGAGTAATCATCTTTTGCTGTTAAGCTTTGATAAAGCGAAACGGGAGTTAAAGTGTCGGCTATGATCCGATCGTAAACCGGTATGAGGTTATGATTTTGTGAGTAATTTTTAAATTCATCCAGCGTTATCATAATTTCCTCCTTTAGAAATATTAAAAACCCGGAGCCCCTGCTGAGCCCCGGGTTTAAATTCCCGCAAGAAAAACTCTGCTAAAGCACAGGAGATAGCCGCTAAAAAGCGCATTCCAAAAAAAATCAAAGATAAGATCCCTCATCTTCTCTCTTCGCACCGGCTAAATTCTCATAGACTTCCTGAAAGTCTCCTCTGCTTTAAACTCATTGCTCGCCTAAATTCGAACGCTGCTCAGCTCAGCTGGGCTCATCTTTTCTCAACTCAAGCCATTAAATTGTAAAAAGTATGCAGATCTATTTGTTTACCTTGAAGAAATTGTATAATAAAAATAATTATATGTCAAGATTTTTATCTCAAAATCCCATTAAACTTTCTAGCCCGGTTGAGAACGTACATGTAAAATTTATTCTCACAGGGAGGCCCCGAAGAGATCCACCACTCCCTTTTACAGGGAAGCATAACCCAGGCCGCTCTGGTGATGCAGCGGTCGACTTTTTCTCTATCCGGGTTGGGATGAGAACAGATTGAATCAGGATAATTGAAATGATCACATAGAAACTCCTTGGCTTTTTCCCTGCCGACCCGGCTGTAATTTTCATCCAGTAAATTGGTTATTCTGTTGTGTCTTTCTACAGTGGAAGCAGAAGCTGAACTTCTCTTTCTCTCTATTTCCAGATCCTGTCTGTGAGAAAACTTATCACCTACATAATGATTTGCGTGACCATAAAATGAACTGGTATAGCTGACATCCACATCTTCAGGAGTGGACTCCACATTATAAATTATGCTGTCATCCGCCACCATAAAATTAAAACATCCAGCTCTATCAGCAGTTTTTACCACAGATATAGCTTCTCCAGCAGTCTTCTGCTTGATAACTTCGTTAATTATCACATAAGTGGGTACCCCTCTTTTAATCATAAGCTGTGGTACAGTATTCCAGCTTATTCCCAGACAGGAAGTATTGAGGCCTGCGGCTGCTATCATGCCGGGAAAAATAAAAGCCAGCACCTCGGGTGCATCATTATATCTTTTTTTGAACATGAATGTATCCACATTCTGAAACCAGTTCAGAGAATCATCCCATGTCTGAGCCAGCAGGGTGTGACTGTAAGTGGTCGCCTGACCGGTAGCAGCAAAAGTCGTGCAGGCATGAGAAAAGCTTTCCACTTCCTCACTAAGAGCTATCATAACAATATCTTCGAAATTCACTTCAGCCCCCTCGGCTATACCTGCCATCTCATTATAGGCATCAAGGGAAAAATTTTTGATGTAAGGAATGTATTTGGCCGCAAAGGCTCTGGCTTCCTCGACTGAAACATCGTCGGCGGCAAACTCGTTGTGAAGATATCGAACAAAATCTCTTATCTCCCGTCTAAGAATCATGCCATGCATTCGACCAATTTCATGCGGCTTTCCAGATGCTTCGATAGTTTTCATTCTTTTGCCGGACAAGTTATCTCCTCCAATTAAAAATTTTTAAAAAAAGATCATTGAGCAAAAAAGCAAAAATTCATCCCGTATAATATTAATTCTGGATTAAAACCGATGTTTCCTCGTAATGTACTGCATTTTTAGCCAAATACAATTTATAATCCTGTAATTCTCTATCTTTAATTTTCTCCAGCTAACAACTAATGTCATCAAAAGTATTATAAAACAAAAAATCTGCCCTCCTCATAAAATCAAGAGGGCAGGAAGTTGCCAGCTAAAAATCTTCCGGCCAACCGGACCGGGAGATGAATTACCAGTTATCGTAAACATCAGAGCAGATATGAATCAACGAAATTATTACTGAACTGGCCAGGTCTGATCACCGGCCACCCTAACATTGTGCTGATGTTCGCCATCCTGCTGATTATTTTTGTGCAGACGGCTGTTACGAAAATGTACACAGAAATGACCGTTAAAATTATTGTCATATATGGTCTGACTGCCGTGAGGCATGCCATTGATAGAAGCGGCAATCAGCCTACTGCCTATATGAACCACAACAGGTCTTCTATCCCAGCTCCAGCTGCCGCCGTAAATTCTGCGCATAGCCTGAGTATCTCTGGCGGTCAATGGCTCTACATCAGCATGAAGAGTTCCCATTGTACGCTTGACTCGAAAGCTCAAACCTGTTCTCACATCGGTTATAATAGCAGTCCTACCACGTGAGAAGAAAGAATCGACCTGATCCCAGGTGATAACATCTATGTCATGAGTTATTCTTTGACTGCCTCCGGGAATTCTTATCCTCTCTCCAGTCCGCATCTGAGAAGAGTTCATGTCATTGACGTTTTTCAGGCTATTAACAGAGGTATCAAAACGACGGGCTATCTCCCAGAGGCTATCACCACTCTGTACGACATAAGTGTCCTCGCCGTTGCTTCCCTCTTCAAACAAAGCCCTCCATGTCTCAGGCCCTAAAACACCATCTGCATTGAGACCGTTTAATTTTTGATATTTGAGGACCGCCATTTTAGTCTGATGGCCATAAACACCATCCAGTTGACCCGGATAATAACCGAGCTGACGCAATCTTTCCTGGGCTTCTTCCACCCGTGGATCACTGTCGCCACGAGTAAAAGCTGAAGAAAGTTCAGGTGTTTCATCCTCCTCAATTTCTTCACGAGTTTCTGCTTCATCTGCTGTATCTTCAGCTCTATCTGTTTCAACATCTATTTCGTCCTGGTGATCTGCAGTAGCAGGCATACTATATTTGTTCAGCTCAGCCCAGGTATCATTATCCACAACACCATCGGCTTCCAGTTCATGCTCGCGCTGAAAATCTTTTACTGCATCATGGGTGAGGCTGCGAAAAAGGCCGCTGGGCTCCTCATCGAGATAACCCTCATTGAAAAGTACATACTGCAGTACGATAACTTCGGGGCCTCTATCGAATATTTCCAGCCGATCCGGCTGCTGAAGCCTGCCTTCGGCTGTACGCAGAGCCATTTGTGTCTCCTCTCCAAAAACTCCATCCGGCGTCAAATTGGCAGCATCCTGAAAGAGCTCTACCCCTCTCTGGGTTCTCTCACCATAAAAACCGGTTTTTTCATGCTCATAAAAACCGAGATCGGATAATCTGCTCTGAAGTTCCTCAACCTCTTCCCCCTCGTCACCGTACATTAAGTAGTCTTCAGCCTGTACTTGATTGGGAGAAAGCAGCATAAAAGCGACTATCAGAAAGATGAGAAAAGATAGCATGAAAAATTTGCTTTTTGGGTATGTATTTGAAATCATTTTCACATCATGTTTACCTCCCATTCCCCCCGTCATTGTATTTTTGTTAAAACAACCCAGGCAGTATGTTTGCTGCTTGTGAAAATTATGTGCAAAAAGCTTTGCCTAATATATATTATCTCGTAAAACAGAACATTTTTCAAGGCTAATACCGAAAAAATTCTGGCAGACAGAAAATCATTCTAATCGCTTAATCCAGTTTGTCACAGGTAACCTCGCTGTCTCCCAGCAGCTGATCAGTAAATTCATCCTCATAACCCCTGCCGTAATAAATATGATCAACTCCAGCATTTATCAGGATTTTGGCACAGATTACGCAGGGTTTATCCGTGGAGTAGACAAGAGCCCCTTCTGTTTTAACACCATGAAATGCGGCCTGGGTCACCAGATTTTGTTCGGCGTGAACCCCTCTACATAATTCGTGTTTTTCTCCGCTGGGTACATTCAACTTCTCACGCAGGCAGCCGTTTTTGTCACAGTGGGTGACCCCGCGCGGAGCCCCGTTATAACCTGTGGCCAGAATCTGTCGATCTTTGACCATTATCGCTCCCACCTTTCTGCGTAAACAGGTAGATCTGCTGGCTGCCAGTTCTGCCATTTTCATAAAGTATTCGTTCCAGTTAGGCCTGTTTCCCATCAGCTAATCCCCCTAAAATATTCCCAGCGAAATTCACCTTCCTGACTATTATTTTCATCTCTCTTCAGCCAGCTCCAAAACTTCTACAGGACAGTTTTTTACACAGACAAGACAGCGCATGCAGTGCTCATCCTTCAGCTGATCACCCTGAACTTTATATTTTAGAATAGGATAGGGTTTTAACTGGATTGGACAAACTCTGCTGCATTTGCCGCATTCAACACATTTCTCTTTATTCTTTATGGTAATCAGTTCATCTTTGCCTTCGGTAAGCCCCAGCTTTTTTCCGATTCTATAACCCATAATTTGCAGGGTCCGCATGGGACAAAAATAACACCAGGTGCGCGAATTTATCAATAATCCCAGAACCGTGGCGACCATAAAAACAACTAGATAAACTCTGGCAAAAACCGAACCGACACTGTTCACAAAAGCTGCTTCTCTGCTCTGAATAGCGGAGTTCAGCTGCAGGCTTACGTTTATCAGGAAAAAGAGGAAAATAGCAGTGACCAGTATTTTATTCTTAAAAAAATAAGGGATGCTTTTTAAGCGGCTGAATTTAAAAAGAGGGACATCGTAATAGCTGCCGTGAGGACAAAAATTGCCGCAAAAATAAAGCCCTTTCGATAAACTAAGCCCGATCATAATTGCCATAATAAATGGAACAAACAGCCCCAAAAAAGGAAAAAATTGTCCTGCCAGAGCTATCAGCACTGTCAAAAACCATCCATATTTTCTTATAGATGTATAGGCCCTGTCAGTTCTTTGCGGCTGATAGATCATATCAGGCTGTTCCATTCTTTCGGCAGCTGACTTATGAGATCCTGAATCGGTGCTGGCCAATATAATCACTCCTTTTTCCTGCAGAATAATTCCTGAACTTATATAATTAGAGCAGAAATAACAGTAGAGGGATGAGCAAAAACACAACCAAAAATGCAATCCTGAGCTGGGCTTCGGTCCCATCATCAAATTCAAATTCTATCCCCAACAGGCCATAGAGCTCTTTCTGCAGTTTTAAATATATTTCCGGTTTATAAATACCCAGAGCAAGAAGAATCATAAAAGCAACTATAATAAGTGATATCAACTGTCCCAATTAAATCCCTCCCGCTCAAATTCATTTTTGAGCTTATAATAATCAGAAATTTCATTAAGCATCAACCATCAATGAAGCAGACCTATCAAAATCAGACCAAATACGACCCCGGTGATCATGCCAAATATAGGGATATGTCCGGAGGCTTTTTCGTGCGAATCCGGTATAAGTTCCTCAAAAATTATATAAAGCATCGCACCGGCGGCAAACCCCAGCGACAATGAGAGAGCCTGATCAGATATCCTCCCTATGTAAGCCCCCAAAAAAGCTCCTATACCCATGGGGATGCCGGCCAGGATAGTGACAGCAAGTATCTTGATGTTTTTTAATCCGGCTATTCCCAGAGTGGTGGCTACTGCCATCCCCTCGGGAAAATTGTGCAGGGCTATCAAAAATGCGAGCCGAAAGCCCAAAGCACGATCGGCCGTATATCCTGCACCTATGGCCAGACCCTCAGGCAGATTGTGCAGTGCTATGCCCACTGCCAGCAGCAGTCCTGCCTTCAAATATCTTTCCTCTCCCCCTTCTGTGGTTACGACATGCTGATGAGGAAAAGTTATGTCGAGCACATAAATTAAAATAACCCCCAGTAAAAGGCCCAGCATACCCATCCAGATAGATCCAGCGGACTGAGACTCTGGAATCAAATCCATGAATACGATAACTGTCATAACGCCAGCTGAGACACCCAGGATTATGCTCAAAAAAGTGGATTTGATAGTCCTGATCGCCACCACAGAGATGCCGCCGCCCAAAGTTCCAAACATTCCGGCCAAAAATCCAATAACTGTTATATACAGCAGGTAATCCATGTTATATACTCCCGATTTATACTTTCATTATTTTTATTCATATTACCGAAAAACAAATTGATCTGATATGATTATACTATATTCTCAACCAGAATGACAAGATGAAATTCAACTTAAGCCTGCTTTGTTTAATTACAGGATAAAAATTAAATCTGGGGGCTGCCAGCAGCTTTTGCTGACACCCCCAATACCCTATTGAACAATATTAAAATTTTTCTCTGCTTTAAGTGATCTTATACGATATCTATCAACTGATAACAAGAAGAGCCCTATCTTCTTTGATTTGCTTTTTCTGCTCAAGTCATTTTTTCACTCCGTAACCCGCCCCTTCGATAACTTCAACAAATTCTTTCCTGTCAGCTGAAGACTCCAAATATTCAATTACAGCTTTTTCTGATGCAAAATCTACACTGGCTTCTATAACACCGGGTAAAGAATCCAGGCTTTCCTCTATGGATTGAGCACAGGAGTCACAGGACATTCCTTCTATGATAAGCTCCCTTTTTGCAGAAAGAACATCATAGCCGCTTTCTTTTACAAGGTCAGTTATAGCCCTGGCATCAAGTTTTTCTGAATTATAGACCACACTGCCTTTTTCATTTTCTATATTGACATCTGCTTCCTGTATACCTTCAGTCCCGGATAGATGATCCTCAACATGCTGCGCGCAGGAAGCGCATGACATTCCCTTAATGCCGAAATTCAACCTTTTTTCACCGTCACTCATAATAAAATCCCTCCTGAATTATTTTCTCGCATATACCCATGTGGGGTTTATGCTGTTCCTTATTATATGTTATCCAGTGTTATTTGTCAACTGTGCTAAAAAAAAAGAGCCGGCGGATGAGCCGGCTTATTGCTTATGGTTAATTTTTTGAGAAATTTTACGTATTTTATTGATTGGTTGCAAAATTTTTTAGCGTAAGTTGTCCAGATTGGTTCTGGCTCCCTGATGATCAGGATCAATTTCCAGAGCTTTTTCAAAATTTTTGATGGCATTTTCCACCTCATTTTGCATCAAATAACTGAATCCCAGGTTATTATAAATATAGGCTTCATCGGGATCCTGAGCAGCAGCCTCTTCCAGATGTTCGATCGCCCGCTCATAATCCTCGCTGCGAATCAAAGCCAGCCCTATGTTATTCTGCAGATAAGGATTTTTGGCATTGATATCTAATGCCAGTTCAAAATTTCTTATAGCTCTCTCCAGATCATCCTCCCCCATGGCCAGAAGACCTCTGACATTATAGAATTGTTCATCATAATTCCGCAGACTGGAAGGAACATCCATCAAGGCTCTGCGCGCTTCTTCAATACGGCCGTCATTATAAAGCGCCCTGGCATAATTAACGAGTGTGGTGTAATCTTCCGGTCTTTCACCGACGGCAGCTTCCATATGCTTTACTGCCTTTCCATACTCCTCCATACGAAGATAAGTCATACCCAGGAAAAAGTTAGCCTCCCAGACATATCCCGGGGTGTCATCAAGCTCAAGCCATAAGTTCTCGGCTTCCTCATAATCTTCCTGATAATAGGCTTCTCTGGCCTGATTGGCCGTATCCTGTTGAGCAGCCGCTGCTGTGGAAATAAGAACCAGGGCCAGAAACACTGCAGCAGAATAAATACTAAAAGTTTTTAAAGATTTTAACATGATTTAAGCCTCCTTTTTTGAACTTTTGCTATGATATCTATACTTCTCCGATCAACCCTGAAGATTCTTTCCTCTGAGCCTGTTGACAATATTATTAACAAAATCGGAATGTCGACTGGACAGATAATCGATAATAATTCCATAGACACCTCCGACCAGAAAAGTGATATGATCTTCCAGACCGGAAGTAAGATAAAATGCCAGCGATACTATCAGCCCAAGCAAAGCCCCCCTAACCAAAGCTATTCTGCGCTTTCGGCTGGTGGCCATACCTATTACAACCCCCATCAAAAGCCGATTATACCATAGAGCTAGAAAATGAAGAGAGTTACCTAGAAAACCAAAGCGAAAGCCGGCCCCCAGTATGCAGATCAATCCCAAAAGCGCTCCCAGTATAACTGATATTTTCATCCGCAGGGAAATAAATTTCATCTATAATCACCTCGAAGGACAAAATGAACTCACTCTTTATCAAGACCAGCAGAAAAGATGACTTCAAATATAACTTCGATCCTTTCTAAAGTTTACCAGGATAACTATTAACAGCACAAATACAGCGGCCAGAGACCCGGCGGCAGAAAGGTTCATACTACCCACTTCCTGCCAGCGAGCAACAAAAATACCCAGCAGAGCCCAGATAATCACCAGGCCATAAAAGCTATCATCATGTTTAACGATAATATAAATACCCGCAGCCACAGCAGCGGCAAGCAGCAGGAAAAACCAGGTATATGAATCAACTCCTTTCCATTCCCGCGCCACTGAGAGAACTTTTAAATTGGCCAGAGCAGCCACTGAAATCCAGCCAAAATAAATCCTGAAGGGAAAAAGATAAAATCCGGGACGCATAATTGATTTTTTCATGCGCAGATAAATAGACCTGATCACCAAAAGCAGTGTCAGGATTAACACAAAAGATAATAATATAAAATCATAATGCCAGGCAAATATCCAGAAAGTGTTGATAAAACAGGATAAAATAAATAAAGTTCCCGTTCGTTGTACGACCCGAACAGCTTTGCCCCGGTCGGTGATGACACCTTTTATTATCAGGATCAAAAACAACGCCAGCATAAAATATATAAAAATCCAGATACTGAATGTATACCCGGCCGGCGTAAAGAGATTGCTGTATTTCTCAGAAATCTCTCCGGTCGCAACCCGGATAGGCAGGTAATTGGCCAAAAAATTCACCGTAACCATAATAATATAAGCCAGAACTGATAAAAAGGTCAGCCGCCGCACCCTGGACCTGTCCCGTCTTAAATTTCTCATCTATAACCCTCACTTTTGGCCGGGAATTTTACTTATCTAGCTGCCGATATTCTATTTATTAAATTCTGAATTAATACAAAAATTCCTTCTCTAAAAACAAAATCTGCAGAGCAGCCGGTCGGTGATAAACTTCAAAGATACCTGTTTCACACCTATATGTCCGACTGACTCTGCAGCTCTCTGGTAATTTAATTTCTATCTTTATACTTTATTCAATATTCATTATTCCACCTTAAGCGTCCTCTATGATGACCAGAAGCTGTTTATTCTGAACATCTTCGCCTTCTGAAACCAGAACATTTTTTATCTCGCCGGATACCGGAGCCGAAACATCGGTCTCCATCTTCATTGCCTCCAGCAGCATCAGGGTATCTCCCTCTTCAACTTCATCTCCTGCTGTTATTTTAATATCTCCTACAGTGCCGGGCATGCTGGCCCCAACTTCGCCTGGTTCATCAGCAGCAGCAAATCTGATCTCCTGAACACCAGCCTGAGTCGATTCAGATCTATTTCTATCTTCAACAATAACCTCGCGTCGCTGACCATTGACCTCAAAAGTAAGACTTTTATCGCCGGATTCAGTCGGTCGGCTGCCTATATATTTAACGATCATGCTGCGCCCCTCTTCCAGCTCAATCTCGGTTATTTCTCCCTCTTCCAGACCGTAGAAAAATACATCGCTGGGCAGGCAGCTCAGATTGCCGTATTTCTGAGTCTTTTCCAGGTATTGATCGAATACCTGAGGGTAAATAGCGGAACTGATAAGATCTTTTTCATCCGGCTCTCCTTCCATTTTCTCCTCAAGCTCTTCTCTTTTTTCATCCCAGTCTTCGGGCGTGAGCTTGGCGCCAGGTCTTCCTTCGATAGGCTTTTTGTCTTTCAAAATAACTTTCTGCAGCTTCTCGGGAAAACCTCCTTCTGGCTGACCCATCAAACCTCTCATGTAATCGACTACTGTTTCGGGGAATGACAGCTCTTCACCTTTTTCGAGAATATCCTCGCTGGAAAGATCATTCTGCATCATGAATATAGCCATATCCGAAACAGCCTTGGAGGTGGGTGTAACCTTTATTATATCACCAAAGAGGAAATTAACCTCCCTGTATTTTTCTTTGAATTCTTTGAATCTGTGCCCCATTCCCATGCTCTCTATCTGCGGTTTGAGATTGGAATACTGTCCTCCTGGAATCTCATAACGATATATCTCGGCAGCTCCCGATTTGAGATCGGACTCAAAATCCTGGTATATCGGTCTGACGGACTGCCAGTAATCCGAGATTCCCTGCAGGTCGTGATAATCCATTTTGGGCTCTCTATCGGTGTGTTCTAATGCTGCGACCAAAGAGTTAAGGGCGGGCTGAGAAGTCAGGCCGGCCATACTGTTAAAAGCGCAATCTACAATATCCACGCCGGCCTCGCTTGCCTGCAGCAGGGCGGCCAGTCCGTTGCCACTGGTATCATGAGTATGCAGATGTATTGGCACATCCACTTCTGCCTTGAGAGCTGAAATCAATTTTCTGGAAGCATAGGGTTTGAGCAGCCCGGACATATCTTTTATACAGATTATATCGGTGCCCATCTCTTCCAGCTGACGCGCTTTGCGCAAATAATAATCCAGATCGAATTTATCTCTTTTTGGATCGAGAATATCTCCGGTGTAACATATAGTGCATTCGGCCAGGCAGCCCTGATTTTTAACCTCATCCAGAGCCACTTCTATACCGGGCCACCAGTTGAGAGCGTCAAATATCCGGAAAAGGTCGATGCCGGATTCAGCCGCCTGGGCTACAAATCTCCTGATCACATTGTCAGGATAATTGCTGTAACCCACCGCGTTCGAACCTCTGAGCAGCATTTGAAAGAGGATATTAGGAATTTTTTCGCGAAGCTTCTCCATTCTCTCCCAGGGTGACTCATGCAAAAATCTATAAGCTACATCGAAAGTAGCCCCTCCCCACATCTCCAGGGAGAAAAGATCTGAGCCTATATCGGCTGTAGCTTCGGCTATTTCCATCATATCTGTAGTTCTCATACGGGTGGCTAAAAGAGACTGATGAGCATCGCGATATGTTGTATCCGTTATAAGAAGTCGATCAGTATCTTTAATCCAGTCACAGAATTTCTCGGAACCCAGCTCAAGCAATTTATCGCGGGTTCCTGAATCAGGCTGCCCATTATGTTCAGGAATTTTGGGTTCATCAAAATCAGGTTTCTCGCCCCGCGATTTATTAACTATAACATCTCCGATATAATTGAGCATTCCTCCTTTTTCATCGAAGTTGTCACAATCAATTTTGAGCCAGGGATTTTCCTCCAGAAAGCCGGTAGTAGCTTTGCCGGCGGCGAAATCATCGTGATTTAAAACATTTATCAGGAAATCCCGGTTGGTAGCTACACCGCTAATTTCCATCTCTTCCAGTGAGCGGACTCCCTTTTGAATAGCAGCCTCGAAACTTCGTCCCCAGGAGATAACTTTTACAATAAGACTGTCAAAATAAGGGGTCACCTCGGCCCCGGTAAAGCCATTGCCTCCATCGAGCCTGATGCCGCTGCCGGAACTGGTCCTGTAGAGATCGATTCTGCCCGTATCCGGCTGAAAATCCTGCCGGGGATCTTCGGTGGTAACCCGGGCCTGAATCGAATACCCGGTTCTCTGAATCGATTCCTGATCAGGGATGTCAATCTGAGGAGAAGAGAGCTCATACCCCTCTTCGACGCGAATTTGAGATTGAACTATGTCAACACCGGTAACCATCTCCGTGACAGGATGTTCAACCTGTATTCGGGGGTTTACTTCGATGAAATAATAATTGCCGTCCTGCCCCACGAGAAATTCTACAGTTCCGGCGCTGGTGTAACCTCCTTCGCTGAGCATGCGAACCGCATCATCGTACATTTCATCCCTCACCTGCTGGGGAACAGAAAATGCCGGGGTGTACTCTATCAGCTTTTGATGCCTTCTCTGAATGGAACAATCTCTTTCAAAAAGATGAACTACATTGCCGTGTTTGTCGGCCAGAATTTGTACTTCAACATGCCGGGGATCCGGAAGATATTTTTCCAGAAAAACATCTTCCTGACTGAAAGCCCGTCCTGCTTCTTTCTGAGCCTCGTTGAGGGCTTTGGTGAGTTCATCGTCATTCCTGACAACTCTCATGCCTCTGCCGCCGCCTCCGGCTGCTGCCTTGATCAGAATTGGATAGCCGTGCTCGGCAACAAATTCTTTGATCTCAGCTTCCTGAGATACGGGGCCATCACTGCCAGGTATTACTGGAATATCAAGGTCTTCAGCCAGAGATTTACAGGCCAGCTTATTTCCGTACTTTTCCAGCATATCAGGTTCGGGACCTATGAAATCGATGCCCGCTTCCTGACAATGACGGGCAAATTCCGCATTCTCAGAAAGAAACCCATAACCCGGATGAATTGCATCCACACCCTTTTTCTGGGCGAGTTCAATTATCTCATCCTGAGCAAGATAAGCTTTTAAAGGAGTACGATTTCTTCCTATCTCATAGGATTCATGAGCTTTAGTTCTGAAAAGAGCTGTTTTGTCGACATCATGATAAATCGCCACCGATCTTATTCCCAGTTCTCTGCAAGCCCTGAAAACCCGAATTGCTATTTCTCCTCGATTGGCCACTAAAATTTTTCCATACTCGTTGATCTGGTTTGACATATCAGTTCCCCTTTCTATATCTTTTATAATTATCTAAAAATTTATTTATAATCCTGTCAAAAAATAAAAATTAAAATGAACAGGAAATTTATGCAAACAAACTGTTTTAATAATTATATTATCATCTATCTCAATAATCAAGCTAAATTGAACAAAAATTAAAGATAAAAAAATATTCCCCGACTATTACTCATTAGCGGGGAATATAAGTTCTATTTTACGGGTTATATTAAATGCCAGTAACTATCATGTCAATCTGCTGTAGTCTTCTGCTCAATCCACTGCTGCAGGCTTTTTATTTCAGCTGCCACTTGCTCAGGTGCAGGTCCTCCCTTGATATTTCGACTGGCCACAGCATTCTCCACCTCTAAAGATTTTTTTAGCTCCGTTTCATCGATGTCTTCTTGCGATAATGGCAGCAGATCTACCAGCTGACTCAGTTCGATCTCCTCAAGCTTTTGCTCGCTCTCAAGCGCATACCTGACAGCTCTGCCGGCTGCTTCGTGAGCTTCCCTAAAGGGGATTCCTTTTTCAGCCAGATAATCGGCAAGTTCGGTGGCATTGAGATATCCTTTTTCAGCCATTTCCCTCATACGCTCCGGCAGAAATTCTATCTCTTCCAGAAATCTGCTGAATACCGGTAGAACCTGTTCAAGAGTGGCCACAGTATCAAAAAGACCCTCTTTATCCTCCTGAAGATCCTTGTTATAAGCCAGGGGGAGAGATTTTAATGTATGGGCCAGCTGGTTATAATTACCCAAAACCCTTCCGCTTTTACCCCTGATAAGTTCTGCTATGTCCGGATTTTTCTTCTGAGGCATTATACTGCTGCCGGTGGCAGCTCTATCGCTGATTTCTATAAAATTAAACTCTGCGGTGTTCCAGAGTACTATCTCCTCGGATATAGAACTCAGATGGGTCATGATCAGCACTGCTGTGTTCTGAAATTCTAGAAGAAAATCTCTATTGCTTACAGCATCCAGAGAGTTGTTGGTTGGACATGAAAATTCAAGAGCTTCAGCAGTCCATTCTCTATCGAGCGGAAAAGAAGTCGCAGCCAGCGCACCACTGCCCAGAGGAGAGCTGTCCATATGCTTGAGACAGTCCTCCAGCAGATTGTAATCCCTTTTAAACTTATAAGCGTGAGCCAGGAGATGATGGGCCAGAGTTATGGGCTGTGCGGGTTGAAGATGAGTATAGCCCGGCATAATGGTTTTTTTGTGATCTGCTGCTATCTCGACCATTTTTTGCACAAGAGAAACCAGTTTCTGCAGCAGATCCTTACCCCTATCACGCAGATAAAGTTTTATATCCAGAGCGATCTGATCATTTCTGCTGCGGGCTGTATGAAGTTTTCCGGCAATTGAGCCTATCTCCTCTTTGAGCATACCTTCCACAAGACTGTGAATATCCTCGGCAGCAAAAGGTAAATCCTGCCACCCTTCCACTTCATCGAGCCTGGACTCGACTTCATCGAGACCGGAAATTATTTTTTCCGCGTCCATCTCGCTTATTATATCCTGCCTGGCCAGCATTTTGGCGTGAACTCTGCTTCCTTCAATATCGTACGGATAAAGATGAAAATCGAAAGAAAGGGAAGAATTAAAGTCGGCAAATTCTCCCCCTGTTTCTTCTTCAAATCTGCCTCCCCAGAGTTTCATTTTTTACCCAAACTCCTCCCTTTAATTCCAGCCTCAAGCATTTACATTTGTTTTTTCCACAATAAATCCTGAAGTTTATAAGAAGTAAGTTATTGGGCCAGAGATTTGACCGCGGCTTCCAGACCGGTGGATTCACCCTCGCTTTCAGCCCCGCCATCTTCCAGCACATCATAAGTATCCTCTTTTAACTCACCGTTTTCTTCATTTTCCTGCTGTTTAACCACCTGAAGGGGCAGCGACCACAGCTTAATAAATCCGGCGGCAGCTGAATGGTCAAAATTATCTTTTTCATCGTAACTGGCAAGCCCCAGATCATATAACGATTTGGAGGATTTTCTGCCGGTCACTGTAATACTGCCTTTGTGCAGTTTCATCCTCACTGTGCCGGCCAGCTGAGGCTGAAAACTGGCAAGAAAATTCTGCAGAGCCTGGCGCAGCGGAGAATGCCACAAACCATTGTATACAAGCTCCGAATATTTAGGTCTGACTCTGTCCAGAAAATGACTGCTCTCGCGATCCAAAACCATCTCGGAGAGATTCTTATGGGCTGTAAGCAGTATTTCAGCTGCAGGAGCTTCATAAATTTCCCTGGATTTTATACCGACAAGCCTGTTTTCGACCATATCCACTCTGCCAACTCCATGCTTGCCGCCCAGCTCATTGAGCTTTTCTACCAGCTCAACCGAAGAATATTCTTCACCGTCGATAGCTACAGGTATTCCCTCTTCAAATTTTATCTCCAGGGTGCAGGGCTTTTCCGGCGCTTCTTCAGGATCATTTGTCCACTGGTAAGCATCCGCGGGCGGTTCATTCCACGGATCTTCAAGCGGACCGCACTCAACGCTTATACCCCAGAGATTTTCATCTATGCTGTAAGGAGATTCTTTGGTAACTTTGACCGGTATATCATGTTTTTGGGCGTATTCCAGCTCTTCTTCTCTGGTGGTGAAGCCCCAGTCTCTGAGCGGTGCAATAATTTCCAGTTCGGGAGCAAGTGCAGAAAAAGCCGTTTCAAATCTTACCTGATCATTCCCTTTGCCCGTACAACCATGGGCGAGTGCATCTATATCGAGTTCTTTAGCAACCTTGACCATCTCTTCAGCTATTACAGGGCGGGCAAGGGCAGTTGCAAGCGGATATTTGTTTTCATAACGAGCCTCTGCCTGCAGAGCTGCAAAAATCTGATTTTTTATAAATTTCTCTTTGAGATCAGCAATTATAACTTTGCTGGCTCCGGTATTATAGGCTTTTTGCTTGAGCTTTTTCGGTTCGATGTCGTCCTGTCCCAGATCAGCAGTAAATGTGATGATTTCAGCTCCGTATTTCTCCTGCAGCCACTTAATGGAGACTGAAGTGTCCAGACCACCCGAATAAGCCAGTAAAATTGATTCGATGTTTTCACTCATCATATATTCCTCCCAATTTTTTCGCAGTTTTTGATATATCAAGCTTACATTCCTAGCAATTTCATACCAGTAAACAGGAACTATTAAACATTCATCCACAAACACCCTGCCAGCTTTTAAATCACCTTCCGTCGAGCAGGGGCAGTCCCGCCAGAAATCTGGTGGACAGCCATTTTTATTCCTCCTTTAAAACTTATTAAATATAAAAACCCGCCTCCTGTTTTTAGTAAAACAAGAGGCGGTGTTGGTTTCGCCGCGGTGCCACTCTTTTTGAGGCCTGAAATTAACTATTAGATCATGAATATTGGAGATGGTACGTTAAAAATCAAAAATCAGACCTCCACTCTGACCGTTAACGCAGGCTTACGACCTTCCCTACTCATCCAGTTCAGAAAGGCATCTCCAGGATTCGTGTTCACTCTGTTCTTCCTCCGGACTCTCACCAACTCCGGATCGCTGTGGGAGAGGAACAGAATTACTCAGTTCCTTTCTAAGATATTCTCCTGTTTAAGGTTTTTTATATTATAACTCAGAAAAAACAAATTATCAAGTATTAATTTCAAATAAACAAAGAAAATTACTGCTCGATGGATCTTTTTTCTTCCAGGTCAATATCTTCCAGACAGTCCTGGCAAATTTTTTTACCCTGATGAGTGGTGGTGCCGCTTATTTCACCGCAAAAAATACAGCCTGGCTGGTATTTCTTCAGAATTATTTCTCCGCTATCGCCTACAAAGATTTCCACAGATTCGTTCTCATTCAGGTTCATTCTTTCGCGCATTTCCTTGGGGATAGAAATGGATCCCAGAGAATTAAGTTTCCTGACAATACCTGTCCCCCCCATTCCCTTCACCTCCTGCCAAAATTCCTGATTGTAGTCTTATTTATTATCAAACTTACATACCTTATCTAATTATAACATTTACAACCAGGCCAGTCAAAAACTTTTTCCCTCAGTTAATCAATACCCCGGAGAATATCAAAATAAATGATATCCTCCGGGATGTAAAAGCTTATTTAATTGCCTCTTTCCTCCCGAGCTTCTTCCAGCCATTCTACATATCCTGGAAGCAGCTCTTCGTGGTAATATTCGCCGAAGAGTTCTTCGGTTTCATCTACAGTATTATGTTCTATTATAAAACCCATCTCCTCCATATTCTCCTGAAACTCTTCGTTTTGAGTCGCCTGCTCCATAGCAGCATTTAATGCTTCTCTTTTTTCGCGGTCAGTTCCGGCCGGTGACCAGGCAGCTAAATAATGAGGTTCAGTAAATTCGATACCGTACTCGGATACATGAGGGACATCAGGCATCATCTCAATATTTTCAGCAACTTCCGAAGTATGGACCATGGCTGTTAAATCACCTGCATCATGCAGGGGCTTAGCGGCGGCCATACTCATATGCCCTACATCGATATGTCCTCCGGCCAGATTGGATTGCACATCCGCCCCTCCGGCCAGAGCAACATAATTATAATCCAGTTCATCCATCGGCAATATAAATTCTATAGCATAATGCATGAGATGGAGTTCTCCCTGGCTGCCCACCACTACCTCACCGGGATTTTCCTCTATATATTCAATAAGTTCATCCAGAGTATCAAAGGGCGCATCTTCTCCGGCAGCCAAAACGAAAGTCGGGGTGCCTACCGCAGCCACGGGATCAAGATCATCATAAGTATAACCGACATCTTCGGTAGCCGGATCGAAAACAACCGCGGGCGGATGTCCCCAGAACATGATATTTTCATCAGGATCCTGAGTGGACACATGGTAACCAGCTTCTGTTCCAATTCCACCGGGCATGTTGACCACATCAATATCTATTCCCGTTTCCTCAGCCAGAGCTTCCTGCAAATAACGAGCGGATAGATCGTGCGAGCCGCCAGCATCAAAGCCCACAACAAGATCGAAGCTTTCATCCTGGATATCGGACCAGGGTTCCTCAGCGGCCAGCTGTCCTGAAGTCAAAACCATTCCGCAAGCAAATAGTACTACCAGCAGAACTGTAATAACTTTTTTCAATAAAATCACCTCTCCTGTAGATATTGTGATTATAATTAAATCCCGGGCAGCGGCCCTAAATTCTCCACTATGATTTCTTTAAGATTTTAGCAAAAAAGAACCATTTTGTCAAGTTAAGGCGTTTTTGCATTAACTTAATAAATTATAATGCGAATAAAATTAAAGCCGGATTGACTCCGGCCGATAGGTTAACTGCAAAACTACGATAATACTTTAATGTAATTAATGACATAAAATATTGATTTACAGACCGGTCTCTTCAAGTTCATAACCAAGTGTATCTTCGATGCCCAGCTGTATATTTTCCAGCGCTGTTAACGGTTCAATGGCCCCCGCCAGAGAAGAATTGATCTCACTGAAAACAATCTCCGAGACTCGATCATAATAGGGCGAGGTCTGGGCAGAAGGACGTGGTACAGCGTCGGGAATGATCTCACGAAACTCCTCAAAATATGGATTTGCATTTAAGACCTCTTCATCTTCGTATAAATTTTCATAGGTAGGGGGAAGAGAAGCCTCAATAGCTCTCATCTTTTGAATCTTTTCACTGGCAAGAAAATAGACAAACTCAGCGGCCTCTTTTTTATTCTCGCTGTATTCACTTACACCGAGATGCCAGCCTCCTAAGGTTGAAGCTCCTTCACCTTTAGGACCATCCGGTATGGTGGTCACTCCAAAATCTTCAATCTTTTCACTTTCCTGGCTCAACCCATAAGCATAAGGCCAGTTGCGCATAAAAGCAGCATTTCCTTCATGCCAAACCGCTCTGGCATCTTCTTCCATAAATCCGGTAACCCCATAAGGACTGATATCACCGACCCAGCCCTTGGCTTTCTCAAGCATATATTCGTTGTTTTCGTTAAGGACCGTCACTTTACCTTCTCCTGAAACTATAGTGCCGCCGTCGTTGCTCACGAACCATTCCAGCGCATTGGTTACCAGACCTTCATAGGCGTCTCCCTGCCAGACATAGCCATAAAATTCTGGATTTTCTGGTCGTTCCCCTTCCATAATAGTCCGAGCTTTATCTTCGAGCTCCGCCCAGGTTTCCGGCACATCCAGTCCGTAATCTTCCAGCAGATCAGCCCGGTAATACACCATGCCCACGTCGACAAACCAGGGCATGGCCACCAATTCTCCTTTAGGAGTGGTATTATTCTCCACGGAAAAATCAAAATGGCCTTCCAGGTGTTCTCTGGCACTGTATTCATGCAAATCTACCAGATGTTCTTTGAGTATTCCCGGCCAGATTACATCGATTTGGTAGATGTCGATTTCGGGACTCTGTCTTTGAAAATAAGTCAAAAAATAAGTAAGACGTTCTTCGGAAGCTTCAGGTGAATTTTTGACTTCGATGTTCACATCCGGGTTTTTTTCCATGTACATATCAGCAGCTTTTACTACTGTCTCAAATTCCTCGCCTACTTCCCCGACAGCTACAGTCAGGTCAGTCTCAGCTCCGACATGACTGCTCATAAGAAAAATGCCTGAAAATAAAACTGCCGCTGCCAGAATTAAGATGTTTTTGCTTTTCATCGCTGATCAACCCCCGGATAATCGTTATTCTTCTTCTCCAGGCATAGCTCCTTCAATAGGTTCAGAGGGGTCAATTGTTGATATAGCATGTTTAAATATAAGCTTGTTTTTACCGCCGCTGCGAAGAATAATCGTAAAGTTATCAAATCCTTCTACATAGCCATTCAATTGATAACCACTGATGAGATAGATGGTAACCTTAATATCGTTCTTCCTCACGTGATTTAAAATACGATCCTGATAATTATAATTTTTGGCCACAAAAAGCCCTCCCAAATTTTATGTATATTTTGCCCCAACAGACTGGTTATTTGTTTATTTCTGGAAGCAAATAAAAAATCCTTCTTTATCCTTCAGCATTTCAGAAAATAAGGGTCTTCTCGTCTTCAGTTGTTAAACAGGTGCGTCGAAAATACTTATTTAGTTATACTGGAAGATATAAAGCTTCCAGCTATTATTATCATGATAGTGATCTTATACGATAGCTATAAGCTGATAACAAGAAGAACCAAAATAATAATCCGCAGCATTATGCCGCGGGTTTAGCTGATTTATTTTCCAAGATACCTTTTAAAAAATTAAATGGCGGGACTAGCAGGACTTGAACCTGCGACCTGCAGATTAGGAATCTGCCGCTCTGTCCAGCTGAGCTATAGCCCCTCAAAAAAATAATTCTTTTTCCACACACCAATTTTATCATACACATATTAGCTTTACAAACACATTTTCAAACATACATCCAGACACAACAGCTGGAATAAATTGTTTTTAACAGCTGATAATGTTATAATGATAATGGAATTAGTCAAGAAAATTATTAAATTAAAAAATGCTGCAGAGGAGTGTCAATATGAGTTATCAAGAAATTGAAGCGGGCGAAAAAGCCCCGGAATTTGAGTTGAAAGATCATGAGGATGAAAAAACTAACCTTTCAGACTTTGACGGAGAGAGAGTTCTGCTATCTTTCCATCCTCTGGCCTGGACCAGTGTCTGCAGAAATCAGATGGTCGATCTCGAGAATAATTTTCAAAAGTTCCTGGAGGAAAATGTAGTTCCACTGGGAATTAGTATTGATCCTCAGCCCAGCAAGCAGGCATGGGCAGAGGAATTGGGCCTGAAAAACATCCGGTTGTTATCCGATTTCTGGCCGCATGGAGAGACAGCAAAAAAATATGGCATCTTTCGCGATAAGGAAGGTTTTTCTGAACGCGCCAATATATTAATCGATGAAGAGGGAAATATTGAATTTATAAAAATTTATCAGCTGGGAGAGAGACCTGATATAGAAGAATTGCTAAATCTGGTTAAGGACTGAGAGGAGGGGGATTAATGGATTCGTATCTGCAGCGGCTGCTTGCAGGAGACGGTCATGAGAAAGAAAAATTTCTGCAGAGACTTGAGGACGACAAAAACTGGAGCGCGGTCAGTTTTATCGATGAACTTCTGCCGGTATTGCTTTTCGAAGCCAATCTCACCTATGGTAACTTTCACCAGATCAAAATGGCAGTGTTTCTGAGAAATCTGGCCAGAAGGAATAAGCTCAGCCGGGCAAGTGAGCTGGCTATGTTGAATCTGCTCCTTACTGAAGCCAGAGAAAGAAACTGGCTGGATATTAGGGCTGAGAATAAATATTTTAACCATCCTGTTGATGAGCCCGCCAGGATGATGCTGGAAGAGCTGGCGGAGAAAAATGCTCATAATGCTTTTTATTATGCGCTTCAGGCTTATGAAGAAAAACCTGATTATCTGCAGGAGCTGCTGCTTTCTCTGGGAGGAGTATACGGCCCCGAAAATTTAGGGCACAGCCTCAGCTGCTTTTTTCCTGTATTCGAGGAGCTGGTCAACACCAGACACCCGGCGGCGGAAAATGCCATTCTATCCTATTTGCTGTACTTAAATAGATACGAAATCCACCCGGATTTTGCTCCCGAAGATTACGCTTTAGATTCTTTGCCTGAAAATGCAATGCGCAGAGCAGCTTCAGGTCAGGGCATAATAAATCTTCATCACATGATCACCCTGGTAATATATCGTCTCTGGGAAAGAGCCAGCTTTCACTCCAGTAATTTTCCTTTACCCTACAAAATTTATTATCATAAGAGAATTGAAGATAAGGAGATAAATCAGGAACGTCTGGAAAGGGTGAAAGAGGACATAAATCTTAAGCTGCCGGAAAACTTTGCCGATTTCCATGAATGTTTTTCTTATGAAGATGTAGAATACACTACCAAACTGATAAGAGGTCTGGCTGAGAAAAACCTATCCCGGCTGCAGGACTGGATAATACGCCTTTATGCCCTTAATTATGATAAAGAAAAATGGAATCCTCATTACTATACCGGTATTTATCTGGCTCTGCGTTTAAAAGAAGAAGATATTTTGGAGGACAGATTGGCCGGAGAGATGGCTCTGGACCAGGCTGTAGAATATTATCTTTAAACAGAAAACGACACACTCTCTGTCCCCACAAACTTTTCCGTGGGGACAGTTTGTGTGTCATTATTCATTCGTCAGGTCAGATCTCCGGCAAAAATCCTCCTGTAAAACACAAAAGTTTTTAAAAAAAATTAAAAAGCTGCTGTAACTCTACCTATACCTCCTATTTCCGCTTCCCAAAATTCTCCTTGTTTTATTTTATAAGCCGCTACAGGAGAGCCTGAGAGTATGAGTTCTCCTGCTTTTAAACCCTCCTCAAATTCAGACAGCTTATTAACCAGCCAGGCAACTGAACCGGCTGGATGTCCGAAAACTTCTGCTCCGGCCGCCGTGTCCTGCAGTTTGCCATCACAGGTCAATACCAGACCCGTTGTGCGCAGATCAATTTCATCCGGATCGGCAGCACCATTTCCTATGATCACCAGACCACAGGAAGCATTATCAGCTATGGTGTCCTGAATCTCAATATTCCAGTCCCTGATTCTACTGTCAATGATCTCAAAGACTGGAACTACCCTGTAGGTATGCTGCAGCACATCTCTAAAGTTAACCCCCGGGCCGGAAATATCTCTATCCATTATGAAAGCTATCTCAGCCTCAATTTTGGGCTGGATTAAACTGTGCTCATGAAGGCCTAATTCTTTTTCGGCTGTAAGCAAACTTTCAGATATGAAACCAAAATCCGGCTCATTAACGCCAAAATTTTCCTGCATCACTCGGGATGTCAAACCAATTTTGCGTCCCTTTAACTCTTCAGTTTTCAGTATCTCTCCCCTGTTGATATTTTGTATATCATAGGCATCCTGAATGTTCATTTCCGGGTATTCATCGGTGAGAGGTGGGATAGGATCACCTGTTCTTTTAGCTTCTTCTAGCCTCTCAGCCAGCTTTCTCTTGATGCTTGACTCCATGCCGGTCATTCGCCTCCCTTCAAATCATCCCATTTTATTATTAATTTAGCCGCCTTCCGAGCGGCCCTTCCGCAACGATCAGCACAGTCATTCCAGCCATCCCGATCAAGCCATTCCTCTCTCTGTTCATCATCTCTCAAATCATAACCAATAATATCATAGCAGTTCAAACTTTCATTATCTTCTTCGAAAAACTCATAAAATTCCTGAGCCGGCTTATAGGAGGAGGTAAGGCTTTCCAGCCGGGACATATTTTCAAGATCAACTCCATGCTTCATTCCTATCCCGATTATACCACCGACTAATGCCCCACACAAAGAATTGAGCCGGGTCCCTCCAGCAAAAGGAGCTAGCGCCTTTACCAGCTCAGAATTTATCTCTCCACCAAGAATTTTTTCCTGCAGAGCCAGATTTACCGCCTGAGAACAGGCCAAAGTGCGTTTTTCAGCCAGATTATTTCGCGCCGCATTTTCAACCTCATCCAAGATTCCTTCTTCCTGATTCATCAATTATATCCTCCTTCAAATTTTAAACAATAATGATAATAGAACTGTAAGCTGCTGAAATCCTTATTCCGGATATAAAACAAATTTCCTTCAAAGAAAGGATAAACAATATTTTCAACAGCAATTATTTCCTCTTTAAAGCTTTATGATAAATTTCTTTATAACTATTTTTATTCACGTCGCGAGGGTTGCCCACCGTCTGCGGATCATCTTCAGCGGCCTGAGCCAGCTCTGGTATCTCATCTCTGGTAATCCCCAGTTCTCTCAAAGACGGAATCCCTATATCCTCAACCAGTTCTCTGATCGCTTCTATTCCGGCAATTGCAGCTTCCTTATTTGTAAGATCCCAGACGTTTTCTTCCATAGCTTCAGCTATGCGGCTGAATTTTTCCGGGCGGCCCAACCAGTTATACTCCATCACCGGAGCCAGCAAAGCTCCAACTGCTGCTCCATGTCTTATTTCCGGTTTCATGCCTGCCAGGCTCTGAGCCATAGCGTGCACTGCTCCCGCACTCTCGCTGCCGTAAGAAAGCCCGGCCAGGGTGGCCGCCTGAGCCATGTAATATCTGGCCTCCAAATCTTGAGAATTAGCTGTGGCCCGCCTCAGATATTTGGCACAGTATTCTATCGCCAGCAGCGCCACAGAATCAGTCAGAGGCTGAGCATAGTGGGAAGTATAGCATTCTATAGCGTGGCAGAGGGCATCCATTCCTGTTTCTGCCGTTATAAAAGCCGGCATCGATACGTGCAGTTCAGGATCGACTATGGCAACCTGAGGAGCTATCAATGGTCCTCCCACATTGTATTTGATCTCTCTTTCATGATCGGTTATTACAGCCCACATGGTTACCTCGCTGCCTGTACCTGCCGTGGTGGGCAGAGCTATCAGGGAAGTTATTCGCCTCTGGAGAGGTTTTTGCCCGAATTCATATTCTCTAATCGACCCGCCATGCTGATCTAAAACCCCTATACCTTTGGCGGTATCGATCGAACTTCCACCTCCCAGCGCTATCAGCCCATCACAACCTTTCTCCTGAAAAATATCACAACCCTGATCTACTGTTTCTATATCCGGGTTGGCTTCCACTTCTGAATAAACTACAAATTCGATGTTCTTTTCTTCAAGCTGAGAGGTTATTTTTTCCAGCAACCCAGCTTCAATAATTCCTTCGTCGGTAACGATCAGGGGTTTGGTCACTTCCTCCTGTTTTAAAGCAGGCACCAGTTCCTCCCGGCAGCCCACTCCTGTGATAATCCTGGTAGGCATCTCAAAACTTTTGGTCCTGTGGATGTCCAGCATATTTTGCCCCCTAATTTGTTAAAAAATTTTATATTTGATGATGATAATAAAAAGATGCTTCTATTTTAAATATTTCTGTAAAAATTTTTATTTTCCTCTGCCAATAAAAAAAACAGCCGCAGGGAATGTCGAGGTGCCTGCGGCCGGTTGTAATTTAGATAAAAAACGCACCGTAATTTTTTAAACCAGGTTTATTTATATTTCTTCCATATCGACCAGTTCAAGCTCTTCATCGAAAAGCTCCAGTCTGTCTCGAACCCCGCTGGTAGCAAAAACATCCAGATTTTCACTGATAAAAACTGCTTCCATGTTTTCGGTTTCTTCAACAAACTCAAGCCCTTCCATGCCTCTGACCAGCACTCCTGTAGAATAAGCATCAGCTTTAATGGGATCATCGGTAACTATCGTGGTACTTATAATTTCGTGCGTAGTTGGATAACCGGTTTCAGGATCTATAATATGATGGTATTCCTCTCCCTCCTCTTCGAAATACCTCTCATAATCTCCTGAAGTAACCACAGCTTCGGAAGTTTCAAGCTCTTCTTCATCTACATCCACGGCTGCCATAACCTCACCCCTGCCCGAGCGGGGATGCTGAATTCCGATCCGCCAGGGGGTTTCATCAGGTTTCATTCCCATAAGCGTAATATTGCCGCCAAGATTCACAAAAGCCCTGTCGATATTGTTGTCTTTAAGCACCCGCCTGGCCTCAACAGAGGCGTATCCTTTGGCTATCGCTCCCAGGTCAAGTCGCATGCCTTCCTCAGCCAGGCTTACCTGATGGTTATTTTCCTGCATTTCTATTTTATTATAATCAACCAGATCCAGGGTTTCTCTCACTTCCTCTTCATCTGGAACTGAAGGCCCTTCTTCACTGCCCCAGCCCCAGAGCAGGGTCAGAGCACCGATGGAAGGATCAAAACTTCCCTCCAGCTCACGAGCATAATGGATTGAATCCTCCAAAATTTCATAAGTTTTTCTGCTTACCTCCACAGACTCTTTTCCGGCCTGTTGATTTACTGCCGATATTTCGCTGTCTTCATCGTATATGCTGAGCTTTCTGTCTATCTCCTGCAATCTCTCAAAAACCTGATCGACCGCGGTTTTGCCCTCCTCCTCGCTGGCAGCATATACCCTGATGGTGTTCACAGTGTCGAGATAAATCCCGGTGTCCTCATACTCAACCAGATCGGTATCGACTGTCTCATCCTCCTGCTGTATGAAAAATCCAAACCCGATTAACAGGAGAATAATTAAAACTGATATACCTGATAATATTTTATTGCTCATATTTTCGGCCTCCCTCTTTCTATTTAGAACAAAAGATGTTTTAATTTATACATCTTCCAGCGCAGATAAGCATATAAATATCCTGGAGGAGAAAGCCCGGGAGGTTTGTGAGAACTGGCCATGAAGTGAACACGAGAACTATCCTCCCTGCCTTTTTTCAATCCGGGAGTTTCATAAAGTCCAATCCAATCAAAACCGCTTTTATGCAGCAAAGATTTTACTTCTTCCAGCGGAAATGCCTTCTCCTCATGCTGCTCATAGATTATTTCTTCTCGATCATCGATATTTATCGTCAGCTCCACCTTCCAGATATCTTCTTCTTTTATAACTATATCCTGCCATTGACAGGAAAACTCATGTCCATAGAAATTGGAAACTCCCTCTTCGATTCTTTGCAGCCTTGAGCGGGTGTTATAATCAAAAATAAATACTCCATCCTCTTTCAGATGATCATAAACCCCTTTAAAAACCCTTTCCAATTCGTCCTTCCCGGTGATGTAATTTATGCTGTCGAATATAGAATATATAAAATCAAACTCGCAGGCAAGTTTCAGTTCCCTTATATCCTGTTGGACCAGCAGAAAATTTTCACCCATAGACGCCAGTTTCTCACGGGCCTGGGCCAGCATATATTCTGATCTATCCACCCCGATGATAAAATCACTTTTTACATTTTCTCCAGAGTCTCCGAGAAATCTTTTCATTACCTCCCCCGTACCGCAGGCCAGTTCCAGTATACTTTCCGGATCTTCAAAACCATGGTACCTGTAAAGAAAATTGAGATAATCATACCAGAGATCGTAAGGGACAGCAGACATTACCTCGTCATAAATTTCAGCGAAAACTCCGTAATTTTTCGCTGAAGACAATTTTGAATTCGAACGTGATCCGGGGGGCTGCTTTTCTGGCAAAATTCTCTCCTCCCCATACATTTCTAAGAAATACCTGTCACCTCTTTAATAAAGGTTTCCAGTCTCTTTTTACCCTGTCTTTTGCGGGCCGAGGTTAACAGGACCTTTTCCAGAGAGACTCCCATTCTGTCAGCTATCATTTTCCGCTGAGGTTTGAGACGACTCTTTTTTAATTTGTCGCATTTGGTGGCAGCTATCATAAAATTAAGTTCGGCCGAAGCAAGCCAGTCCATCATCAAATAATCATCTTCACTGGGTTCATGACGGGCATCAACAATCTGAATTATCCCTTTAAGATTTTTCCGATGATGAAGATAATCTTCGATTAGATAAGCCCACTTTTCCTGTTCTTCTTCAGGCACGCCGGCGTAACCATAACCAGGAAGATCCACCAGACAGAAGCGATCGTCGACCCTATAAAAATTTATGCTTTTGGTGCGTCCTGGCTTTTTGCTGATCCGGGCCAGTTTTTTTCGGCCCAAAAGCATGTTTATCAGAGAAGACTTGCCAACATTTGACCGGCCGGAAAAAGCCACCTCCGGAAAAGTATGGCGAGGAAATTGATCAGGCTGATGAGCTCCTCTGATAAATTCAGCTCTATCAAACATGATTTTATCACCTGCTTCCAGCTGATATTGTAGAATAAATGAATTGCAAAAGAAAATCGAAAAGGGGAATAATTACAGCCCACCTCAACTGAGGTGAACTGCTCATATCCCCCTGATAATTGTCTATTTTTTTGACTGAGTTAGGCGGTCTCTTCTCTGCTGCCTTTGGTGATCAATTCCGGATCTTCATCGTCTTCTACTACTTCTTTGGTGATTATACATTTGCTGATATCCTGGTAAGAAGGAAGTTCATACATGACATCCAGAATAGCATTTTCTACCACAGAACGAAGTCCCCGGGCACCGCTGTTGCGATCAAGAGCCTTTTCGGAGATGGACATCAAAGCTTCATCGGTGAACTCCAGTTCCACATCATCCATGGCAAAAAACTTCTTATACTGCTTAACCAGCGCATTTCTGGGAGTAGTCAGAATTTCGACCAGATCCTCTTCGATTAGCTCATCCAGGGTGACCAGCACCGGCATACGGCCTATAAATTCAGGAATCAAACCGTAATGCAGCAGATCTTGTGGCAGAACATGCTTTAAAGTTTCACCTATATTTTCTTTTTCATCCTGGGTTTCAATTTCAGCCCCAAAACCGAGAGATTTTTCCTTTATGCGATTTTCAATCATGTCTTCAAGACCATCAAATGAGCCACCAGCTATGAAAAGAATGTTGGACGTATCAATCTGTATAAATTCCTGATGTGGGTGCTTTCTACCGCCCTGTGGCGGGACACTGGCAGTAGTGCCTTCTAAAATTTTCAAAAGAGCCTGCTGCACCCCTTCTCCGGAAACATCCCTGGTTATGGAAGGGTTTTCGGATTTGCGGGCTATTTTGTCTATCTCATCGACATAAATTATACCTTTTTCGGCCTTTTCCACGTCATAGTCAGCTGCCTGTATCAATTTCAGCAGTATATTTTCAACGTCCTCTCCCACATAACCGGCTTCGGTTAGAGAGGTAGCATCAGTAATAGCAAAGGGTACATCGAGAATTCTGGCCAGAGTTTGTGCCAGAAGAGTTTTTCCGCATCCCGTTGGCCCTATCATCATGATATTGCTTTTTTCCAGTTCTACATCATCTATTTTCATATCCGAATTTACGCGCTTGTAATGGTTATAAACTGCAACTGAAAGAGTCTTTTTAGCTCTTTCCTGGCCCACAACATATTCATCAAGAATTTCTTTTATCTCCCCGGGGTTGGGCAGGTTCTGCAGATCGAGATCCATATCCTCATCTAGCTCTTCTTCAATTATCTCGTTGCAGAGATCTATACATTCATCGCATATATATACTCCGGGGCCGGCGACAAGCTTCTGCACCTGCTCCTGGCTTTTGCCGCAAAAAGAGCATTTTAATTTGCCCTTTTCTTCTCCAAATTTAAACATTCAATCACCTCGCTGTTTACGAACTACTTATCCTGCAGCTCGCTTCTTGTGATAATATCATCGATAATACCATAGTTTTTAGCTTCTTCAGCGTCCATGAAATAATCTCTTTCAACATCTTCTTCTATTTCTTCCACGGTTTTCTCGGTGTGTTCACTGAGAATTTCGTTGAGAATTTCTCTTATTCTCAGAAGTTCTTCCACATGAACTTCTGCTTCACTGGCTTTGCCCTGAATGCCTCCAGCAGGTTGATGAATCATAACCCGCGAATAGGGCAGACCATGTCTTTTACCCTCGGCTCCAGCAGCCAGAAGAAGAGCACCTGCACTGGCAGCCTGCCCCATGCAGATAGTAACAACATCAGGCTTTATATACTGCATAGTGTCATACATGGCCAAAGCTGCTGTCACGGAGCCTCCAGGACTGTTGATATAGAGATAAATATCCTTATCCGGATCTTCTCCTTCCAGAAACAGCATCTGTGCTATAACAGTATTGGCCACTTCATCTGTTACATGAGATCCCAGAAAAATAATTCTATCCTTGAGAAGGCGGGAGTAAATATCGTAAGAACGCTCACCTCGCCTGGTTTGTTCAACCACCATTGGAACTAAATTCATTAAGACACCTCCTGCATGTCTTTACATAAATCCCTTAATACCATTTTAATTGTTTTCGAGCAGGAAATCAATAGTTTTTTCCATCCTCAGTCCCTGCTCCAGATCAGCCAGCTGGCCCTGCATCTGCAAAAACTGTTTGACCTGCTCGGGTTCCTGCTCGCCCTGTTCAGCTATTTCGGCAATTTTATCCTCTATTTCATCTTCGCTGACTTCAATCTCTTCAGCGGCAGCAATGGCTTCGAGTACAAGGTTCTGTTTGGCCCGCTCACGGGCATCTTCTCTATTTTCCTGACGCCATTCATCCTCATTCATATCCTGATATTCAAAAAACTCTTCTACATCGACACCCTGTGACTGCAGATTTTGTATCATCTGCTGAAACAGCCGATCTAATTCTTCGTCGACAAGCTGCTCGGGCACTTCAACCTCGGCTTCTGCGGTAACCTTCTCGATTATCTCGTTTTCAGCAGCCGCCCGTGATTGCTGTTCTTTTTGCTCTTTGAGATTATTTCTGATGTCTTCTTTCATTTCAGAAAGAGTTTCATAGTCGCCGGATTCTCGCGCGAACTCATCATTTAGTTCAGGAATTTCTTTTTCTTTTATCTCCTTAATGATGACTTCAAACATTGCCTGTTCTCCTGCGAGATCCTCGGCTTCATAATCTTCCGGGAAAGTAATATTTATCTCGTGCACTTTATCCTCGTCAACTTCTTTCCCAATCAGCTTTTCCTCAAAACCGGGGACAAATTCTCCCGATCCTATTTCCAGAATGTATTCTTCGGCCTGACCTCCCGGGAAGGTTTCTCCATCAATATATCCCGTGAAATCTATGACCACGTGATCGCCTTCCTGAACCAGAGTCCCATCAGAACTTACCAGCTGGCTCTGCTGCTCCTGCATCTGCTCCAGAGTTTTTTCTACCTCTTCTTCGGTGACTTCAGCCTCCTCCATATCTATGTCGAAATCGGTATATTCACCGAGTTCAACTTCCGGTTTCACTTCAACTTCAGCGGTAAATGAACCCTCTTCATCTTTGGCAATATGGTAATCCTCTATATCGGGTTGATCGATAGGTTCAATTTCAGCTTCTTCCACCGCCTGAGAATACTGACCGGGAATCAAAATATTAAGAGCATCCTTATAAAGAACCTCTTCTCCAAGCTTTGACTCCAGAACTTTTCTGGGAATTTTTCCCTGGCGGAAACCGGGAATGTCCACTTCATCCACAACTTTTTCGTAAGCTCTATCCAGGGCATTATTTACCGCTTCTTTTTCTATCCTGACATTTAACCTGACTTTATTGCCTTCCAGCTCTTCTCTCTCCACTTTTTTGACCATAAAATTAAGCCCTCCTTACATATGATAAATCAAAAACAAGTATTTATAAACAATTCCCCGACCTGGGCCCCTGCCCGGTTCGGGGAGGTAGAATGGGCAATGTTACGAGACCAAAATAAAATGGTGCGGAGGGAGGGATTCGAACCCTCACAGGGAAAACCCCACTAGATCCTAAATCTAGCGCGTCTGCCAGTTCCGCCACCTCCGCACAATTTTCTCTATTATACCATACTAAAACCAGTATAATGTTAGCACATAACTTATTTTATGTCAAGACCGACCAAAGAGTCGGTTTCGACTTTCAGATAAAGGAATTTTAGGTATAGTCTCGAATTGTAAAAATGGAGCACCAAAAATATATTTTCACAAATTAAAATACCGGGGAGCCTCGCTCGGAGGCTGAGAGGATGCACAGCATCGACCCGTATAACCTGATCCTGGTAATGCAGGCGCAGGGAATTATCGAGCTCTCCTCCAGTATTCCGAAAGCCAGATCCCCGGATAGGGAGGAGTTTTTTTTGATGAACACGACCAGAACCAGAATAATGGCTGAAGCTGCTGTAGCTGCATCTTTATCAACGGTATTAAGCTTCATAACACTCTGGAGAATGCCTCAGGGTGGTTCGGTAAATCTGGAGATGCTGCCAATTCTTTTTGTAGCCTTTCGTCATGGGGGCGGAGCTGGAATTATCACCGGCTTAATCCACGGCCTGCTACAGCTGATCACCGGTCCTTATATAGTTCATCCGGCTCAGCTTATACTGGATTATCCTCTGGCCTATATGATGGTGGGACTGGCCGGTATCCTGCCAGTCTTTTCAGAGGTGGGTAAAATAAAATTTGGCAGATTGTTTCTTGCCCTGGGGCTGGGAGGAGGAGGTAGACTTCTGTCTCATATTCTGGCCGGCGCAATATTTTTCGCAGAATTCGCTCCGGAAGGCCAGAATCCCTGGATATACTCCTTTATTTACAACCTCTCTCATCTGCTGCCGGCACTTATAATCTCGGTCATGGTCATTATTCTGCTCTTCAAGCAAAACAGCGAATTATTCCTTCAAAACACCTGATGAACGCCCGCAGAGCCGAAATAATGTCCGGTTCTGCGGGCAAAATTAAATTTTAAGAACGTGATTTAGCTGTATTCAGGGAAAAATAATTCTATTTCTCTTTCTGCCGACTCAGCTGAGTCGGAAGCATGCATTATATTATCGGGTTCCATATGATGGGCATAATCACCGCGAATAGTACCCGGAACGGCTTCAGCCGGATCAGTAGCGCCCATAATAGTTCGAACCCGCTCGATCGCATTATCTTTCCCGCTCAATATCATAGCTACCATCGGCTCACCGGCAAAACCTCCCACGATGCTTTCGTAAAAATCCTTGCCTTTATGTTCCTTATAAAGTTCAGCCAGAAGCTCTCGCGGGAAACAATCCAGCTTCATTCTTTCGATGTTGAAATTTGCTTTTTCCAGACGAGATATGATCTCTCCCACAAGCTGTCTTTTCACGGCTTCGGGCTTCAACAGAACCAGAGTTTCAGATTTGGACAATTTTAATAGCCTCCTTCAGCATACTGTGATAAATATTTTGAATGATTATTAGCAGAATTAATCCAAAGGATAAACATCTTTAAGCAGCTCAATCAGCTCACTCTCTTTGCCGGAATCAAGAAAATACGCTGGGATTTTTGCAAAGTTCTTCGGGAGATAACGGTCTGGTTGAGCTAAAATACTGCTCAGGCGTTCCAGATACCTGGCAGCGGTAGCCTCCCAGGTGTATTTATTTTCCACTCTTTTCTGACCTGCTCTATGATAATACTGCCAGTCATCTTCGGAACTGACTATCTCGAGCAGTCCTCGGGCGATATCCTCAGGATCCTCGGGGTCTACGAGAACTCCGTAATCCTGGCCGTCTTCATAAAGAATCTCTTCCGGCCCTCCATTTTCTGTCGCCACCACCGGCAGGCCTGAGGCCATGGCTTCGATCGGCGCCAGACCAAATGGCTCATGGAAGGAAACCAGAGCAAAAATAGACTTTTTTTCAGCCAGAACTCTATAACAGGAAGCCAGTTCCTGCTGACTGGCCAGAGAAAACATACTCACTTTACCTTCTAAATTTTTGCTTCTGATTATTCCCATTATTTCATCCAGAATCTTTTTTTCATCTTCGTCAGCCTGATCGTAACCGGCAAAAGGATTATCTATACCGCGCAGAGTCATAACCAGGTTGGCTTCTTCCTGCAGCTCGGGACTTGCGGCAAAAGCTTTAACCAGGCCGGCATGGTTCTTCTTGGCGTCGAGACGGCTGGCCGCTATCACTGCAGGCTTATCTCCCCTTCCCAAATCCAGATCTCGTTTCAATTTTTGTTCAATTCTCTGCTCAATTTCGTGATCTCCGGAGTCTTTTTCAGAATGAAAAACATCCAGATTTACGCCGGGAGGAACCACGGCAAAGCTGTCATCATCTTCAACATCCACCACATCATCGTAGGCAGAATGTGTGTACTGTGTTTTTCGTTCCTGCTCGGTCGAGACAAAAATCGTGGCAGAGTTGCTCATGCTCAATCTTTCCGCGGCAATTCTCAGATGAAAATTAAAACGATCGAGCATTTCTTCAAGGTTTTCACTGCTAACATTCAGCTTATCCATTTTTTGAGCTCCCAGCGAGTGTCCTGTGAATGTAAAGGGAATTTGCTTCCTCTCAAAAAGCATGGCACCCGCCAGGCCCCCGTCGCCATAATGAGTGGTGGCAATGTCAGGAAACTCGCCTTTTTCTTCATAAAAATGCTCTATACCTTCAACATAATCAATAATATGGGGCCATAACTGCTCCTTGTTGAGAAATGAATCTCCTCCGAAGGGTATTCTTACAATCCTCACCCGGTCACTGCGAGGATATTTCTCAATCCTCCCGGAAAACTCAGGCCAGTCAGGATCTTTGATTCTGCGGGTCAGAATATCAACTCTGACTCCGTGTGCTTCAGCCAGAGCCAGAGCTACTTCTTTAACGTAAACCAGCTGACCACCAAAATCAGGATGTTCAGTCCAGTAACTATCTCCGGGATCAAAATTTCCCTGTGGATTTAAAAAAGCTATCAGCTGCGGTTTTTCTTCCATTATATTTTTCACTCCCCGGCATCGATCTCATATTGTTTTTCGATCTCCTCCAGATCAGCTGTCTCTAAAGGAGCGCCGGTCATTTTTAATGCTTCAGCCGCCAGCGCATTCCCGAATTGTATCGAGACAGACAGCTTTTTCCCCTCGATCAGTCCGGCATAAAAACCCGACCAGAAAGCATCTCCCGCTCCGGTGGTATCTTTGACTTCCTCAGCCAGGGAAGGATAATATCTCTGCTCCTCCCCAGTCGAAGCCAGCAATCCATCAGCCCCTAGAGTAAGTATAACCAAATCCGCACCTGCATTATGAAACATTCGGATGTATTCCTCGCGGCTGGCCGGTCCAAAAAGGGCTCGGGCATCATCCAGAGAAGGCTTAACGATATTAACCTTTTTCAGAAGTTCTTTTATGTACTCGTGTCCGGGATTATCTCCCTCCCATAGTTGAGGACGGTAATTCGGATCCAGCGATAAAATCTTCCCCTGATCCCGGGCGATTCTCATCGCTTTGTCCAGTGCTCGTCTGCTCTCTGCTGCAGAGATGGCAAAGGTCGATATGTGAACCAATCCAGATCTTCCGATCAGTTCTGAATCTATATCTCCAGGTTTGAGACATTTTTCCGCTCCACGATAGGCCAGAAATTCCGGAGATTCTTTGCTCTGAGTTATTAGAATAATCGAGGTATTCTCCTGCCTATCACGTTTGATACCCTTTATATCGACTTCTCCCTTCTTTAACATATTTAAAAGAAAATCGCCGAGCCCATCTTCACCCACCCTGCTGATAAGAGAGGTTTTAAGACCGAGACTCCTGACATTAAGGGCTATATTGGCAGGAGAGCCGCCGAAATGCCGCCCAAAACTTTCAGCCCCGGCGAAGCCTCCGGTCTCCTGCTCAGCTATCAGATCGACCAAAAGTTCACCAACGGCAAGCAGGTCGACCTCGGATTCTGGCAGCTCCATCCCGGCTTCAAATTTGAATTTCATCGGAATACCTCCAGTTTTCTTCCAAAACTTATAATGCCATCCAGAACCAGTATATCCCTCCCAGAATAAGCACTCCTGCAGCTGAACTACCCATAGGAAAAAGTATATGTTTATAATAACTTTTGAGCGTCGTATTATAATACTTTACGGTCATGATATTGCACATATGAAATGGAGACATCATATAACCAAAGTAACTGGTGCTGAAAATTATCATATGCCAGAGAGGGAAAGCATTACTCCCGGAAAATACCGATAAAACTACCGGATAGGAAATACCGATAGCACCGACGTGATTGCCTGTCAGCAGTCCAACCACAAAGGGAACTACCAGAGCTAAAAGCAGAGGAGATATACCAGCTTCCAGAAAGAATTCTGTAAAGTTTTCCACTCCCTCTGAATTTTCTATAAAAGCTCTAAAAATCATGATGCCGAATATACCATAGGCCAGGTCGAGATTGAAACCATTTTTGATCATGCTCAGTTTAAAGTTTTCCCTTTTTAGTAGTGCTACCAGAATAATGCCAATCAGCAGTGAGACCACAAAGTCTACCCCCAGCAAAATTGGTGGCAGCAGCACAACCAGATAGGGAAGAGAAGCGTTGATCAGTTTTTTGCGGGGAGGAGAAGAATCGCCTGTAAACTCAGCTTCTTTTTGATCTGTAGAAGAAACCGCGGCGTTTTTTTCCATCTCTTCTCTGCCAGCTCCAGCCCGTCCGTAATAGATCCATCCTATGACAATCATAAATCCGACTATCGGAAGATGCATGGCTGCTATAGTAAGCAGATCAATGCCTGATAAAGAAGAGGCCAGAATTAAACTGGGGATGTATGGGAATGAAAAATACCAGAGATGACGAAAGTAAATGTTGAGAGATGTCAGCTCGGCCCCATCCAATTTCATCTTTTCGCCCAGAGGCTCAATCATCGGGGCAGAAAATATGGCTCCTCCTGGAATGGGCAGCACTCCTATCAATGATGGGATCGTTACAAGAGATAGATAGGCACTATTGAGGTAATTTGTCACTACGGCGATCAGATCCTTTAGCATACTCATCTCTTTCATCATATAGGCAAAAATAGTAACCAGGCTGACCAGAGCCACCAGCTGCAGGGTCATAGGATCATGTACCCCTTCCAGAAAAGTCGACCCCAGCTGCTGAAAATTATGGGAAAAATCCCCAGTTGCAGTCAAACCAACCAGCAAAGACCCAAGCAGCATAGCTGTACCCAGGCTTCTTTGCTGTGAAAGCAAAAATACGACCAGCAAAAAGGCAGCAAATGTTCCCGTAATAGAGATCAATTTATATTTCACTCCTGTTTGCAAAAAAAGATTTAACAACCACTTAATTTAATCATCTTAAGTTATTTTATCTCAGATAATCTCAGCTTTCAAGTTTTATAACTGCTATTCCTCTTCCTGAAAATAGGGCTCGCCTATAGAAGCGGGCGGACTGGCCCGACCGATGGCACCGGCAAGAACTATTATGGTCATTACATATGGTATCGAACGCAGCAGTTCAGAAGGAAGCCAGAGTATGTCTACCCTGATGGCAACTGCCTCAAAATATCCAAATAGCAGGGCAGCGCCCAGAGCCCCCAGGGGATTCCATTTGCCAAAAATCATAGCCGCCAGAGCAATAAATCCGCGACCTTCAGACATCCCGCTGAGAAAAGAAGCTCCGTCACCAATACTGAGATGGGCTCCGGCCAGACCGGCCAGAACTCCACTTATAAGAACACAGATAAATCTATACTTATTTACATCAATCCCCAGAGAATCAGCAGCACCCGGATGTTCTCCCACGGAACGAATTCTCAAACCCCAGGGAGTGCGGAAAAGAATATACCAGGCTATCGGAACCAGCAGGACCGCCAAAAGCGTCATGGGATTATAACGCGTGCCTAGCACCCGAAATGCTGGCAGCCTGGGGACACGCGGTGATCTGCCGGCGGAATCAAAAAATATCTGCAGCAGATAAACAGTTAAGCCGGAAGCAAATATATTGATGCCGGTGGCAACTACTATTTGATCAGCCTTGAGCGAGACGCAGACCACCGCCAGAATAAGAGCTAAAAGTGCACCGCCTGCAGCCGCATATAAAACCCCCAGCCAGGGATTCCCCGTCATGAAAGTGCCGTAAACCGCGGAAAAAGCTCCAAACAGCATCATTCCTTCCAATCCAATATTGATTACCCCTGAGCGCTCATTGAAAGTTCCTCCGATAGCCGCCAGAATTAAGGGGGTAGCAAAACGCAGGCTGGAAAGTATCAGGGGAACGGAAAAAAGCTGTCTTAAAGTTTCCATTATTCATCCTCCCCTTTAGCTCTTCTGCGAGCCAGAAAGTATTTGAGCATCTGCAGAGCCGCCACGAAAAATATAACCAGACCCTGTACAATTTCTACGATTTCAGCAGGCACACCGGCAAACTGCATCTCCAGGCCTCCTTCGGATAGCCCCCCGAAGAGGATGCCCGCCAGAATAATTCCCGCTGGATGATTACGTCCCAGCAATGCGACAGCTATACCGGTGAAACCGTGACCTGCATCCATTCCCTGAATAAAGGTATGATGAGTTCCCAGCGCCTCTCCAGCGCCGGCCAGACCGGCCAGAGCTCCTCCTATAACCATGGAGATGATGATGTTTTTATTTGAACTTATACCACCATACTCGGCGGCGGAAGGGTTGATTCCCACCGACCTTATCTCGTATCCATAGGTGGTTTTCCAGAGGAGAAACCATAATAAAAGCGCTGAGATAAGAGCCAGCAAAAAATTTACATGGAGGCGCAGTCCCGGATGAGATAGCATATGCACGAAGGGGAGATTGCCAAACAGGGGGAGTTCAGTAAGTTCTGCCAGCCGAAAAATTTTCGCCGATTCATGTATGTCTGGCAGTGCCTGACGCCCTCCTTCTCTAAAATAATTAATTCCATAATGGATAGTTAGATAAGTTGCTATATAATTCATCATTATTGTAACGATTACCTCATGAGCTCCCTTTAAAGCCTTGAGAGCAGCAGGTATTAAAGCCCAAATTCCCCCGGCAGCAACACCGGCCAGCAGAGCAATAGGAGCATGGATGACTGCGGGCAGCTCGAAATAAAAACCTACAAAAGCTGCCGAAAAACCGCCCACCAGCAGCTGGCCCTCTCCTCCAATATTAAAAAGTCCCGCGCGAAAGGGGATAGCCAGAGCAAAGCCGGTAAAAATCAAAGGAGTCGACCGCCAGAAGGTGCTAAGTATCTGCCTTGTACCGCCGAGAGCACCTTCATAAAGAGCACCATAGGCCACCGCAGGAGATTCCCCGGCCAGAACAATAAAAATAGCTCCAACAAGAAGAGCAATTACAATAGAAAGCAGAGAAAGACCTAAATCAAGTAAAATCTTTTTAATTTTGCTGCTGGCCAGCGATTCTCCCGAACCGCTCAGAAGATCTGACATTCTAATCCGCCTCCTTTACTGTACCGCCGGTCATCAGTCTTCCCAGCTCTCTCTCGTCGGTACGGGCGGCTTCCATAATTTTCACAAATTCCCCATCGAAAATGACACCTATTCTATCGCTGAGCGAAATTATCTCCGAAAGCTCAGCTGATATAAGCAAAACTGCCACACCTTCATCACGCTTTTTTACAAGCTGCTCGTGAATAAACTCAATAGATCCTACATCTACTCCACGTGTCGGCTGAGAAGCTATAAGCAATTCCGGATTCCTTGAGAATTCCCTGGCTATCACAGCTTTCTGCTGATTCCCCCCTGATAATTTGCCGGCAGAATTGCGAAAGCTGCTGGTTCTCACATCAAATTCTTCTATTAAATCTTCAGCATGATCATATATCCTTTCGTAATTCATCATACCATTTCGGGAGAAGGGTGCTTGATGCTGATAACCCAGAATCATATTTTCAGCCAGGTCAAAATCAAGAATCAGTCCCCGGCGCTGCCTGTCTTCGGGTATATGAGCAATTTTTCTATCCTTAATCTGCCGGGCATCGATGCCGGTTATATCTTCGCCTTTATAATTAACACTCCCCGATTCGATCTCTCTCAATCCCGTCAGCGCCTCGACGAGTTCAGTTTGACCGTTACCTTCAACACCGGCAACCCCGAAAATCTCTCCTCTATCTATGGAAAAAGAAATTCCACTAACTGCTTCGATACCTCTATTATCATTTACGTGCAGGCCTTCTACTTCGAGAATTTTCTCTCCCGGGCTGGCCTCTTTTTTCTCGACTTCAAATAAAACCTCTCGCCCCACCATCATTTCAGCCACTTCATTCTGGCTTACATTTTCAGTCTTAACCCTGCCCACACTCTTTCCATCTCGAAGAACTGTTATGCTGTCGGTAACTTTTTTTACTTCCTGAAGTTTATGTGTTATAAATATAATTGTTTTGCCTTCTTCTTTAAGAGAGCGAAAAATCTCAAACAATTCATCTATCTCTTGAGGAGTAAGAACCGCCGTCGGTTCATCAAAGACCAAAAGATCGGCTCCTCGATAAAGGATTTTGATTATTTCAACTCTCTGCTGCATACCGACCGGTATATCCTCGATTTTAGCATCCGGATCGACATGAAGACCAAACCTTTTTGAGATTTCCTCAACTCTCTTTTTGGCCTTTTTATTATTTATAGATAACCCTTTTCTGGGCTCTGAACCGAGAATAATATTCTCCGTTACGGTCAGAGTGTCCACCAGTTTAAAATGCTGGTGCACCATACCTATTCCCAGATCTATAGCATCCTGAGGACCGTCAATGTCAACTTCTTGACCATTATAAAAAATTTTACCCGCATCCGCCTCCAGCATTCCGTATAAAATTTTCATCAAAGTGGTTTTTCCAGCACCATTTTCGCCCACCAGAGCGTGAATTTCCCCATCCTCTACGATCAAATCAACCTCATCGTTAGCTCTGACACCGGGAAAAAGTTTGGTGATGCCCCTCATTTCGAGAATATTTTTATCATTGACCTCATCTGAAGTCATTTCTGAAGCCATAAACTGTGCCTCCAGTTTTTTAAATAAAAACTGCTCTGAAGAAAACAAAAAGCAGGACCCCACCACCTGGAATTAGCTTCCGGAGGAGGAGTCCAGATATAACATTGTTCTCGCATTTTCAAAATCATTCAATTTTATGAGAGCTCAATTGATTTTGTTTCTTACTGTCTGCCGATTTCAGACCAGTCTTCAATCTCTATCTCATCTTCAATAATCTTTTCGCGAATTTCCTCAATTCGTTCTGCGTGAGGAGCGGTTACTTCTTCTTTCATCTGGAGAATTGCTTCTCTATCTTCCTCATCGAGTTCCGGCTCTATAACTTCATCTATGACAGACTCGAGTGGAGTTATTCCTACACCATCAACCTCCAGATCAAATTCCATATTTCTGCCGCCTTCAAAGTCACCTTTAACAACATCTTCAATTGTATTATACACTGCTACATCAACGTTTTTCAGTTTGCTCGCTATTATCTGCCCGGGAGAAATCCAGTTTTGATTGGAGTCTACCCCGATGGCATAAATGTCTTCTTCTTCAGCAGCGGTGAAAAGACCATCACCTGTTCCACCGGAAGCATGATAAATAACATCGGCTCCATCATCGATAAAGCCAAGTGCTATTTCTCGCCCGCGGGCAGCATCATCAAAACTATCGGCATAACTACGCTGGATTTCGATATCTCTGCCCTCTTCTTCGGCTATATACTCTACACCTTGAACAAAGCCACCCTCAAATTTGTTGATAAGGGGACTGTCGATGCCGCCGAGAAAACCCACATTGTCTTCTTCTGTAACAAGAGCTGCCAGAGCCCCTGCCAAAAAGGAACTTTGATGGTCGGCAAATAGCATTCCTCTGACATTATCGATAGCTGGCTCATGAGCAACATCAACATGGGCGAAATTCACGTGGGGATACTCCTGAGAAATCTGTCTTACTTCCTCTTCCTGCAGGAAACCGACAGCTAAAACCAGATCGTAATTCCTTTCTGCAAATCTGCGAAGTGAGGGGTCGAAATCCGCTGAACTATCAGGTTCAATATAATCAAATTCCACATCAAAATCTTCGCTGGCACTCTCCAGAGCGTCATAAGCGAGATCGTTAAAAGACAGATCGCCTAAACCACCTAAAGAAAAAACTGCACCTACCTGAATGGTCTCTGCTTCAGCCGGCTGGCTAAACCCCATAAAACTGATAACCAGAACGGCGGCAATTAAAATCGCCAGAATTCCACTTTTCTTAATCAATACAATAACCCCCTCTTATTATTTGAAAGTCAAGAATTTATAAAGAAATAATCACGGCCAAAATCTATATTTAAATATTTAATTTAACTGCCTGCCAGATTTAAATATATCATTTTTAACAGAAAGTTGCAACAGAATGAAAACTGAATTCCAGGCGGATTTGTGATATAATTACGTCTGCAAAGCTATTAAACAGTTACAGATATAAATTACAGGAGGCAAAAATGAGCTACCAAAATCGCAATAAAGATGAGCTTATCCTTTATTTGGGCCGTCTTGCTACCGGTTCAGGTCTCATCTGTCTGGCCGCAGCATCTGCTCTGGCTTTATTGTTGAATCTTTCCACTCCCGGCCTGATATTTCTGCCGCTGCTTGGTGGATATATCGGACTTACAGGTTTTTGGGGAGTACACAAATTAAGAATGAAATTGCGAAGTTATCGGAGCAGATTTTCAAATCCCCTCTATAAAACTCTTTATTTCGCTTCCATCATTCCCGGAGCGGTTTTGGGGACAATGCTTTACGGTCTTTTTCAGCAGTTTATACTTTTTCTCGCGCTGGATGATGGATCCGGCAGACCGGGTTTTCTAGCCTCAATAATAATTTTGACCCCTAAATTGGGGCCCTGGTATGCCCGCAAAATAAATTATTCTCCCCGGGGCAGAAGTCATGATCGCAACCGACACAGGTAATTTATTGTTTCTGGATGCGGATAGCAGCAGAAAATCCACGAGTTGTTTTTTTAATATTATAAAATATTTAAATTTTACTTGACTTTTGGCGCTCTATCTGGTATTATAAAGATGGAAGTAAAGAGGTCATCATCCGGAAATCAGCAGGGTTTGAGATTTGAGATTTAAAAGCTTATCGTGACTGTAAGCAGTAATGTTCCTCGGAGATCAGAAGTGAATGATTGAGAAATGAAGAAGTATGTTCCGAGAACCATGAAGTTAAGCTTCGGTCATTTGCAGGAAAGTCTGTACGGGTTCTTCCGACAGTTTCAATATTCCGGATGGCTACGCGGCCTCATTACTTCCAGATCAAAAAAGGAGCGGGGGAAATTTCCCCCGCTCCTTTTGATTTTTCTGCTTTATCATATCGGCCTGCTCAGCGCAGATGGGCAATACCCTTGTATACCAGACCTCTTACTCCGTCAAGCGTGATTTCCCCACCATCTTCGATTTTGTCAGCAGCATCTCCTACCCCCACTACCACAGGTTTTTCCAGATTGAGCCCGACGATAGCAGGATGAGAGGTAAGTCCGCCTTTCTCTGTTATAATTCCAGCAGCCTTTTTTATGGCCGGCATATATGAACTATCAGTCATAGAAGTTACTATAATATCTCCCTCTTCGATTTTTTCCTCTGCTTCTTCAGGAGAAGAAACCTTGACGGCATTTCCGGTTATAATACTTTTGCCAATTCCATCCCCTTCCAGCAGCGGTCGTCCTACCACGTCAACTTTTATAAGGTTTGTTGTGCCGGGCATGCCCACAGGGGCTCCTGCAGTAACTGTAACGAGATCACCGTTTTGAATATAGCCTTTATCCAGAGCAGAATCTATAGAAAGCTGTATCATCTTATCAGTTGAATCAGCATTTTCCCCTTTAACAGGAGCAACCCCCCAGCTTAATGCCAGCGAGTGCAGGACTCTTTCATTAGGGGTCACAGCTATTATCTTAATATCGGGCCGATATTTAGCTACCATCCTGGCCGTAAGACCTGAATCAGTAGCTGTTATAATCGCATCTGCATCGAGATTCACGGCTGTCTCACATGAAGCAAGACTTATTGCTTCTGTCGCAGACTTTTGAGAGTCTTCATCCTGAAATAGATCCCTGGTATAAGACAGGGAATTTTCTGTTTCCCGGGCGATTTTGGCCATAGTTTTAACCGCTTCAACGGGATAATCACCTGCTGCAGATTCTCCGGAAAGCATTATCGCGTCCGTCCCGTCAAAAATCGCATTGGCCACATCAGAGGCTTCGGCCCTGGTAGGTCGAGGATTTCTGATCATGGAATCGAGCATCTGAGTGGCTGTGATTACTGGTATAGCCGCCTGATTGCATTTGCGAATAATGCTTTTTTGTATTATGGGCACTCTTTCCGCGGGAAGCTCAACCCCGAGATCACCTCTGGCTACCATGATTCCGTCTGAAACCTCGATAATCTCATCAATATTTTCGACGCCTTCCTGATTCTCAATCTTTGGGATAATACCTATATCTTCGCTGTTATTTTCCTCCAGAAGTTTTCTTATTTCGATCACATCATCTGCCTTTCGAACAAAAGAGGCCGCCACAAAATGAACTCCCTGTTCGCATCCGAACTTGATATCCTTTCTGTCCTTCTCGGTGAGAGCCGGAAGTTTTACTTTTATGCCGGGCAGGTTGACACCCTTATATGTTCCCAGTTTGCCGCCGTTCATAATTTTACAGTTTATTTCTGAACCGGCTACCGAAAGAACTTCAAGCTCGATCAACCCATCATCAACCAGTATGGTGCTGCCTGGATCGACATCGTTGGGCAGGTTATCATAAAAAACGCTAAATTTATCGCTATCACCTTCGACTTCATCGGTAGTTATCACTACTTCTTCGCCTTCAACGAGCTCGACCTCATCCTCGACAAGTTCTCCGGTCCTGATTTCTGGCCCCTGAGTATCTAGCATGAGGGCTATTGGATCCCCCAGTTCTTTCTCGATCTTTCTAACCATATTGATTCTATGAAGATGTTCTTCATGATCCCCGTGAGAAAAGTTAAAACGGGCTACATTCATACCGCTTTCAGCCATCTGTCTTAGTGTCGACCTGTCGTTGCTGGCAGGTCCCAGAGTGCAAACAATTTTGGTTTTTCGCATGATTTTACCTCCTGACCGGGATGCCCCGGTGGAAATTTTGATAAATTATTCACCAGTGTTAGAAAGAATAGTTTAAAAAAATCACCCCTGCTGCTAGCCTATAATATGGGCCAGTTCATAAAGGCTTTTGTCGATTGAAACTTCATTATTTAATACCTTTTCATAAGAAATCATGCTGAAAAGATTTCCTTCTTTGGCAATCATCCTGCCTGACTTACCTTCCATGATGCCCTCTAAAACTCTGGCTCCCATTTTGCTGGCTAAAATCCTATCTTTGGCCGAGGGAGCTCCTCCCCGCTGAACATGTCCCAGAACTATCTCTCGCACTTCATGACCGGTGCGACTTTCTATTTTTTTTCCTATTTCAAACACCACTCTGTTCTTCCTGTCGGCATAGCTCTCTCCATGAGTGTAGTCCACTCCTTCAGCCACGAGGATAAGATTATGAAGCTTGCCACGATCATATCCTTTCGCAACAACCCGGCACACTTCTTCAATATCAAACTCTATTTCCGGAATTAATATTGCTTCAGCTCCGGCAGCCAGACCGGCTTCCAGCGTTAAAATGCCGTTGTGACGCCCCATGGTTTCGATTATAAAAACTCTTTCGTGAGAAGTAGCAGTATCGCGAATCTTATCGACGATGTTCGTAACGGTGTTTATAGCGGTATCAAAACCTATGGAGTAATCAGTACAGGGAATGTCATTATCAATAGTTCCTGGAAGAAAAGCTGTGGGAAACCCCTTTTCTTCGAGCTTTTTAGCGCCGCGCATCGAACCATCGCCACCTATTACGATTAAACCATCGATCTGATTTTTGTGCAGTATGTCCAGAGCCTTCTGCTGTCCTTCTTCACTGCGAAACTTTTCACTTCTCGCTGTAAGCAAAAAAGTTCCGCCTCTGTTTACCTTTCCCGAAACATCACTGTCGGACAGAGGAGTTATTTCCTCATTTAAAAGGCCAGCATAACCTCTTTTGATGCCCAATATTTCCAGTCCTGCATCTAAACCCCGGCGGGTTATCGATCTCACGGCTGCATTCATGCCCGGTGCGTCGCCGCCGCTGGTCATAACCCCTATTCTTTCCATTTGTCCCATATGTATACCCTCCCGGGAATGTTAACCTGTGCACGATTCAACTAAATCTATGCTTTCAAAAGTCAATAGTTTTAAACCATCATATCACCAGTCCAATAAATTTGTCAAACAGTGTTTCCCGTGGGAGGGGTTATTTTTGTGAATTTTATTATTTCTTTGTTTTAGCAGGAGATATTTACTCTGTCTTGTAATTATTAATGACTCAGCTTTTACCCTGACCGGCTCGAAGGAATTTTCTTATAAAATAATCTACAGGAGGGTTGATCATGAAAATTGGTATACTGACTGGAGGCGGAGACTGCGGCGGCCTCAATGCTGTTATAAAATCTATAGTCTGGAAGGGAATAAATGAATACGGTCACGAATTTATTGGGTTTGAAGATGGCTGGAAAGGTGCGGTAGAAAACATAGCTCGCCCTCTGGAGATCGATGATGTGATTGATATTATGCCTGAAGGAGGTACTATGCTGGGAAGCAGCAGGACCAATCCTTTTAATCCCAAACACGGTCCTGAAAAAGTTGAAGAAACTTTTGAGGAACAGAATCTGGATGCTATGATAGTAATCGGAGGAGATGACACTCTGGGGGCTGCCAACAAGTTCTATGAGCGAGGCTTAAATGTCGTTGGAGTTCCCAAGACCATGGACAATGATCTCCGCTGCACCGACATGACCTTTGGTTTTATGAGCGCTATTCAGGCAGCTACCGATCACCTGGATAGGTTAAGGACAACCGCCCGTTCTCACCACCGGGTTATAATTTACGAGATATTTGGCCGCTATGCCGGATGGACTGCTCTTTATGCCGGCTGGGCTGGTGACGCTGATTTTATTATGATACCGGAAAAGGAATACAGCATAGATGACGTGTGCCATTATCTGGAGAAAAGAAGAGAGAAAGGTAAGGAATATGCTCTGGTGGTTGTGGCTGAAGGTGCCACCACAACAGAAATGGAAGAGATGATGGCCCAGGATGAGGAAACTGATGAATACGGTCACGTAGTGCTGGGAGGTATTGGTGATTATCTGGCAGAAGAGATCGAGAAAAAAATGGACTGGGAAACCAGATATATTCAGCCCCGCCACATAGTAAGAGGCGGCAGCCCCACTGCTTTTGATAGGGTGCTTTCCAGCCGCTACGGTCTTATGGCCATAGATCTCGTTGAAGAAGAAAACTTCGGCAAGATGCCCGCGCTGCAGGGACAGGACATTGTACCTGTCGATCTCTCCGAAGCGGTAGCAGAAATAAAACAGGTCCCTCTGGATTTCTATGAAGATGCCGAATACCTCTTTGGCTAAAATGTGATTCTCGGGCCGGACTATTTTCAGTAATGCCATCCAGTCGAAAATCCCGATCCGGGCCATCTGCCGGGATCGGGAGCTTATTATTTTTCTATAATTTTTTTCTATAATTTTTTATAGAATTTCAATGCGGGTTGGTCCAGAAACGACCCTGCCAATCACTCTCGATGGGCATGAATTTTCTCTCAAGACCTCCCGGGCTATTTCTATATCCTCCTCTTTAACAGATAGAAGCAGTCCCCCGGATGTTTGCGGATCATAAAGTAAATCTTCAATAAATTCTGCTCCCTCCAGTTTCGATACGAAATTCACTTTATCCGAATACGTTTCTTTATTTTTATGTAGTCCTCCTGGCATCATTCCAGAGGCTATCAGATCGGGTATGCCCTCAAAATAGGGGAGTTTTTCGGCAAAAATTTCACAGCCCAGCTGTCCGGCTTCCATCATTTCCAGAAGATGCCCGGCCAGACCAAAACCGGTGATATCGGTTCCTGCTCTGACCTCCACCTTTTTATTTATTTCAATTATGATATCATTCAACTTTAACATAGATTTAATAAAATGATTTTCTCTGTCCTCTTCAATCTCATCGGCCATCAAAGCTGTGGACATAATGCCAGTGCCCAGCGGCTTGCTCAAAATAAGTCTATCTCCCGGTCGAGCATCTTTATTGGAAATTATGTCATCAGGATCGGCCTCGCCCAGCACTGAGAGCCCATACTTAGGCTCTTCATCTTCCACGGTATGTCCACCGCCCAGTATAGCCCCCGCTTCCCGACACTTATCAACTCCTCCGGCCAGAATTCGCTTCAAAATACCTTTATCCAGAGAGCCGGGAAAACAACAAATGTTGAGAGCCAGCACCGGTCGTCCGCCCATGGCATAAATATCGCTCAGAGAATTCGCAGCTGCTGCCTGTCCGTATAGATAGGGGTCATCGAGAATCGGAGTAAAAAAATCAAGGCTCTTGATCAAAGCTCTATCCGAATCATATTTGTATACAAGCGCATCATCGCTGTCCTCGAGCGAAATAATAAGGTTTTCATCATCGCTGCTAAAATCAAGTCCGGAGAGAATCTCGGCCAGATCCTCTGGCCCCACTTTGGCAGCTCAGCCGGCGCTGGAACTCAAACCTGTGAGATTTATGTCATCACCGGTCATTTTACTCCTCCTTTACAGACAAAGTATGTTAAATCTATTCCAATTATAATTAATCTGGGTTTATAAATCAAATAAGAATTTCTTATTCAAAGAACAAAAATAGCGTCAAAATATTTCTAAAAGACATGATAATCATTCATCTTACCGGGAGAAATCGCGGGCAAGTCGAACAAAAGTTTCTAGAGGCGTACCCTGTATCCTCCTGGGAGGATGAGAAATATAAAAACTGCGCTCCATCTTCACACCGTCAAGATTTATTTTGCCGACCCGTCCCCATTCCAAAGCTTTATTGGAAGCCAGCCGGGAGATGAATGAAACACCCAGCCCGGCTTCTACTGCTGAAATAATGGCTTCATTGGTTTCGAGAACGGCTCTGATATCAAGATCTTTTATATCAGCTCCTGCTTCTTTTAAAGCATTCATCATGGTTCTGCGGGTGGCAGAGCCTTTTTCTCTTATCAGCAGTTTTCTCTCGAGTATCTCTTTTAAGGACACAGAATCACGCCCGAACAATTCATCGTCCCGGGAAACCAGCAGATGCAGTTCATCTTTGATAAGGGGCATAACTTCCAGCTCGATACTTTCAGGTTTTTTCCCTATCACGGCCAACTCGATCTCTCGATCATCAAGTAATTCGATAATATCCTGACTATCACCGACCCGGACGATCATCTTAATTTCAGGGTAACTACGGCAAAAATCACTCAACAAATCGGGAATAATATGGCTGGAAGGTATTGTGCTGGCACCTATGCATATTTCATCCAGCCTGCTTTCCTGCAGTCTTTCAATCTCTAACTGCACGTCTTCCCACTCCCGCAGAAGCTCACTGACCCTGCGGTAAAATACACGGCCGGTTCGGGTCAGTTCTACTCCCCGCCCCTTTCTGGCCACCAGCTCAGCAGACATCTTTTCCTCCAAATTTTTGATCTGCATGCTGACAGCAGGCTGACTGAGGTTCATTTCCGCAGCCACCCTGGAGTAACTGCCGAGATCAGCTAAATTGACGAAAATTTCAAGAGTTCTTATATTCATACCTATGTTCATCTTCCCTTCAATGATATATGTGTCAACTAAAATTGAAACTTTTTATCTCCAGATTTAAATTATCATCATCAGGTATTTTTTCCGCCCTCTCCAACCCTTCAAGCCACAATTTTTCAGGCGGCAGCCAGCAGCATATTTCTGAATTCTTTCTCTGTTTAAATATAACGGGCATCATACCTGAGGCGGATTCTTCCAGAAAGTCTATTATCCTTTCCATTTCTTCTGCCGAAATGGATCCCACCTCCAGCAGCAGAGCCGAATCAAAAAGGGGTATAACCCGACTGGCAATCAGCTGATCTTCATCTGGCCTTCCATAAACCAGTACAGCCTGGCGTTCAGAAACCATCCGCACTGCTCCTGTATAAGCACCGGGAAATACAACAACATCAATACTGCCGCTGCGACCCTCAAGGGTCAAAAATGCCATTTTTCTATCGTTTTTGGTGGTGTGTTCTCTAATGCCCGAGATAAGTCCTCCCAGCAGCAGATGTTCTTTCCTTGAGTTTTCGACCAGTGAGACTAGCTTCCGGCTTTGAACCCCCAGCCCCTGAAAGAATTTGCTGTAAGGGTCGAGTGGATGGCCCGAGAGATAAAGCCCCAGATATTCTCTCTCCTGATTCAATCGGGTGCGGTGGTCTATCTCTTCCAGCTCCGGAAAAGTAAAATCATCTTCATAAAATTTATCTTCTTCTTCTACCAGCTCAAAAAAAGAGGTTTGACCTCTTGCTCTGCTCGAATTATGTTCGCTAAATCTCTCGTGTAGTTCTTCCAGAGAAGAGAGAAGTTGTGATCTTTTTGCTTCAAATTCATCCAGAGCTCCAGCTTTTATTAAAGCTTCCATATCGCTTTTTTGTAAGCGTGATAGGTCGCATCTATCGAGCAAATTGTGGACATTTTCAAATTCGCCAGCCTCCGATCTTCTGTTCGTTATCTCCTCAATGGCCTTTCTGCCCAGGTGTTTGATGGCCTTTAGGCCAAATCTTATTTCCTCATCGGAAAGAGCTGTAAATCCCTCGTCGCTTTCATTAACATCCGGAGAATAAATCTCAATTCCCATCTCCCGGGAGGTAGAAATATAATCGCTCACCTTATCAAGATTGTCCATAACGCTGGTTAAAAGTGCTGCCATAAATTCCGCGGGAAACTTGCATTTCAAATAGGCCGTCTGATAGGCCAAAAGAGCATAAGCAGCGCTGTGAGATTTATTAAAACCGTAACCGGAAAAGTACTCCATCTGGTCAAAGATCTCATTGGCAATATCCCCTGATAGACCATTTTCAAGCGCTCCTTCTACAAACTGCTCCCTTTTTTCTGCGACCAGTTTTTTCTTCTTTTTGCCCATGCCCCGGCGTAGTATATCGGCCTCTCCCATGCTAAAATTCCCCAGCTCACTGGCAATTTCCATGACCTGTTCCTGATAAAGTATTAGTCCATAAGTCTCCTGCAGAATTGGCTGAAGACCGGGATGAAGATATTCCGGTTCTTTTTCTCCATGGCGGCATTTAATATAATCATCAACAAGCCCGCTGCCTAAAGGTCCAGGGCGTCCGAGCGCCAGAAGAGCTATGATGTCGGTAAAATATTCCGGTTTTAAATTGGCAGTTAGATCCTTAAAAAGTTGAGATTCCATCTGAAATACACCGGCTGTCTCTCCCCGGCTGAGCATCTCATAAACTTCATCATCATCGAGCGGAACTTCATCGATATCTATATTTTTACCGTGGTTTTTTTCAATGCGTTCCAGCGAATCCTCGATAACAGTCAGATTTCTGAGCCCCAGAAAATCCATCTTAAGCAGACCCAGCGCTTCGACATCCTCCATGGGAAGCTGGGTTATAATGGTTTCCTCCTGCTTCTGAAGAGGAACAAAATCCATTAATTTGTCCGGACCTATAATCACCCCGGCAGCATGGGTCGATATATGCCTGGGCAGCCCCTCCAGCTTTCGGGCTATATTGAGAAGCTCGGCCACCTTTTCACTCTCATCGGCCATCTTCTGCAGGCTGGAATCGCTCTCCATCAGTTCATCCAGAGTTTTCCCGCTCTGCAGAGGTACGGATTTTGCCACTCTATCTACAGTGTCATAATCCATACCGAGGGCTCTACCGACATCACGGATGGCCCCCCGGGCTGCCATGGTGCCGAAAGTGCCGATCTGCGCCACCCTTTCCTGACCATAACGACGGGACACATAATCGATAATTTCATCCCGCCTTTCGTCAAAATCAATATCAATATCGGGCAGGCTTACCCGGGCTGGATTTAAAAACCGCTCAAAAATCAGACCGTAATCCAGAGGATTCACTTTGGTTATACCCAGCAAATAGGATACAAAACTGCCGGCTGCCGATCCTCTTCCCGGCCCGACTCTTATTCCTCTTTTTTTAGCCTCCTCTACAAAATCCTGTACTATCAAAAAATAAGCTGCATAACCCATATCGCATATAATCTCAAGCTCATACTCCATTCTCTCCCGGGCTTTTTCATCATCAGGAAAATTCTCATCCAGCCTCTCCCTGCATTTTTTTCTCAGCATCTCCTCAGCCGATAAATCCTGCTTTGAAGCTTCGGGATATTCAGGCAGGAAAAAACGGTCAAAATCAAGATTCACCTCACATCTATCGGCTATACGTCCGGTGTTTTTAATGGCTTCCTGCTCCTCCGAGAAAAGTTCGCGCATTTCCCGTGGAGATTTCAGATAAAATTCATCGTTCGGGAAAGTCATTCTATCTGTGTCGGCAACCTCGCTGTTAGTCTGCAGGGCAAGCAGAACATCATGAAATTCAGCGTCACTCTTTTCCAAATAATGACTGTCATTAGCCGCAACCAATCCCAGATCGAATTCTTTGCTAAATTTTTTCAGCTCCGGATTGACCTTTTTTTGTTCCGGCAGACCGTGGTCCTGCAGTTCCAAAAAAAAATTCTCCCGCCCGAATATTTCGCGGTATTCTCTCACGCTCTTTTCGGCTTCTTTGAAATTACCTGCCAGTATCCTGGTCGGAATCTCCCCCTGCAGACAGGCCGAGGTCGCTATCAGGCCGCGCCGATTTTTGTAAAGAAGATCTTTATCGACCCGCGGACGATAATAATAACCTTCCAAATGAGACTTGGTGACGATTTCCAGAAGATTGTTATAACCTCTATCGCTGGCAGCTAAAAGCACCAGATGATATAATTCCCTGTCTTTTTTTTCCCGTCTATCTCCGGGAGTCAGATAAACTTCGCAGCCGATAATCGGTTTTATCCCTTCCTCCCGAGCCTTTTTATAAAATTTCACCATCCCGTATAAAACACCGTGATCGGTCATAGCCACCGCTTTCTGACCGTACTCCCTGGTGGCAGCAACCAGTTCAGATAGACGCAGTGACCCATCAAGAAGGCTGTATTCGGTATGATTATGAAGATGCACAAAATCTGACATCAAACTCTTCCTTTCTGGAAAAAGTTTAGTTGCCTGCTTTGCTTTGTTTTTGCGATAATCTATGTTATAATGATTGAGAATTGAAATCACGATTAAAACTCAACAATAATTAATGTCAACAGAGCTGGAGGTGATTGCTGTGGATAGAGAAGAAGTGGAAGATGTCATAGACCAGGTGCGTCCCGGACTTCAGGCAGATGGAGGCGACGTCGAGCTTGTATCAGTTGAAGATGATGGAAAAGTCAAAGTCAGATTAACAGGAGCCTGCGCGGGCTGCCCTATGTCCACTATGACTATAAAACACGGTATAGAACAGGCGCTGAAAGAGCATATTCCTGAAGTCTCAGAAGTGGTTGAGGTCGATTAAAGAAGAAATCATCCGGCCAAATCCGGAACAAAATGATTGCTGCAATATTTTTCAAAACAGCCCTTCATTCGTTTAAAAATTGAAGGGCTGTTTTACTAATTTATTGAACTTCTGGACCGGCAGGTTCATCTTCCAGCCCGATCTCCAGATCCGAGAAAATTATCTGATGGAGTTCATTGACTAGCTCATTGATCCGGTGTTCGGCCTCCATATACTCCTGCACCGGCTTATTGAGTTCCACGTATCTTTGAATCTCCTGCAGTTCCTGCTCGAGCTCTTCATCAAGTTCTTCCCCCTGCATCTGTTTACTTCTAGCTTCCATCAATTTTTCCCTGTAATCCAACAGCAATTTTTTCGTCTTCTCATCACCGGAGATCTTCTCTTTGAGTTCAAGATATTCCTGGTATTCTTCCGAACCTGCAAGAGCGTCGGCCAGCTCTCGAGCAAGTTCGCGAACATCAGTCATCGAATCACCTCTATCCTTTTATTTTTCTCAATTCAACATCTATTTCCCGATCCGCACCTATCTCCAGCAGAGCGAAACTGCCGTACTTCTGCCTCCGAGGGACGGTCGGAGAGCCGGGATTCAAGAAAAGCTGATTTTTCTGCCAGGATTTGAAAGCTCTGTGGGTATGTCCAAAAATTATTACATCCGATTCATCAAACCTGTAGCTCAATTTGGAGATTTTATCTCTTCCCAATCCATATCCATGGTCGAGGGATATTTTGAAACCAGCTCTTTTCAGAGTAAGAGAATTTTTTAGCTTTCTTCCCAGCGAGAAACCATCGCAGTTTCCTTTAACCGCCTTTACGGGAGCGATATTTTCAAGCTGTTTTATCAAGGCATCCGAAGTAATATCTCCGGCATGCCATATTTCATCGACGTTTTGGAAATCCTCTCTTACTTTTTCAGAAAGAGCTGGGGATCTGTCGGGAATATGAGTATCCGAAATTACTCCTAACTTCAAACTGTCGCCCTCCTGGATTAAAAGTAATTTTCACAGGAATCTGCAGTAAGTTTAAGCGAATATTCTGTAAAATTTATTATACCCGGATACAATACAATCCGGGCAAAGACTGGTCTTTAAGAAGCTTTTTCTTCCGGGGAGCCCTCAGCCGAATCCGAAGATTCTTCACCTTCAGCTTTTGATTGAGGTTCTCCGGGAGATTGAGAGCTTTTACCGTAATCCGTACAGTAAAAACCGGAACCTTTGAAAACAATTCCTGGAGCTCCGATGATCCTTCTAACCTCTCGACCGCAGTCGGGACATTCCTCCAAAGCTTCCTCCTTGATACCCTGCATTTTCTCAAATCTTCCGCATTCATTACACTCATATAGATAGGTCGGCATATCTAAATTCACCCCGTTATTAGATTTTGTTTTTGATTATTCACTTCCCATTTCTGCCTAAATCATGAAAAACACTATTCCCCAACTGATCGCAAAATCAATATTTCGGTTAAATATTTAAATACATCGCCGATGGTACTTTCCCTAAATACTTTTATATTATAAAATGAGGCATTTGTCAAGAACTTTTATCACCGTAAAATCGTATATATCCCCAGAGATTATAAAGACATATAAAAACAAAGGCGAGCAGCCAGTACCACATATTGTTAATCACAAAGAATATCACGCCGGCCAGAGCACAGATCGCTGTCAGCACTCTATAATATTGACTGCTCACGCCTATTCTTATCAGCTGCCAGGGCAGAAGGCCAAGACCAATAAATACGCCGGTTTCGACGCCATAAATTAATCCGCCGATTCCGGAAAAGGCGAATACCACTGCCAGTACATAGTTCATTACGTATACCTCCTTTTAGTTCCGCACCAGAAGAGCCGCTGTTTCGACATGATGAGTATGAGGAAACATATCGACAGCTTCAATTTTCTCCAGGCGAAAGGAAGTCGACAGTCTCGATATGTCCCGGGCCAGAGTCCCGGGATTACAGGAAACATAAACCACCGCTGAAGGTGAGGAATCGAGAATAGTCTGGCAGCTATTTTCGCTCAGCCCTCTCCGGGGCGGATCGACTATTACGAGCTCTTCCTCCAGGTCCAGGCCGGGCAGGACTTTCTCAACTTTACCCTGAATAAAATCAATATTTCGACACTCATTCAAACTGGAATTTACTGCCGCAGCCTGCACCGCCTGAGGCACTTCCTCGATTCCTACAGTCTTTTCTATATCACCTTTCATTCCATCAGCCAGATAAATGCCGATCGTCCCGGCTCCACAGTAAGCGTCAATTATGCGCCGAGGTGATACGTCTCTGGCCAGAGATAGAACCCGTTCATAAAGCTTTTCTGTTTGCTGTGTGTTAACCTGAAAAAAACTGCTGGGATGTATATAAAATTTTTTATCTCTGATGTATTCGGTAATAAACCTTTCACCGGCGACCAGTTCAATCTCATCTCCCAGAATAACATTGGTGTCTTTTGCGTTTACACTGTGATATATGCTCCAGAGCGAACGGATTTCCTCCATCAGCTCTGACGTAATTTCTTTTCGGGCCGGCAGCTTTCCGCTCCTGGTTACAAAGGTAAGCTGCAGCTGAGAGGAACAGACCGCCCCTCGAATCACCAGATGCCTGAGATTGCCGCTGTCTTGTTCTTCATTGTAAGGAGTTATCTCATATCTGTGCAATTTCTTCTCGGTTTCCTTGAGAAGACGATTTATGGGCTGATGCTGGATGGAGCATTCATCGAAAAAGACCAGTTCATGACTGCCTTTTTTATACAGGCCGGCTCTGGTACGCCCCCCTTCTTCTCCTTTTTTCACATCCTCTCTGCCCACCGGGAATTGCCCCTTATTGCGATAATACCAGGGGAAGTCCATGCCTGTTACCGAAAATTCAGGCAGCTCTTCAACTCCCCCTATTCTCGAGAGAGAATCCTTTATTATCTTTTCCTTCTCTTTCAGCTGAACTTTGTAATCGAGATGCTGAAGATTGCAGCCTCCGCAGCTTTCGTACACATCACATCGAGGATTAACTCTGTGACCTGACGCCTCCCGGACGGAAAGAAGCTCGGTCCTCCAGTAATTTTTCTTCTTCGTTGTCGGACGTACTTCGACCTTCTCTCCAGGGAGAGCTCCTGGAACGAAAAAAACCGGCAGATCCTCCGGCCGGGCCACCCCCTCTCCCTGCGAGGATAGATCTAAAATTTTTACGGTGTATTTCCTCGAATTTTTCATGAGTTGCCTCCTGACCTGCCCGAAAATCACCGGGCGAAATTGACCAGTAAAAGCATCTATGTTAGAATGAGCTTCAGAGTCGAAACAATCTGCACAACTATATTTTCTGTGATTATATCATAAATTTAGTCCCGGCTAAACAGCAGCGAGAGGAGAAGCTACAAAATGAAAACCGAAGCAAGATCTGAACGGCTGGGAAAAGAGCCCATCATACCTCTGGTATTAAAACTTTCACTGCCAGGTATTCTGGCCATGACAGCCCAGTCGCTATACAGTATAATAGACAGCATCTTTATAGGACAGTACAGCACAGAGGCTATCTCCTCTCTGGCATTGTTTTTCCCTCTGGAGATGATCCTTATCGGCATCTCCGTGGGAACCGGAGTGGGTGCCACCTCCTTAATTTCCCGGCTTCTGGGCGCGGATGATCTGGAAGATGCCAGTCAGGCCGGATCACAGGCCTTATTTTTAGCTGTACTGGCCAGTCTTCTGCTGGCAGTGGTGGGCTTCTTTTTTACTCCTGATCTTGTCAGTCTATTTGCCGAGGATGAAACGCTTATCGCCAAAGCCTCCAGCTACAGCAGAATTGTACTGATCTGTGCTTATTCTTTCTTTCTACCGATTATTGGCAATCATGTGCTGCGAGGAGAAGGAAATACCTTCCTTCCAATGCTGAATATATTTTTGGGAGCTGGAATTAATATCATCCTCGATCCTCTGATGATCTTTGGAATCGGTTTTTTTCCGGAAATGGGACTGCAGGGCGCGGCCCTGGCGACTGTTATAGCCCGTTCTTTGAGCGGGGTAATGATCATTTATCTGATAGTCGGCGATAAAATCGAGCTCAATATATCCTTAAAACATTTTTCGCTCCGACTGGATCTAATCCGTGAGATTTACAGGGTCGGGTTTCCGGCCATGATAATGCAGTTTATGGCCAGCTTCATGCTGGGGGGGATGAATAGAATTCTGGCTCAATTCTCCTCAGAGGCTATAGCCGTCGGCGGTATTTACTTCCGGCTGCAGTCCTTTGTTCTCATGCCCATATTCGGTATTAAACAGGGTTATCTGCCCCTGATCGGCTATAATTATTCTCACAACAAGCCGGGCCGGGTTAAAAAAGGCCTGTTTTTCAATGTTTTGTTCGCTTTTCTCATTACTACCAGCGGCATGCTCATCTTTCAATTTGCCCCGGAAAAACTTCTGAGGCTTTTCAGCAGCGATCCCGAGCTCATAAATATCGGCGTTACAGCTCTTAAAAATATAAGCCCCGCCTATCCGATAATAGGGCCTGCCATCATCATTTCAGCCACCTTTCAGGCTATAGGCCGGGGGGTTCCCAGCCTGATACAATCTTTCTTCCGCCAGATGGTTCTGCTGCTTCCTCTGATGTATTTTTTGGGCAGTTTTTGGGGGCTTGCTTACCTCTGGTACGCCTTTCCCATATCGGAGTTAGGCAATATAATTATAGCCCTCCCCTGGCTCTATTTTACCCTCAAGAAAGAATTGAATGATCCCTCTCAAAATCCAGTTCGGGCCACCTATCCCGGTAAAAAAACGGAGAAGGCTGAGTCGCTGGAATGACTCAGCCCTATGAGCACATTACTCCGCTATGACTTTTGAGAGGAATGTTCTGCCGAGTTTATTCGTTTTCTATTTTATCTCTCAGCATGTCTTTGGCCATCTGAGGATTGGCTTTGCCCTGAGTCTTCTGCATGACCTGACCAACAAGATATCCGATGGCTTTGTCCTTGCCCTTCAGAATATCCTCCACAACATCAGGATTTTCTTCCAGGACTTCTGCTACAATCTCACCGAGCTGGTCCTCATCGCTTATCTGCTTTAGACCTCTTTCTTCCACAATAGCTTCCGGATCTCCACCTTCCTCGAACATCTCTTCAAATACCTCTTTACCCATATTTGAACTTATAACTTCATCATCTACAAGCTGTAACAGCTCCGCCAGAGATTCGGGGCTTATTTGGCCTTCTCCGGGTTCAAGATTGTTTTCATTGAGCAGCCGCCTGTATTCACCCATCAGCCAGTTGCTGACCTCTTTGGCATCATGATATTCTTCGGCAGCCGCTTCGAAAAGATCGGCAAACTCCCTCTCCCCCGTTAAAACTTCAGCATCATAGGCGGGAAGGTTGTATTCCTCCTGAAAGCGCTGACAACGCTGCCGGGGAAGTTCCGGCATTTTCTTATCGATCTCATCAACCCAGCTGTCCGATATTTTAAGTGGCATCAAATCAGGTTCAGGGAAATAGCGATAATCCTCTGCTTCCTCTTTGGTTCGCATGGAAGTGGTCTGCTGTCTGTCAGCATCCCAGGCTCTTGTTTCCTGCACAACCTCCTGGCCCGAAGATAGCACCTCCGCCTGTCTTCTGGCCTCATAGGATAGAGCCTCCTCTACTGCGCTAAAACTGTTCATATTCTTGACCTCAGCTTTTATACCGAATTTTTCAGTTCCCTTTTCACGCAGTGATATATTGGCATCACACCGCAGGGAACCCTCTTCCATATTGCAGTCGGACACACCGAGATAGGCTATTGTCTGCTTTAAATTTTCCAGGTAAAGTCGGGCCTCGCGCGGACTGTTCATTTCCGGTTCGCTTACAATTTCGATAAGGGGGACGCCAGCCCGGTTGAGATCGACATAGCTGTAACTTTTGCTTCCCGGTCTGTCTCCATGAACCAGTTTCCCGGCATCCTCCTCCATATGAACCCGATTGATACCTATCTTTTTTTCGCAGATATCACTCTCTTTTTCGAGATCTATGGTTAGATGCCCGTCATATCCCAGAGGCAGATCATATTGAGATATCTGATAGCCTTTGGGCAGATCGGGATAAAAATAGTTCTTTCGGTCAAATTTGCTGTACTCATTTATGCTGCAGTTGAGAGCTCTCGCTGCCAGAAGCGAATATTCCAGAGCCCTTTCGTTAAGCACAGGCAGAGTACCCGGAAGACCCTGACAAACCGGACAGGTGTTGACGTTGGGCGGGCGGCCAAATTCTGTGCTGCAGCCGCAAAAAAGCTTGGTCTCGGTCTGCAGCTGTACATGGACTTCCAGCCCGATAACTATTTGAAAATCCTCTAACATCCTTATCACCTTTCCTTTTTAATCTAATTTAGCGAGACTGGGTGTATCGAGGAGTTTTTCTAAACCACTGGCTGCCTGCAGCAGCTCAACCTCGTTAAAAGAACTGGAAATCAGCTGAACTCCCAGCGGCAGTCCTTCATCGTTGAAGCCGGCCGGCAGTGAAATGCCGGGAAAGCCTGTGATGTTGCAGGGTACGGTGAAAACATCGGTATAATACACATCGAGAGGATCCTGCTCCTCGCCCACAGCAAAAGCAGGAGTGGGGGCTGTTGGGGTCAGCAGCATATCCACTTTTTCGAAGACTTCCTGATAGGCTTCTTTAATTATCGTCCTGACTTTAAGAGCCTGTTTGTACAGGTCGTCCTGATACCCGGCGCTGAGAGCGTATGTACCCAGCATTATTCTTCTCTTTACCTCAGGGCCAAAACCACGGCTGCGTGTTTCAAAATACATTTCCTCCAGTTCTTCCGCCTCCTGCCGCTTGCCGTACTGTACTCCATCGTAACGGGCCAGGTTAGAACTTGCCTCAGCAGGCGCGATCACATAATATGCGGCCAGCATTTGATCGAGGGAAGGAAGCTCAACCTCGATGACTTCCGCCCCTGCTTTTTCCAGAGCTTTTATAGAATCCCGCACAGCCTGCTTGACGTCGTTATCAATATCGAGATCGAGATAACCTTCGGGCAGGCCAAACGTAAAATTTGAAACTCCTCTATCAAGATTTTTCAGATAATCAGGATGATCTATGTCTGCTGAAGTAGAATCTCTTGTATCATGACCGGATATAATATTAAGCAAGATAGCGGCATCTTCTACATTTCTGGTCAGAGGTCCGATTTGATCTAACGATGAGGCAAAAGCTATAAGTCCGTATCTCGATACCAGCCCATAAGTGGGTTTTAGACCAACAACGCCGCTGAATGCAGCAGGCTGTCGTATCGAACCTCCCGTGTCTGACCCCAGTGCAGCGGGAACAAATCCGGCTGCCACGGCAGCTGCTGATCCTCCACTGGAACCGCCGGGAACATGGTCTAAATTCCAGGGGTTTCTGGTAACTTTTTGGGCGGAAAACTCAGTCGTCGAACCCATAGCAAATTCATCCATGTTGGTTTTCCCGATGAGAAAAGCTCCTGCCTCTTTTAATTTTTCCACTACAGCTGCATCATAAGGCGGTTGATAATCCTCCAGAATCTCAGAGGCGCAGCCTGTGGAAAGATTTCTGGTAGCCATATTATCTTTCAAAGCCACCGGGATTCCAGCCAGTTCACCTTCTCCAGCCGGTGTGGTTTCGTCATTGAGATCTACAAACGCGCCTATTTTCTCATCCAGTTCTTCCAGTCTTTCCCGATAAGCTCCGGATATCTCCCGGGGAGATATTTCTCCTTCTTCTCTCCTGTCGATTAATTCTGCCAGACTGAATTTTATAATCTCCTGCATTGATTTCTACCTCCTAATCCTGCTTGCCGATTCCCGGCACCCGAAACTGACCTCTTGTCTTTTCCGGGGCCTCTTCGAGCATTTCATCTCTTCTGTCCTCATTGGTCACCTCATCTTCACGCACGACATTCTCCCGGGGCTGGGGATAATAGGTGGGCTGAACACCCCCGGTGTCGATTTCCAGTATCTTGTTGACATAATCAACCACATCCTTCAATTCGCCGGCAAATTGTTCCTTTTCCGCCTCTGAAAGTTCCAGCTTGGCCAGCCTGGCCAGATCTTCAACATCATCTCGATCTATCAAATTAATCACCCTCCTCCTCGCTTAAAATATTCAGGAACTCATCTTCATTTAAAACGGTTACATCCCTTTCTCTGGCTTCATCCAGCTTGGAGCCGGGATTTTCTCCCGCAACTAGATAATCGGTCCGTCCGCTGACGCTGGAAGTTACCCGGCCTCCTCGCTGCTCGATAGCTTCCGAGGCCTCCTGACGGGTAAAATCATCCAGCCTCCCGGTCAACACAAAACGGAGATTTTCCAGGTTATCCATATCTGACTGCTCTTTCATTTCGGTGGGCAGGCCTGCATCTTCCAGCTTCTGAAGAATTTCCTGATTCTTTTCGCGTTCAAAAAAATCCGCCACGCTTCTGGCGATCACCGGACCGACTTCATCTATCTCTTCGAGATCTTCTGCTCCAGCTTTTTTGATCCGGTCCAGAGAATTAAAATGCTCACAGATCAAAGCCGCTGTGCGCGAGCCGACATGCCTGATACCCAGAGCGTAGATAAATCTGTCGAAATCTCGGTTTTTACTCTCCTCTATGGCCTGAAGAATATTCCCGGCTGATTTGGAAGCCACCCTTTCAAGTCTGATCAACTCGTTTTTTTCCAGATAGTATAAATCACCGTAATCCTCGACCAGCTCTGCCTCCATCATCCTGTCCACAAGCGAAGGTCCAATCCCTTCGATGTTCATAGCTTCACGGGAAACAAAGTGAAGTATGCTTTCACGCAGCTGAGCAGGACAGGCAGCATTTGAGCAGCGGAGAACAGCTTCATCCGGATCACGGCTGACTTCTGAACCGCAGGAAGGACAGCATTCCGGCATGTTGAATTTTTCTTCCCCGCCGTTGCGCTCTTCTTTTATAACGCGAACCACTTCGGGGATTATATCTCCCGCTTTTTGAATAATTACGCGATCGCCTATTCTCACATCTTTTCTCTCAATTTCATCCTCATTATGAAGTGTAGCCCGGCTGACGGTGGATCCATCTATATCCACCGGCTCAAGGATAGCATTGGGGGTTAAAGCACCTGTACGTCCAACCGAGACAACTATGTCCTTAATCCGGGTGCTTTTCTGCTGAGCGGGGAATTTATAGGCTATTGCCCAGCGGGGACTGCTGGAGGTAGAACCCAAAACTTCCCGAAGAGCCAGCTGATCAACCTTAATCACCATCCCGTCAATTTCATAATTCAGCTGATTCCTCTTTTCCGTCCATTCCCTGCAGAGAGCGGCTGCTTTTTCGATACTGTCTTTTCTCCAGTACTGATTTGTTTTGAAGCCGAGTTTTTTCATGAACTCCATGGTTTGCACATGACGATCAAAATTATCCGCGGAAGTCTCGAGCACGGAATAGGCCAAAAAATCCAGCGGCCTTTCGGCTGCAACCGAGGGATCAAGCTGCCTGACAGAACCGGCAGCCGCATTGCGGGGGTTGGCAAATGGATCCTTTTCTTCCTCCAGCCGGCGCCGATTCATCTCCTCAAATTCGTCTTCTGGCATGAAGACCTCTCCCCTTATCTCAATATCTTCAGGCCGGGAAAGCCTGAGAGGGACGGACGGAATGGTTTTTATATTGGCGGTGACATCTTCGCCTACACTCCCATCCCCCCGGGTGGCCGCCAGTTCCAGCTGTCCGTCACGATAGCGAAGTATGACAGCCAGCCCATCGACCTTATGCTCAATAACATAATCCGGCTCCTCTTTTATTTTATGAGAGTCAAGGCGCCGTTCCATCCTGTCAGCAAAATCATAAAGGTCATCATCATCAAAAGCATTGTCAAGGCTAAGCATGCGCTGACTGTGTTCGACCTTTTCAAATTCATCCAGAGGCTCCCCTCCTACCCGCCGGGTGGGAGAATTGGGGTCCTGAAACCGGGGATACCTACGCTCGAGCTCTTTAAGCTCCTGCATCATTTCATCGTATTCGGCATCGGAAATGACAGGATCATCATAAACGTGATAACGACGGTTATGATAATGCAGCTTCTCCCGCAGCTCTTCTATTTTTTTCTGGGGGTCATCCACTTCTTCATCCATTCAACTCACCTCTTGACAGCAACCTAATTTTTCTTTTCCAGCGGCGCATAACTCACCATCAACTCTTTCTCATTGCCATCTGCAAAACGAACTTTTATCTTTTCGCCATACTGTCGGCTCCGGCTGACTTTAAGCACTTCTCCCTGACCGAACTCGGAATGCTGTACTATCTCCCCGGGCTGATATGAGGTATCTTCTGATGTTTTTTTATCTTCCTCACCGGCAAAAAGATTATCCAGAGCTTTATCAGCGGACTTCTCCAGCGAATCACTCCAGCCAGTCCCGGTTTCAAAAGAATCTTTTCCGCTGCCGCCCGGAATCTCACGGGTGGTGACATTATCATCGATTTCCGACAAAAAACGAGATGGTTCATAACGTTTGCGGCTGCCGTATCGGCGGCGCTTTTTGGCCCTGGTCAAATAAAGCTGCTGCTGGGCTCTGGTCATGCCCACATAACAGAGTCTTCTCTCCTCTTCGATCTCATCACTGTCTTCCAGGCAGTTTTCATGAGGAAAGATCCCCTCATCCATTCCCACCATAAATACCGCGGGAAATTCCAGCCCTTTGGCAGAATGGAGGGTCATCAATGTGACATGATCGGTGCTGTCCTCCCATCTGTCTACATCTGACAGCAGCTTTACCTCCTCTAAAAAATCACCCAGGCCCCCATCGTTATTTTTCTGGAGATACTCTCTGATAAGATTCTGCAGCTCACCGATATTTTCGATCCTCTCTCTCGCTTTATCATCCCGCTGACGTAGATCGTCCTTGTATCCGGTCCTGCGAATTACAGCACTTATCAGATCTAGAACAGTACCTCCTTCATATTGTTCGCGAAGTTCCTCTATTAATTCAGCAAATTCTCTGACCCGACGCTCGTAGGTGGTGGAAAGCCCGGGGATAACTTCAGGATTGGAAATCGCTTCAAAAACCGAAATATTATGTTCGGAGGCAAAGCTTTTGACTCTTTCCTGAGTTTTTCTGCCTATACCGCGCCGGGGAGTATTGATCACCCGCAGCAGGCTGGCTTCATCCTGGGGATTATAAACAAGGCGAAGATAAGCAAGCATATCTTTAATTTCCCGCCGCTCGTAAAACTTTAACCCTCCGACAATCTGATAGGGAATGTTATTTTTCATAAAAACATCCTCCAGGCTGCGGGACTGAGAATTGGTACGGTAAAGCACCGCTATATCGCCGTAATCAAAATTATCTTTTTTGATCAATCTTTCCACTTCTTCCCCGACATACCGTGCTTCTCTCTTCCCCGATTCCAGTTCGGCAACCACTACATCTCCACCTTCACCCAGATCAGACCACAGGTCCTTTTCTTTGCGGCTGATATTGTTTTCGATGACGCTTTGGGCTGCCTGCAAAATTTTCTGCTGGGAGCGATAATTTCGTTCCAGCCTGATAACTTCAGCGCGGGGATAATCGCGCTCAAAATTTAAAATATTACTGATGTCGGCACCTCTGAAACCGTATATGCTCTGATCGGGGTCACCGACAGCAAAAATATTTTCCTCCTCTCCTGTAAGATGCTGGCTCAGCCTGTACTGCGCGTTATTGACATCCTGATACTCGTCAATAAGCAAAAATCTATATTTTCTCTGATAATAACTCCTCACCCGTTCATTGTCGCCGAAGAGCTGACAGCATTTCATGAGCAGATCATCGAAATCCAGCGCGTTGCTGGCTCTCATTCTTTTTTCGTATTCGCGATAAACTTCCGGAACGAGAGATTTTACGCGGCCGTCAGCACCGACTTCATAATCTTCCGGACGCACCAGATCACTTTTGGCATTGCTGATTAAAACCGCAAGACGGGACGGTTTGATCCTGCTGGAATCTATTTTTAAATCAGATAGGATTTCCTTGAGCAGGGCCCTCTGGTCGGCAGTATCGTAAATCACATAATTCGAATTGTAACCAATTTTTTCGGCTTCTTTTCTGAGTATGCTGGCAGCAAAGGAATGAAAAGTTCCCACCCAGCTTTCCGGTCTGGTTCCCAGAAGGGAGGCAGCTCTCTCCTTCATCTCATCGGCTGCCTTATTTGTAAAAGTTACAGCCAGTATCGTTTCCGGATCGATCCCATGCTCTCCTATCAGGTAGGCCAATCTGTGGGTCAAAACCCGGGTTTTACCGCTTCCCGCTCCCGCCAAAACGAGCGCCGGCCCCTGAAAATGCCTGACCGCTTTTTTTTGTGCAGGATTGAGATCTTTTAATATGTCTTTATTCCTCATCGCCAACCAGCTCCTCTATCGTATCTTCGCTTAACTTTTCCCTGGAATGAAGAAGATGTGCTTCACAGCTGCAGTCGCTGGCGCCGAATCCGGAATTATAAATTTCAACTTTCTCAATCGCCAGAAGCTCTTCGACAAGTTTACACTCTAAATCTGCAGATCCCTGCCAGGCATAAATGTTATCAAGAACTGTTTTTTCCAGCAGATAATCTATATGCCAGTGCTTATTGACAAATTTTTGTTTATGTCTTTCCAGTCGGGCATTTAAATTTTTCTGGGCGGTTCCGGAATAATAATAATGGCCCGGCCGAAAAACCTCTTTGCCTCTCGCCCCCACCTCTATTTTCAGGGGTTTAAAAACAAAAATTTCCAGCAAATAAACTCCGCTGTCAAAGGAAAAAAGCTGCAAATTACCACTCCTCAATCAAAATATGTACCTCTCCCTGTTTATATTTCTGGGTTCATCAGGACAATCCTCCCGCATTTTATCGCTGACGGAAACGCTCTCGCAATTCTGACAGAACACCTGCCAGCGAAAGGCCCTGTGAGTTCAGCATAACCAGCAGATGATATATAAGATCGGCTGATTCACGATAGATCTCTTCCTCTTCGTTTTGGACAGCAGACAGGGCCAGTTCAACGCCTTCCTCGCCCAATTTCTTGGCCATTTCTTCATCACCGGCCTCCAGCAGTTCGACCGTATAGGAACCGTCAGGACGCTTTTCATCGCGGCTGGTGATTATTTCCCGCAACTCGTCCAGAATCGAATAATCGAGCCTGTTCCAGCCGGATTTTTCATCGGAATGGTGGGAGATATCGCTGAGCTCCCGATAAAAACATGTTTCTTCACCAGTGTGGCAGGCCGGACCGGCCGGTATTGCCTCCAGCAGCAGCGCATCAGCATCACAATCATATTTTATCCTTTGTACATATTGAAAGTTTTTTGAAGTCTCACCTTTCAACCAGAGTTTCTGCCGGGAGCGGCTAAAAAAATGAGCTCTGCCATCATCGATCGTTTTGCGCAGGGATTCCTCATTCATATAAGCCAGCATCAGCACATCTCCTGTGCGAATATCCTGAACAATGGCCGGCACCAGGCCCCGGCTGTCAAAATCTATCATTTCGACCGGATCTCTCTTTTCGTCTTTTTCTGACTGATTGTTTTTATCAATCATCTTCATCACCATTTACAGGCCGGACAGCAATACCTTTTTCGGCCAGATATTCCTTGCACTCGGCGATAGTATAATCATTCTGATGCCAGATGGAAGCCGCCAGAGCAGCATCGGCCCTGCCCTCGGTAAAAGCCTCATATAAATGCCGGGGTGAACCTGCTCCTCCGCTGGCTATCACGGGAATAGACACATTTTCAGAAACTTCGGCCAGCATCTCCAGATCATATCCATCCCGGGTGCCATCCCGGTCCATGCTGGTCAGCAATATCTCCCCCGCTCCTCTATTTTCAACTTCTTTCGCCCAATCCTTGAGCTTCCAGTCTGTGCGTTCGCTGCCGCCTCTGATATAAACCTGCCAGCCATCCTCTTCTCTGCGGGCATCGATGGCTACCACCACTGCCTGACTGCCCAGGAGTTCAGCCCCCCAGGAGATCAAATCAGGATTCTCTACCGCAGCCGTATTGATCGAAACTTTATCGGCTCCAGCCGCTATAAGCTCCCTCATCTTTTCCACAGTTCTGATCCCGCCGCCAACAGTGAAAGGTATAAATAATTTTTCGGCAGTTTCCCTGACTATATCCTTCATTATATCGCGTTCCTGCTTGCTGGCAGTAATATCCAGAAAGACCAGCTCATCCGCACCCTGCTCATTATAATGAGCAGCCAGTTCGACGGGATCTCCCTGATCCTTTAAATCGACAAACTGTACTCCCTTGACAACCCTTCCCGCTTTGACATCGAGACATGGAATTAATCTTTTGGTCAGCATATTATTCATCATCCCACAGATTTTCCGGTTCTATTTTCTCTTTATAGAGAGCAGTCCCCACAATTGCCCTATCTATACCGTGTTCTGCCAGTCTTTCGATCTCCTCAAGAGAAGAGATACCTCCCGAGGCCGTAACCTCAATTTCATATCTGCCCACCGATTTTATTTCCTGGATATCAGGACCTTCCAGAGTACCATCCTTATCAATATCAGTATAAATCAATCTTTCAACACCATGCTCTATTATTCTGGCCAGCTGAGTTTTAATACCGACACCACATTTTTCCTCCCAGCCCGAAACGGCCAGTTCGCCCTCTTCGGCATCAAGCGAAACAATGACTCTGTCTCCTCCAAATTCCTGAATCATCTCGCCGATCAGGTAGGGATTTTTGATGGCTGCAGTACCTATTATCACAGCATCGGCACCTGCCTGGAGATATTCTCTGGCGGTGTTTATGCTTCTTATCCCTCCTCCAACCTGAATTTTGACTTCTGGAAGGTCCTCCAGTATATTCATTATCAATTCCTTGTTGCCAGGATAACCCTCGCGGGCTCCGTTTAGATCAACGATATGCAGTTCATCTGCTCCCTGTTCACAGAAATTTTTGGCTATAGCCAGCGGATCATCTTTTTCCACTTCCCGGCGGTCAAAATCTCCCTGATAAAGACTGACTGCTTTTCCATCGAGTATATCAACGGCGGGAATAACTTTCATTTTTTTACCTCCTCCACGAAATTGCGCAAGAATTTCAGCCCGATGCTGCCGCTTTTTTCCGGGTGAGGCTGAAGCGCGGTTATATTATCTTTTTTAACTGCTGATACAAACTCAATTCCCCGGTACTCACTAACAGCAAGTCTGTACTGTTTTTTTACACTGCTGATAGGCAGGTAATAGCTGTGTACAAAATAAAAATAAAAATTCTCCAGTCCGCTGATCAGCCCGGTATTCTCCTCGAATTTGAGATCATTCCAGCCCATATGGGGCACTTTAGCCACTGTTTCTACGGGAAATAGCTTTGATTTTCCCGGCAGCAGCTCCAGGCCGTCAATCCCTTCCGCCTCCTCACTGCTCTCGAAGAGAAGCTGCATTCCAAGACATATTCCCAGAAGATGTTTGCCTTTTTTCAGCTCGGAGCAAAGAGGCTCAACAAGACCTCTTTTCTCAAGACCTTCCATGCCTGCGGCAAAGGAACCGACACCCGGCAAAATAAACGCTTGAGCATTTTTTATCTCAATGGGGGAATCTATGACACTATTCTCGACTCCCAGCCCATTTAAAGCCCGGTGGACATTGCCCAGATTTCCCGCCCCATAATCAATTATGCCGAATTTAATTGTCTTTTCCCTCCTCCAGCTGCCCCTTAGTCGAGAGCGGCGTTTCATCCAGCCTCTTTTCATGTTTTAAAGCACTATCCAGAGCTCGAGCAGCCGCCTTAAAGCATGCTTCAGCCAGGTGATGAGCATTCCCGGTCCGCAGTACCAGGAGGTGAAGATTGAAAAATCCATGATCGGTTACACTGCGAAAAAACTCGTCCAAAAGTTCCAGCGGAAAACCATTCACCACCTTCCTATCAGCGGATATATTGCCCTGATAATAGGATCTCCCTCCCAGATCTACGGCCGCCTGCAGCAGTACATCATCCATCGGCAAAAGAACATCACCATAACGGGTTATGCCTCCCCTGCTGCCCAGACATTCATTCAGGGCTCTACCCAGAACTATGCCAGTATCTTCAACTGTATGATGGTAATCAACTTCAAGATCACCGTCCGCTTTTACCTCCAGGTCCATAAATCCATGCCTGCCGAATAATTCCAGCATATGGTCAAAAAAGCCTATGCCGGTATTGATTCTGGTATTCCCTTCTCCATAGATATCGAGCTGCACCTCGATATCGGTTTCAGACGTCTCTCTTTTGAAGGTTTCCATATGAACTCTATTCACCTCCCTTAAGCCTGAGCGAAACAGAACGGGCATGAGCGGGCAACCCTTCAGCGTCAGCAATTCTGATCACATCTTCTCCTATCTCCTCGAGCTCCGAACGGGAAAATGAAACTCTGCCGCTGCTTTTAATGAAATCATTAACTCCCAGCGGAGAAAAAAAGCGGGCCGATCCAGAAGTAGGAAGGACATGGTTGGGGCCGGCAATATAATCTCCAGCTGCTTCAGGAGTCCAGCTCCCCAGAAATATCGAACCTGCCTGCTTTATAGACCCCAGCAGCGCATGAGGATTTTCAGTCTGAATCTCCAGATGTTCGGGTGCGTAATCATTGGATAATTCAACTGCCTGATCAAGATTTTCAACCTCTATAAACATACCGTAATCTTCGAGCGCAGCTCTAGCCCGGTAAGCCGTGGAGATTTCCTCCAGCTGCTGGTCGAGCTCTTCTTCTACGGCGACAAAAACATCCGCAGAAGATGAGATAACAGCAGTTCTTGCCTCTTCATCATGTTCAGCCTGGGCCAGCAGATCGGCGGCTATAAACTCAGCTCTGCTGGTCTCATCTGCTATAATCAAAACTTCACTGGGACCGGCCAGCATATCAATATCGACAAAGCCATAAAGAAGTTTTTTGGCCATTGTTACAAATTTATTGCCCGGACCGACAATTTTATCCACCGGTTTTATTGTTTCCGTTCCCAGGGCCAGCGCGGCAACTGCCTGAGCCCCGCCGATTCTATAAACTTCATCGACCCCACACATGGATAAAGCTTTAGCTGTGACCGGATTTATATTTCCCTCCTGATCAGGAGGGGTGACTGCTACCAGCTCATCGACTCCAGCTATACGAGCCGGCACGGCTGTCATCATAACCGAACTGGGATAGGCAGCTTTACCGCCGGGTATATACAATCCTGCTCTTTTTAGCGGTGTTATTTCCTCGCCCACACGGCCGGAAAGCTCGGGATGTATCCATCCAGATCGCCCCTGCAGGCCATAATACTTTTGGAGCCTTTGATAGGCGCGCTCCAGAGACTTTTTCAGCTTTTCCGGAATTTCCTCCTCACTCTCAAGCTCATCAGCTGAAACATTCAAACTCTCGAGTTCAGCCCCATCATATTTTCGAGTGAGAGAGAAAAGAGCCTTATCACCGCCGGTCTGCACCTGATCTATTATATCGCTCACATTTTTATTTAGCCCTGCATCAAAGTTAAATTTGCGCTCCTCAAGATAATTTCTGATTTCTACTTCATCCTGTGGATATCTCAGTTTTTTCATGATCAATTCTCACCCGTTTTTTTCAGATATTTTTCCAGCTGCCGGGATACTCTATCTATTGCTGCGGCCTTGGTCCGGTAACTGGCTTCATTGACGACAAGCCGCACCGAAGAAGAAAGTATTTCAGCTATCGGTGAAAGATCATTTTTGCGCAGAGTGGTCCCGGTGGAAGTTATATCAACTATTATATCAGCCAGATCAACCTGAGGCGCCAGTTCCACTGAACCATTCAATTCGATGATTTCAGCTTTGATGTTCTTATCCCGGAAGAATTTTTCAGCGATGCCGGGATAGGAAGTTGCCACCCTGGTGTTGTCCTTTATATCTTCTAGTGTATTTACGCCCATGTCGTTCGGCACCGCCACCACCAGATCACAGGTTCCTATTTCCAGATCGAGCAGTTCATAGAGACGTCTTTCCTTTTCAGCTATGACATCCTTGCCTGTAAAACCGATATCGGCAGCACCGTGTTCTACGTAGGCCGGTACATCGGCCGGTTTGGCCAGCAAAAATAAATTGCCGGTTCCGGAAACCTCCTGGACCAGCTCACGTGAGAGCTTCGAGATATGCTGTGAATCATCCAGCAGGTCCGTATTGAGACAGGCTTTTACCACTTCATCATAAAGTCTTCCTTTGGGAATGGCTATTTTAAGAGATTCCATCGACATATTCAATCACCTCTGCCCGCGATAATTTGCGCGGATTCTCCGCAGAACCAGAGTCCGTACTTTTTTCCCGGTCAAAAGAACTCTTCCAGCAGTTAAAGGGCTTCTCAGAATTATTATCCACCTCGATAATCATTTTGCATTTACTTTGAGCTGCATCTCCGATCGATTTTTCGCTGTTTTCTAAAATTACAGCATAACCGAGTTCCTGCAGATCTTCTGCGATATTCACAGAAGTTTTAAGCGAGGAAAGATCCTGACATCTGAGCAGAATTTTTTCCTGCCTGTCATTATCGGTTAAACCCTGTTTTTCTTTGATCAGCCTCAATCTCTCAATTCCCATAGCAAAACCGCGGGCAGGTGTCTTTTCGCCCCCCAGACTTTTTATTAGTCTGTCATATCTGCCTCCGCCGCAGATGTTATAACCAAGATCAGGGCTCATGATTTCAAAGACCATCCCCGAATAATAATCCAGGTTTCTGGTCAGAGCCAGATCATACGAAACTTTTTCGATCAAACCGAGATTTTCCAGACCGCGATGAATTTTGCGAAGCTGCTTTACGGGGGTGCATTCGCGGACCGGCATCAGTTCCTCGGCTGCATTTAAAACTTCACAGCCTCCTCTGAGATCCAGCAGTTTCAGGAGTCTGTCCTCTGCACCGGAATCCAGCTGCCTGCAGGCCTTACGGTAACTAACAAGATCTCTCCTGGCTAGAGCGCTGCTGATTTCTGCTGATTTCTTCGGAGATATATCCAGTTCGTTCAAAAGCTGATCCAGAAATCCTATATGTCCGATCTCCAGCCGATAATTGTCGACCTCACAGTTTAGCAGCACTTTCTGGGCCAGCATTAAGATTTCAACATCCGCAAACTTATTTGCTCCCAGAAATTCGGCTCCCAGCTGATAAATCTCTCTTTTTTTGCCGCTCTGGATAGTTTCATGACGATAGACCGGAGCAAAATACTGGTATCGGCCGGGAAATTCTTCGCATTTCCCCTCGCCCACCAGCCTTTCTGCAATGGCAGCTGTCATTTCCGGTCTCAGGACAAGAATTTCTCCTCGATAATCCACCAGCTTGTAATACTGCCTTACATTTTCATCGCTCAATCCCTCTGAAACGGTATCGTAGGGCAGCATGGCAGGAACAAAAATAGATTGATATCCCCAATTTTTCAATACTTCCCTCCCTTTTTTAGCCAGGCTGGTTATAACTTCAGCCTGCTTGGGCAGATAAAATCTCATCCCCTCGGGTAATTTTCTTTCGATAGATTTCAGGCTATCTTTCATTCAAAATACCTCCAGCTCACCTTGACCTTATGAGCAGAAATTATATTTTTCACTTTACCGGATCATTTTAATAAAGAAAATAACACAGCCGCTTATATCTGTCAAGCCTAAAGGCGCTGCTCTTGCAATAGGCTGCCGCGGATGATAAAATACTAGTGGTATCTGGCTATGGCGCAGTTTGGTAGCGCGCTTGCTTCGGGAGCAAGAGGTCCCGGGTTCAAATCCCGGTAGCCAGACCATTTTTTATTTTTGAACATCAAATTTTTATTTTGAATAATAAAATCTCTCTTTTCATCCCCGCTTGCTTATTTCACGAGCGATGATCAACCCCGCCACCGATGCCTGCATAAGGCCTCTTGTAATTCCTGCCCCATCCCCTCCGGCAAATAAGTTTTCTACCTGCGTTTCCAGCTCCGGAGATACTTCCAGGCGCGAGGAATAAAATTTAGCCTCAACCCCGTATAACAGGGTGTCCTTGGAATAAATTCCGGGAGCTAAATCGTCCAGAGCTTTAAGCATCTCTTTTAAGCCTGTGAGATGTCGATGGGGAAATACCAAACTGAGATCTCCTGCTGTGGCTTCTTTCAGAGTCGGATCTACTATACTTCTAGAAATGCGTTCTTTCGTCGATCTTCTCCCCTCGAGAAGATCTCCCAGCCTTTGAACAAGCACACCAGCTCCCAGAAGATTCGCCAGCTTGGCTATTGCCCGGCCGTAAGTATGAGGTTCTTTAAATGGTTCGGTGAAGGTTTTGCTAACCAGCAGAGCAAAATTGGAATTATCAGTCTCGATATTCGAATGAGTATGGCCGTTTACCGTTATAAGCCCTCGATTGTTCTCGCTCACGACTTCGCCCCCCGGACACATGCAAAAAGTGCGCACTTTGTCATCAAAAGTGGGAGTGTGATAGATGAGTTTTGATTCATACAGTTCATCGGTAAGGGGCCGAGCTATCGAAGCCGGGGTTTCCACTCGAACTCCTATATCAACAGGATTTAAAGAAGTATTGAGCTCGAGTTTATCTATCTCCTTTGCCAGCCAGGTAGCATTCTCTCTTCCGGGGGCCACCGTCACAAAATCTGCCCTGATCTCATCACCGCTTTCCAGTCTGACTCCGGCAGCCCTTTCCTCATTTTCCCCGGTCAAAATCTCGGTGACTCTGGTTTGAAACCTGATTTCAACTCCTCTGTCCAGCAGATAATCTCGCATCTCTCTCAAAACTTCTTTGCTGTAACCTGTTCCCAGGTGCCGCAGTCGGGCGGGTATAAATTTCAGTCCGGCCCGGGCTGCCTTATCTTTAAACTCCTCTTCTTTTTTCTCACTTATCCCAAAAATTCTGTCCGGAGCCCCAAATTTTAAATACTTATCATCAGCATAATCTATTAGAGATTCCAGCTTTTCCTGACCGATATATTCTTCCAGGTTTCCGCCCACGTCGGAGGATAGGGAGAGCTTGCCGTCGCTATAAGCTCCAGCTCCTCCCCAGCCGGAAACCACAGCACAGGAAACGCATTCAAAACATCCTTCTCCGCTGCCCGGTTTTTCCTTCATGGGGCAGCTGCGGCTGTCTATGTCCTTTCCTTTTTCCAGAATCAATATTTCACAGTCAGTTTCCTGTTCTACCAGTTCCATAGCTGTAAATATTCCTGTCGGTCCCGATCCAACTATGACAACGTCGTATTTTTCAGCCATTATTAACCTCCTGAGATCTGATGACTTCTGAAAGATTTATAATGCAATTAAAACGAGCCCGTCCTTGATGAGACGGGCATTTAACTTGCATTATATATGCTCCTCACTCCAGGTCCAACCTATCCAGTATAAGATTGTAACCGCCTGTTCCGTATTCAAGTGCTCTTTTAACCCTGCTGATAGTAGCAGTGCTCACTCCCGTCTTTTCCACAATCTTTTCGTAGGTTGCTCCCTTCTGCAGCAGTCCGGCCACTTCCAGCCGCTGAGAAAGCGACTCTATCTCGCCTACGGTAGCTATGTCCCGGAAAAATTTATAGCACTCCTCCTCATCTTCCAGAGAAAGGACGGCTCGAAAAAGCTGTTCGGTAAGCTCATCCTCTATTTCGTCCACCATATTTTTATCTCCTTTCTTTTATTCCCACTCGATCGTGGCGGGAGGCTTTGAACTCACATCATATACCACTCTGTTTACCTGTTCCATTTCGTTGACGATTCTGCCCGCTATTTTGTCCAGCAGCTCGTGCGGAATTTTAACCCAGTCGGCCGTCATGGCTTCTTCACTGTCTACAGCTCTTAGAATAATGGGATAACCATAGGTGCGGGTATCCCCCATAACTCCTACCGATTTCATGTCAGGAAGCACTGCAAAAGACTGCCATACCTTATCCGAGATTCCGGAATTTTCCAGCTCCTCTCTAAAGATATAATCCGCCTTACGGAGCAGAGCCAGTTTTTCCCTGGTAACCTCGCCAATAACCCTTATAGCCAGACCCGGTCCGGGAAAAGGCTGACGCCAGACAACATCCTCCGGCAGCCCCAGCTCTTCCCCTATCCTCCTCACCTCATCCTTGAAGAATTCGCGCAGCGGTTCCAGCAGATTGAGCTCCATGCGTTCCGGCAGTCCACCCACATTATGATGGGATTTTATGAGAGCTGCATTCTGGTCGAGTCCGCTCTCAATTACATCGGAATAAATAGTGCCCTGGGCCAGATGAGTGACATTCTCTAAATCCTCCGCCTCCTGCTCGAAAACTTTGATGAATTCACGCCCAATAATATTTCTTTTTTCTTCAGGATCGCTTACTCCCTCCAGCTGTCCGAGAAATCTCTGTGAAGCATCGATGAATTTTATAGGAAACTCAAAAACCTGAGAAAAACTCTTTTTGACCTGTTCAGCTTCTCCCTGGCGCAGCAGTCCATGATCTATAAATATGCCGGTAAGTCTGTCACCGACCGCCTCCTGAATCAGGGCAGCTGCTACCGAAGAATCAACTCCGCCTGAAAGCCCTATGAGAACGTTAGCATCATCATCTAGAGCAGATTTTATCTGCTCCACTCTATCCTGAACGATGTCGCTGATCTGCCAGTTTTCTTCCAGACCACATATATCAAAAATAAAATTGGCAAGAATGTCGCTGCCTCTTTCAGTATGGGTAACCTCGGGATGAAATTGCACACCATAAAGGTTTTTCTGGCGGTCAGCCATGGCCACGATCGGCGCGCTAGCTGTTTCAGCCAGAATCTCAAAGTCTTCAGGTTCTTCAACCACACTGTCACCATGACTCATCCAGGCTGTAAAGACTTCTCCGCGCTCAAATATACCCTCAAATAAAATATCTGTATCTGTAATTTTAACTTCAGCACGTCCATATTCTGAAAGAGAGCCATCTTCAATACTGCCGCCTGGCAAAATTTCAGCCATCAACTGCATACCATAACAAATTCCCAGGACTGGCTTCCCGAGATCAAAGAAGCTTTGGTCTAAAACCGGAGCGCCCTCTTCCTGTACGCTGTCCGGCCCTCCTGAAAGAATAATTCCCTTAACCCGGGGAGAAGAACATAAACCATATGCATTTTCAGGATCGACGATTTCGCAGTAGACGCCAAGCTCCCTGATTTTCCGGGCGATCAACCTCACATATTGTCCTCCAAAATTTATGACTGCCAGTTTATCCCGTTCCATATTTTCCCCTTTCTTTTTCCAGCCGGTTTAATATACTCCAGTATAAAATTATACCATACTACCCCTCAATAAGCAAAAGAGGCGCCCCCTCTTCCAGGCGGAAGAAGTGGGCGCCTCTGACATTCACTCCTTGATTTTTCTTCCCGACTGAAAACCGTCGGGGGGGCATAGATGGGCGTTTTACATCATGCCGCCCATGCCGCCGCCCATGCCACCGGGCATACCGCCGCCGGGGGCTCCACCGGGAGCACCGCCGTTATCATCATCTTCGTCGGCCTTGTCGGCGACGAGGCATTCGGTGGTAAGCAGCATTCCGACTGCGCTGCCAGCATTCTGCAGGGCAGAACGGGTTACTTTGGCAGGATCGATGATACCAGCAGAGATCATATCGGTGAACTCACCGCTCATAACATCGAAACCTACGCCTTCTTCTTTCTCCTTCAGCCTTTCGACTATAATAGAGCCTTCGAATCCGGCATTGTCGGAGATATAATACGCTGGAGATTCCAGAGCTTTTCTGACGATCTCCGCACCTGTCTCTTCATCTTCATTGTCAAATTCGAGCTCTTCAAGAGCAGGCAGAGCATGCAGGAAGGTTGCGCCTCCGCCCGGTACAAGCCCTTCTTCAACAGCGGCTCTGGTAGCGGAGAGAGCGTCTTCAATGCGGTGCTTTTTCTCTTTCAGTTCGGTTTCAGTAGCGGCACCAACATTTATTACAGCTACGCCGCCTGCCAGCTTGGCCAGACGCTCTTCCAGTTTTTCTCTATCAAAGTCAGAATCAGATGCTTCAATTTGCTTTCTGATTGTATTGATTCTGTTCTTAATCTCATCTTTGTCACCCTTGCCTTCGACGATGGTGGTATCGTCTTCGGTGACAGTTACTTTGTTGGCTTCACCCAGCATGCTGATATCGGCGTTCTCGAGCTTTAGGCCGAGATCTTCAGTGATAAGCTGTCCACCGGTGAGCACAGCAATATCTTCCAGCATGGACTTTCTGCGATCGCCAAATCCAGGAGCTTTTACCGCTACGCAATCAAATGTGCCCCGAATTTTGTTTACAACCAGTGTGGCCAGAGCTTCACCTTCGACATCATCGGCTATTATCAGCAGTTCTCTGCCGGATTGAGCTACGTTTTCGAGCAGCGGCAGGATATCCTGAATGTTGGAAATTTCTTCATCGGTGATGAGAATGTAGGGGTCTTCCATGGAAGCTTCCATGGTTTCAGTGTCAGAAACCATGTAAGGGGAGAGATAGCCCCGATCGAACTGCATTCCTTCTACTACATCCATCGATGTTCCCATACTCTTAGACTCTTCAACGGAAATTACTCCGTCCTGGCCCACTTTTTCCATGGCACCAGCTATAAGCTCTCCAACTTCTTCGTCATCGGCCGAAATTGCTGCTATCTGAGATACAGCTTCACGACCTTCAACAGGCTCGCTGATTCTGCCTATCTCTTCTATGATGCAGTCAACTGCTTTATCTATACCATCCTTAAGCTGCATGGGGTTGGCACCTGCAGCCACATTTTTTAAGCCTTCTTTAAAGATTGCTTCTGCCAGAACGGTAGCTGTTGTAGTACCGTCTCCTGCTGCATCGTTTGTTTTAGTGGCTACCTCTTTTACGGTCTGTACGCCCATGTTCTCAAAATTATCTTCAACCTCGATCTCCCGGGCTATACTTACACCATCATTTGTGATGGAAGGAGAACCGAAGCTCTCCTCGAGTACTACATTTCTACCTTTAGGACCTAGAGTAATTTTTATCGAACCGGCCAGAGTATCTACTCCATCTTCCAGAGCTCTTCTTGCTTCTTCGCCGAACTTTAATTCCTTGGCCATATGTATCCCTCCTTAAATTTTTTTATTCAATTACTGCCAGTACGTCTTCCAGACTCAGGATAACGTATTCTGCGTCGTCGACATTGACTTCGGTTCCTGCAAATTTGTCGAATACAACTGTATCGCCGATCTCTACTGTAGGTGTATCCTCGGCGTCGCAGCCCTCTCCTTTGGCAACTACCTGACCCTGCTGCGGCTTTTCTTCTTTAGCTGTGTCGGGCAGAACGATGCCGCTTTCGGTGGTCTCTTCTTCTGGTTCTTCATATTTTACTGCAACTCGATCGTTTAACGGTCTCAATCTCATTAGCATATACCCCCTTTGATATTTTATTGCTACCAGCAATTACTGGCATACTTAACTACACTGGCTTTTTATTAGCACTCATCCAGACCGAGTGCTAACAAATCCATTTTATATAATAATGGAGTTGTTAATATAAATCAAGGATTAATTATAGAGATTATTAGCTTTCATAAGTGTTTATATGCTAATTACTCCATATTAATCGATTATTCGCCCGTAAACTTTCAAATGCTTTTTTAAGATCATATAAAATAAACCGGGGCCGGGAGTTTTCTCTCCAGTTCTCCGCGATGTTCCCCCAGCAGATCTTCCCCCCGGTGATCAAACATGCTGTCAGATAAAAATATCGAATCAGGAGAAAATCGACAGATTTTGTCCTTCATTCTCAAGACATCGCTGATAACAAGCAGCCCGGCAGCCTCAATATTTCCTCCAAAAAATTGCGGCCTGATCGTCATCATTTTGTAATCTTTACTCTCTACTGTTTCCTCATTTAACTTATTTTCCAGCAGTTTAATTCGGGTTTTGGCAGCCGGAGCAGTTATCAGCAGATGCAGGTTGTTTTCACGGGAATATCTTTTTATTTCGCAAAAATGGGCCGGAGATATGTCACGGGCCATAATCACTCCCGGCCCCACTTCTTCATATTGAAATGAATCGGGCTTTACTTCTCCAGGTTTTACCGTTTTCTGCAGAATTTCATTTTTGCCATGAACGTTCCTTTTTATTTTAAGCCTAAAAATTTCCTGCTGGCGCAGATGATTCTTCAATAATGAAAAGGCTTCAACTCGTGAAAATGGTTGATTTCCGGCTACCGAGGCAATAATATCTCCTCTTTTGAGGCCGATTCTGGCCGCAGGGCTGTCAGGTTTCACCCCGACAATTCTGGCCTGAAGATCATAGACCGGCCGGGGTTCAAAAATTATGGGAGTGATAAACTCCCCCCGCCAGCTTTCCAGTTTCTTCATGAGCGACCCGGGTTTAAAATCCAACTTTTCAGCTTTATCACTTTTAATCCTGCTGGTATAACCCGGGCGGAAAATTCTCACGTGCTGGAGACAGGAAGTTCTATCCATAATCTCCAGAGACCTCTTCAGTTCTTTCCAGCCTGCCAGTCTGGGCAGAGCGACCAGACTTCCCGTGCAGGGGAGGTTAATTTGGTCTAAATCATGTAAAACAGCTTCGATACTGCGAAATCCTCCATCCCCCAAATAATCAGCTCTCAAATCAGAGGAAATAAGATTGAGAGAAATGCAAAGTTTGAGAGGGCGCATTCGGGCCAGATATTCTATATCGTCTCTTTTCAAAAGCACACCCGAAGTTGTGATGTTGATAGGTGTTTTGGGAAATTTATTTCTTAGGTGGGCAATCACTTCCCGCCAGTTAGGATGACAGAAAGGCTCTCCTTCTTCTATGCGGGAGGCCGATTCGCCTATGATTATCCGATGAGAACCATCCAGAAATTCGCTGAGATCAAATATACTATCCCTATCAAGATGGCCTGGAGAAAGAGTTTTAACTTCGGAAGGTTGAAATTTATGGCTGCAAAAATAACAGTCAAGAGGGCATTTAGAAGTCAGGGGCAAAATATTTTGGTCCTGAACACTGCGATAAAGAGATTCCAGATATAGGCCCTGCTTCATATTTAAAATTCCTCCCGAAACTTCTGACGGGTTATTAAAGCGATAGGTTAGCCTTTACATCCAGCCCCAGATCATGTGAATGGCCGGCAGCAAGCTGATAATAGGCTGCTGCCCCGATCATGGCAGCATTATCGGTGCACAAATCCAGAGGAGGAAGATAAAGAGAGAGTTCATGTTCCTCGGTCAAACTTTCAAATCGACTGCGCAGCAGTGAATTGGCCGACACTCCTCCGGCAAGAAGCAAAGCTTCAGGCTCAAAATTTTTAATAGCTCTTTCAACCTGGGGCAAAAGGCTTTCAATCACAGCCCTTTGAAAAGATGCTGACAGATCAGCGGTGTCAATTTCATTGCCTTTCTGCTGCTGATTGTGAATATAATTGATCACTGCAGTTTTAAGTCCGCTAAAACTAAAATCATAGCTCTCGCTTTCGCTCAACGCCCGGGGCAGTTCCACAGCTTCAGGATTTCCCTCCCGGGCTTTTTTTTCGATGGCTGGACCGCCGGGATAACCCAGTTCCAGGCGCCGGGCAATTTTGTCGAAAGCTTCGCCCGCGGCGTCATCCCTGGTCCTGCCCAAAATCTCATATTCGATCATTCTGGAAAAATAAATAAGATCAGTGTGTCCGCCAGAGACTGTCAGACATAGAAAGGGCAATTCAATATCTTCGTGAACCAAAAAATTGGCGAATATATGGCCGGCAATATGATTTACACCCAAAAAAGGAATTTCCTCGGCATAAGCCAGAGCTTTCCCGGCCGCAAAACCGACCAGCAGAGCCCCGACCAGTCCCGGTCCCCTGGTAGCTGCTGCCGCTGTTAGTTGAGTTGAATCAACCCCTGCCTGCTCGAGAGCCGAATTAATCATCGGCCTGATCAGCTCCAGATGTCTGCGCGAAGCTATTTCCGGAACAACTCCACCAAATTTTTTGTGATCTTCTATCTGTGAGGCTACCTCGTGAGAAATAATTTCTGGCCGACCATCTCGGGAGGTGATAACCGCTGCTGAAGTTTCATCACAGGAGGTCTCTAAAGCCAGAATAAATTCCGCTTCATTCTCAGATAATCTCTTCTCCCTGTTCGCTTCAGCTCGCTCTTTAAAACTTTTTCTTCGGTTGTATTTTTCGCCCATCTCGATATATTCATTCATTATCTGCCATTCCCCTCACCATTATTATAGCGTCCTCTCCGCTGCGGGCATAATAACTGCGACGGATAGAATCCTCTTCAAAACCGTACTTTTTATAAAGGCTGATTGCCGCTTGATTTGACCTTCTAACTTCCAGATATATTTCTGCAATAGATTTTTTTCGGGCAAAATCCAGGGCTCTTTTTAAAAGCTCGCCGCCTATTCCACACCTCTGCCAGGATGGTTCAACGGCCATATTAACAATGTGCATTTTTTCATCTTCTATATGAGCCCCCAGATACCCAAGAAGACTGTCTTCCCCATAACAAACCCGATAAAAGACCGGCCTGTCTGAAAGTATGTCGTTCAAAAAAGCTCTTTCAGGCCAGGGACGGGAAAACACTTTTCGCTCCAGACGGCCGACCTTCTCAACATCCTTCGGGATCATTGGCCTGAACTCAAGCTTATTTTCATCGAAATCTCGCCCATAAGTTATGGCCATATCCTGGCACCTCTATCAGTTTTTCTCGTGATCTATTTCGGCCTGAGGTTTCTTTAAATACCGGGGGCGGAGCTCATCCGGTCCGACTATTCTCATGTTCTTTTCCAAAAAGTCACCGCCCAGTCGAGCCAGCCTCCCTCCAGCAGGAAGGGCAGTATATTTTTTATCGAGCACAATCTCTCCGGGTAAATTTTCTTTTATCTCTCTGAATTGCTCAATATATCTGTTTACAGCAGGCCCGGTGATTGTCAGCCTGAATTTCTCAGGCAGTTGTTCTCTCAATAACTCAGGCAGCTCTGCTAGAGCTACAGCCTGATCTTCCAGAACTCTTGCCTTCTTATCGGTCAGCTCTTTTCCGCCGAAAAAGATAGCAGTATAAATTCTGTCTCCACGGGCATCATATGCAGGCAGCCAAAATCCAGGTTGATTGAGTCTATCTGCTATTAAAAGCTCCAGGCTTGAAACCTCTATAAGTGATATGTCTTGAGAGATGCTGAAAGCTTTAACTGTGCTGAGTGATATTCTCAGTCCGGTAAAAGAGCCCGGACCTGTCACAACAGCTATGCCATCCAGATCGGAAAGACGGCATTCAACCTCTCCCATTAAGAGATCAAAAAGAGGCAGAAGCCTTTGATTATGACTCTGGTCGAGTCTGATATTAATCTCTCCCATAATTTTATTATCCCGGCAGAATCCCAGCCCGAGGATATCGCTCGCAGTATCAATCCCGGCCACATTCATATATTCCGCTCAACTCCTCCAGCAGATTTTTTTCTCTTTTTCCCACAGCTCTTATTTCCAGAATGCGTTTTTTCTCCTGACTCCCCCTGTTAATTTCAACCTCCAGATAATTTCCCCAATCTACTGAAATTCGCTCCGGCCACTCCACCAGAAATACACTGCGGCGGTGCGGGTATTCAAAGAGTCCGATATGCTCGGCTTCTTCCTGCTGTTGAAGCCTGTACAAATCGGCATGCACAAAACTGAGGAGACTGGAAGTATACTCATTTATGAGGGTGTAGCTGGGAGAGGTAACCCTCTCTCCCGGTATAGCAGCCCTTATTACTCCTCTGATGTAAGTTGTTTTACCGGCACCCAGCTCGCCTTTTAATAAGATGGTCATGCCCTCGAGCAGTTCTTCTTTTCTAAATTTCTCATCAAGGTATTTACCCAGTTTTTTCCCGGCCCTCTCCGTTTCCTGTCGGGATATAGTAGTAAACTTGATCATTATCTGCATCCTGCCGAAAAAATTCACGACCCGGCAGATGCTCTTCACCACCCTTCCCGGACTGAATAAAATAATCCCCCTTGAATAAGAGAGGGGGAGTTAAAAGTTATGTATGTAAGATTAAAGCTCTATAAGTCCCAGACTGATTTCCAGAGATCGATTAACCTCTTCAATTATATCAGAGCTCAGATGAGTTATTCTCCGTTCAAGCCTCTTTTTGTCCAGTGTTCTAATCTGCTCAAGAAGTATTACCGAATCCCGATCCAGCTCGCTGTCTTCGGCCCCGATTTCCACATGGGTGGGCAGCTTGCCCTTTTTGATGCGCGAGGTTATAGCTGCCACAATTACTGTGGGACTGTACCTGTTCCCGATATCATTTTGAATGATCAGAACAGGGCGGGTACCGCCCTGCTCTGAACCCACCACCGGGTTCAGGTTGGCATAGAAAACATCACCTCTTAATATTTCCATTATTCACACTCCGATAATTTTTCTTCATAAAATGTGATTGTCCGGCAGGAAGAGGGCAGGCCCTCATCGGCCAGCTGTTCGTTCAACTCGCTCATCTCTTTATAACCGGACTTGAGTTTTCGTTTAATCTCATCTCTCTTTAGATGAGCCAGGTACATCCTGAGGGCCTGACAGAAAAACTCGTCAATATCGCTCTCTTCTCCAGATGTAACATAGCCCTCCATCTCCTGCAGCAGGTTGCTGGGAAGCTTAACCCGACACCATTCCTTTTTCCCCACTTTTATATCACCTCGCTGCCTCAAAAACTAAAAATTAAAAGGGATCTTCTTGTCTTCAGTTGGTAAATAGGGGTCTCAAAAAAACTTATTT